>CALXPU010000003.1 GCA_944390455.1 uncultured Alphaproteobacteria bacterium | reverse complement strand
CCTTGGTTGTGAGTTTTTCTGTATTTTGTGAAGATTTCAGAAATTTCAGGATCTACTTCATAGCCATAAGATTTGCAAGAAGTTTCAGCCATTCTGATACCACCAAATGGTTGCAAAGAACGTTTGAATGGAGCATCTGTTTGGAAGCCAACGATAGTTTCCAGGTTTTTATCCAAATAGCCGGCACCGTGAGATACGATAGAAGACACAACTTTAGTGTCCATATCCAGAACGCCGCCTTTCTCGCGTTCTTTTTTACTCAATTCACAGCACATGTCCCACAATTTTTTTGTAGCTTCTGTAGGACCAGCCAAGAAACTTGCGTCACCTTCATAAGGGGTATAGTTTTTTTGAATAAAATCTCTTACATTGATTTCAGATTGCCATTTACCGCCAACGAAACCATCATAAGCAGATTGAGTATCTAATTCTGACATATTTATCTCCTTATTTTATGTTGCTGTCATAACAACATTTTTTAATCAAAATCTCTTCATAAAATACAATAATATAAATTAAAATCGCCTAGACTATAACTATTATTTTAAGTTTGTCAAACAAATATAATCATCTTTCCGATTTTAATTATTTATAAAGATACATCATGCTCTAATAATACAAAATTTTGTATTCTGAGAGGTTATAAAATGAATTTTGATGATGTTATTTATAAAAGAAGAAGTATCAGAAATTATGATGCTAACAAAAAAGTGAGCAAAGAGCAAATATTGGAAATGATAAAAGTAGCTCAACAAGCTCCTTCTTGGAAAAATTCACAAACAGCTCGTTACTATGCTATTTTTAATCCGAATAAACTTTTAGAAGTTCGTCATTGTTTGGCAGAACAAAACCAGAGTGTAACAAAAGACGTCAATGTTTTACTCGTAACGACGTATGTTAAAAACCGTTCAGGTTTTACTCGAGAGGGGGTAAGCGAGAATGAACTGGGTAATGGTTGGGGGTGTTATGATTTAGGTTTGCAAAATGCTCTACTTTGTCTCAAAGCGACTGACATGGGCATTGATAGTGTCATTCTTGGCTTACGTGATGGCGATGCTTTGAGAAAAGTTTTAAACATACCTGAGACAGAAGATGTTGGAGCTGTTATTGCTTTAGGGTATCGCTCAATTATAGATATTCCTGCACCCAAAAGAAAATCTATAAATGACATTTTGACGATATTAGAATAAATGTTCTTAGCCTTGAGTAGAAAATAATATCTAGCGAGATATTATTATATATTTTAGTACAACTTCATAATGTACAGTCTATTGAAATAAGAAAATTGGATATTTTATAAAGATTAAAATTGTTGGTGAAAGCTAATTATGGAAACCATTTATGACCTCAGATAATATTAGAAACAAAATTTGTTTATTTTCGAGTTTATAATAAATGAATGCTGTTGCTCTATCCAAAAGTCTTAATAAAGAAACTAAAACTTCATAAAGAGCAGATAATATCTTATAATCATAGAAAGGCTGAGATTGTAATATTTTGAAAATATAAAAAAAGACTTCCTTTCTGTAGAGAAAAGGAAGTCCTAAGCCGGTTACTTGAAATTTCTTTGTATGTATCGGTGAATAGTCAACCAAGAACATCCAAGACTTCGAGCTATTTCCGCTTTGGTTAAGCCTTTTTCTACTAATCTTTTTATTCTATCATGTTCCTTTTGGAGTTTTTGATAAGAAGTTCCATAAGGGCGACCAAGATGTTTTCCTTCATCTTTAAGCCTTTGAAGAGAAAGTCTAGTGCGTTCAGAAATGAGTTGTCGTTCAATTTCACTAGCTAAACTAAAAGCAAAGGCTAATACTTTGGATTGTATATCTGCACCTAATCTATAATTTTCTTTTAAGGTCCAAATTTGGCAATCTTTTTCCAAACATTTTTGTAAAATTCCCATAACTTCAAGCAAATTTCTACCTAATCTAGATAATTCTGTTGCTATAAGAATATCACCTTTTTTTAGCTTTTTAAGAAGTTTTCCTAATTTACGCTCCGATAAAGGCTTTCTGGACGAAATGACTTCTTGAATCCATTTATCAATGATAATTTCTTGTTTTTGAGCAAATAATTCAATTTCATGATGTTGATTCGCTGTATTTTGATGGTCAGTACTGACCCTTATATACCCATATATCATAATTAGTCCTCATAAATAGTTGTTAAACTACTTATAAGAACAGAAAAGAATTATCAGATAAAGTATGCTAAAAAATAAGCATCGTTCAAAAACCATAATTTATTTTTAATATTAAGTACGGTTATCATATCAAATATTTTCAAGATAAATGTTTTTTATTTACACACAAAAGAAAATAATGTGTTTTTATTGTATTTATAGTTAGTTAGCAATCAGGTTGCTAACATGGTGATTTTTGACAGTTTGTATTCTGTGGCTGGGGTGGCTGGATGCGTCACCACCAACCCATAAAACCTTGTTTGTGTAAAATCAATAACTTATCTAAATGTCGTCTGGGGTGTAAACCTCAAAGTTATTAGCAGTTTTCATTAGCACTGCTAATAAAATATATTAGCACAACATCGCTGTCAATTAGGCATGTCAAGGCTTGTGGAGAATTGAAAGAGTAAAAAGATTGTAAAATCCATTTTACAAATATCATTAACTATATATTGTTGTTAAATACAATTAACAAAACTGTTGACTTTTACTTCTTTGTTAATTATATTTAACAATATAAGGAGAACTAATATGCAAAATGGATCGGAAATAATAATAGGAAGACCACAATATTTAGAACAATTAAAAAAGTGGAAAAATCAACCTGATTTGATTAAAATCATAACAGGAGTTAGGCGTTGTGGTAAGTCTAAACTTTTTTACTTATATCAATTAGATTTGCTCGCCCATAAAGAAGCAGATTATAGTCAAATTATCAATATAAACCTAGAAGACCGTTTGATGACAAGAGAAATAGGTTTAACGCTTGAGGCTAATAATCGATTGAGCGGAACAGATGCGTTATTGGATTATATTGTTAAAAAGCTTCAGCCAAACAAAATGAATTATGTTTTTCTAGATGAAATACAATTGCTAGATGATTGGCAAGTTGTAGCAAACACATTGAGACTGAGAGATAATATAGATGTTTATTTGACAGGTTCAAATGCGTATATGTTTTCTAGTGATTTAGCCAATCAATTGGGAGGAAGATATATAGAAATCAAAATGCAACCTCTATCTTTTAGAGAATATTTTGATGCATATCCAATGTTCGCTCAACATTATGTGAGAACAAGAAAAGATATTGAAAGTTTGCGTCACCCTGTATATTTGTATACCCATTATATAAAAGAAGGTGGTTTCCCTCAAACATTAAGCCTTGTGTATGATAAGCAGCTAATAAATGATTATTTAATGGATACGGTATATTTAAATACTATTCAAAAAGATGTTGTTCGTCGTTTTGGTATTGCAGATGGAAATAAGTTAGAAGGTGTTGTTCGCTATCTATTTGACAATATTGGTAATGAGACATCTATTCGAGGAATAGAACGCGGTCTAAAATCTACGGGTTTTAGTGTTTCCGTTCCAACTATTAGTCAGTATATTCAAGGTCTGCAAGATAGTTATTTGCTTTATAAATGTGAACCTTTTGACATTAAAGGTAAGCAACTTTTAGAAACAAATGCCAAATATTATGTCGCCGATATTGGCTTGAGGACAGCGTTATTGGGAAAAGAGGGAGCTGATTCAGGTCATATACTTGAAAATGTCGTTTATCTTGAATTAATAAGAAGAGGGTATAAAGTCTCTTTGGGTAAAGTTTATTCCAAAGGGCGGTTAGTTGAAGTAGATTTTGTTGCGACAAAAAGTGGCGGTATTGTTGAATATTATCAAGTATCTTTGAGTGTTCAAGATACTCAAACATTAGAGAGAGAATTAGAACCACTGCAAGCAATTGATGATAATTTCCCAAAATTTTTATTAACGATGGACTATGATGAAAGTGATAATAAAGGAATTAAACACATAAATGTGCTTAAGTGGTTATTAGATTTTGATTGAGTTAATTTTAGTTTATTCAACTTTAAAAGGAAAATTTAGGCCTTTTTTATAGGTAAAAAATCTCTGAAAAACAAGGTCCTATCTGAAATTTGGCAAGGGAGACTTGATGTGTCAATGCCAATTCATAAAACATTGTTTTGTATAAAATCAATAGCTTATCTAAATATCATCTGGGGCGTGAACCTCAAATTTTTCAGTTTTTAGATTTTAAAAAAGTTTGCAAAAACAATTTCTTAATTAAAAATTGTCTGAGGAGGCTGGATGCGTCAATACCAACCCATAAAACCTTGTTTTGTGTAAAATCAATAACTTATCTAAATATCGTCTGGGGTGTAAACCTCAAAGTTATTAGCAGTTTTCATTAGCACTGCTAATAAAATATATTAGCACAAATTCGCTGTCAATTAGGAAAAAAGAACTTACGTGAGAATTGAAAGATATGTGTTTAATAATATAAATACAAGATAAATTATCTGGTAAATATTATTTTATCGATGAATCTGCATTTTTTTTACAGATTTTACATAAAAATATTGATTTTCACAATAAAAATGATAAAGTAATAACAATAAATCAGTTGAGAGGTTTCCCAATGTCACAGCTTAATTTACTAAGATTGTTCTTTTCTAACATATTATCCTTTAAAGATGAACAAGAAATTTTATTTACAGCAGAATCTAAATATAATGAAACTCCAGAATGCTATATTAACAATATTGAAGCTATAGAAGATAATGTGATAGCACCGGTGACTGCACTTTATGGCGCTAATGCATCTGGTAAAAGTAATTTTATTAAAATTTTTGATATCTTATCTTCTATGCTAGGGAATACAAACAAAAAACATTATATCGGTTATTATCAGCCTTTTATGTTAGATGAAAAAAGCGTGATGTCACCATCTAAATTGGTAATAGATTTTTGTTGTGATAATTATAGATATGTATTGGATATATCTTTTAGTTTTGAAGGTATAATTAGTGAAATTTTAACAGAATATCGAGGTAAAGTAAAAAATATTTTGTATAATAGAAAAAAAGAAAAGCTAAAGAAAATTGATAAATTAAAAGTCTCACAGTTTGATATTCAATATATAGAAGATACACTAGGTAAAAGAAATGATTTGTTGGTTCTTGATATTTTGGATACAAGAGGAATTGAACATTTTCACAAAATATTTGAAGGTTTGAAAACATTAATACAAATTAAAGATAATACAAAAAAAGATGACGAATATTTTTTTACAACGTTTGCAAAAAAACTATATGAAGATAAATCGCTAAAGAATAGATTTGTTGAATTTTTAAAATATGCGGATTTAGGTATTGAAGATATTAAAGTAACAATAGATAGTTCTGTATTTTATTCTAAAAATTTATCAACAAATTTTACTGATAATATTTTAAATCAAACGATTGAAGAAACTGTAAAAGATCCTTTACATAAAGGGCTAAAGCCACAGGAATTTTTTGAAGAATATTTCGATAGTAAACACTTTTATGAAAATCTACAGAAGGTACTTAGCGATTCAAATGAAAAGTATAATATATACTTCATTCATAAAGGCGTGAATGGAAAAAAAGAATATTTTACTATAGAAAATGAAAGCTTAGGAACGTTCAAGTTTGCTAAATATCTTATGAAATTTATACCTGCTTTACTAAATGGAGGTGTGTTTGTTATTGATGAGCTAGAAAGTAATTTACATCCAATGATATTGGCAAAAATAATTGAATTGTTTAATGATCCCAAAATTAATATTGGAAAAGCTCAATTAATATTTAGTTCTCATAATACCTCTATTCTAAGGAATGATATTTTAAAAAGAGATGAAATTTGGTTTGTTGAAAAGAATGATGAAGGTTGTTCTGAAATTTATCCTTTAACTGATTTTAATGCTATTAGAAAAGGATTTAACTATGAAAAAGGCTATTGGGAAGGACGCTTTGGTGCAATTCCATATTTGAACGAAATTAATGAACTTGCGGACGTTCTATCAAAGAAGGATTAAGCTAATGCCGAAATATAATTTAGCTCGAGAAAAGCGAACATCACGTAAAAATAGAGATGCAGGTAAATTTATTATATATACTGAAGGTAGTATAACAGAACCTGAATATTTACGTACATGGATTGATGAATATGCAAAACAAAAAAAGATTAATCAAGTTAAAGCTCGTTATAAATTTAGAATAATTCCTTCTAGTGGAGAAACAGAGCCAGGAAAAATTGTTGAAAACATTTTGAATGATAAAAGAAGTTATGAAGATTTTGATACATTATTCGTTGTTTTTGATGAAGATGATAGAAGTATCTCAGGAAAAAATAAAACTAATTTTCTGAATGCAATTGAAAAAGCTACAAAAAATAATATCAAAGTTATCTGCTCAAATCGTTCAATTGAACTATGGGCTTTACTTCATTTTGAAGAAAGTGCTCCTGTGGATGAATGTTCTTCTAAGCTAAGTAATTATATGCCCGAATATCATCCTTCAAGAAATAAACGCTTTGATGTACAAAAGATGCTTGTAGGTAATAAGCAAGAATTGGCTAAAGAAAGAGCTAAACGATTAGCTCAAAATAATAAAGACCAAGGTAAAAACTGGTACTCTAGGCCTTCAACTAACTTTTATGAGTTGATAGAAGCGATGGAAAAGAAAATGCAGGAATAGTCTTCTAAACTTAATGAGTTCAGTTGTTTAGTAAGATGAAAATATTAAAGCCATGCACCTTTTTCTGAGTATACAACACAAATTTGAATATTTTATCAAATCTGACTGAATATGCATTGGTTGATAAAGAAATCACACAAATCGCAATTTATATACAACGCATCGCAAAAACTATATGACATCAAAATAGATATAAAACAATTTCCACATGGTAATGTAATTTTAATTGCAATTTAGTAGCTCTACTTATAACATATCCATAGGCTAGGGGATTTTCTCCGAGCTTAGTATCTTTAGTGGTACGGAGCTGTCGAAAGCTCTATCGTGTACGGTGTTAGGATATAACATCGATAAATTGTCTGCTCGTAATCAGGCAAACAATAAATATATCCCCGAACATAAAATATGGTCGGGGAGCTTTTAGCGTATGTTCAAGGCCTCGGCTGAAAGGCTAAAAGAGTCATTTTACACGATATGATTTTCGAACTCTCCGGCCACCTAATCAAGGTGGTTTTTTTAGTTGTCAATAAATGCAAATGTGGTTTAGGAGAGAGCACATGGAACAAAAAACAAATAACACAAATGATGAAAATTCAGAACAGAATTTTAAACATAAACTTAAAAATTATATCGCAAGAGAAAAGAAACAGTTGATTTTTTCAGCCACGGTTCTTCTGTTTATTATAATTTCGATTCCGACAGGAATATTCAAAATTTTATTTTCAGAGTCAGATACATCATCATGTCGAGCTTTGTTAAAAACTATGGATGATATAGAGCAAATAGAATATGTTGATACGAAAGAATGCGGTCGAGGACGGTCTATTTTGCGGTATAATGTAACAGATTCTGAAAATGAAAAAATGGGAGTATATTGTTTGAGCTCTACTTTTCAGACGGTTTCATTACCCAAATTTTATGGGAAAGTAACTTGTAATAACTATGAGCGTTCCTTTAATGAAGCGTCCAATATGGCAGAAGGTAATATAAGTAGTGATAACTATATGAGATTTCTGGCAAACGCAATGGTTGAAGATGACGGATATTTTAAAAGTGATGAACAAATAGCAACAGAAAAAGAAATTATGAAAGAGTTTGAAAAAAATCCGTTACTTTATGTAAATCCAATGATTTTACCATGTCATAACGAATACGTCATTTATTATAAAGATGGATTTTTGGGGAATGATTACATTGGATTTTGGCAACCTCAAACAAAAGAGATAGACAGTTATCCGCTTCAGATTTTATCTTTTTTCTATGGAGTTAGTGCAACAGAAGGAAAATGTCCATCACCGGAACAAATAGCGAAAATTAAAGATTCTAAAAATCATAAGTTAATTCCAGACAATGACACCAAAGAAAAATTATCTGATGCAGAATTATGCATGAAAGCTATATTGAAAGAAGGAGAAGAATTGAAAATGAAACAAGTAAAAAATGATCCAATAAGTTTTGAAACTTGTCCTGACGGAGCAAAATTAGCATACAGCCAAAATGTAAAAGATGAATTTTCCGATGGTTTTTATTGTGCAATTCTTAATGAAAATGGGAAAAGAGTTGCATATGTAGAAGATAGCGGAACGGCAAGAGCTTTGTGCTGTGTCTGGGAATTGACATGCGAATATTATCGTTATGGAATTAAAGACGCATATGGGAGACAAATTCGAAAAGGTTACACAGAACAAGATTTACTATAAAAAATTAGCCCCGATTCTCATTCGGGGCTTTGTTTAATGTTCCGCAGCGATATAGTGATGATGTCCAGATTTTGATTGGGCGCATTTTCCACCATATGGCTGCAAGCTTTTATGTCCGCAAAATTGACATATGTAGCCTTTAGGTTTCATGATATATTTAGCTAATCTATCTAAAATTTTACGAATTTCTGTAATTTCATTCATAGCAATATCCTTTGTAAAGTAATTGTTGATTTACAAAACAAAATTATTATTTTTAGTCGATTTCCTTACCAGCCAATGAGTGGATTTATGTTGTGTGTATCATTTGTTATTATTTTACTGAATATGCGTTGGCTGATAAGGAAATAATGTGGCAAAATAATCAAACACTTGCTTTTTGAAATTAAAGTAGATAAAATCAGATAAATTTTGAATGTTTTAGGAAAATGAGATGCCTATTTTGGATTGGTTAGGTCGGGATGAAGCTTTAAAAGTAGCAAATAATACGCCATATCGTCTGTTGGAAGAAGTTCCGGAGCTTGGTTATGGAGACAAAAATACTGAAAACATGGTTGTTCAAGGTGATAATCTTGATGCATTAAAGGCTTTATTGCCATTTTATGCAGGACAAGTAAAGTGTATCTATATTGATCCACCTTACAATACAGGCTCTCGTTTTACAAGCGATGGAAAAACTCTTCAATATGACGATAATCTTGAACATTCAACTTGGCTTTCTATGATGCAGCCAAGATTAGAGCTCTTAAAAGAATTTCTTAGAGAAGATGGAAGTATATGGATTTCCTTGGATGATACAGAACAAGCATATTGCAAGGTTCTTTGTGATGAAATTTTTGGACGACAGAATTTTGTGTGTAATGTAATATGGCAAAAAAAATATGCTCCGGCAAATGATGCAAAATGGTTGTCAGATAATCATGATTTCATAATGGTTTATGCAAAAAATAAAACGATATGGCGTCCTAATCTATTGCCTCGTTCAGATGAAATGAATGCAAGATATAAAAATCCTGATAATGATCCAAGAGGACCATGGAAGGCGGGAGATTTATCTGTAAAAACCTATACCGCCAACTGTGATTATCCAATTAAAACACCAACAGGGAGAATAGTCACACCTCCAGAAAGTCGATGTTGGGTAGTGAGTAAAGAACGCTTTGAAGAATTGCAACGGGATAATAGAATTTGGTTTGGCCCTACAGGTAATAATGTTCCAGCTATAAAAAGGTTTCTTTCTGATGTAAAACAAGGTTCTACATCTCTAACTGTTTGGCCATATACAGAAGTGGGGCATAATCAAGATGCTAAAAAAGAAGTAAAAGAATTTAATTCGAATGACGTTTTTGCAACACCAAAACCAGAAAGATTGATTGAACGTGTTTTAATACTTGCCTCTAACCCCGGAGATTTAGTCCTTGATAGTTTCCTTGGGTCAGGTACAACGGCTGCTGTTGCACAAAAAATGGGGCGGAGGTATATCGGCATAGAAATGGGAAATCATGCTGTTACACATTGTGTCCCAAGATTGAAAGCGGTAGTTGATGGTGAACAAGGTGGTATTTCTAAATTTGTTAATTGGCAAGGCGGTGGCGGATTTCGTTTTTATAAATTAGGAGATGAAGTCTTCAATTCAGAAGGACAGATTAACGAAAGGATAAGTTTTGAAAACTTGTCAGCCCATATTTGGTTTACGGAAACAAAAACACCATTTAATAAGCCAGCCGTGAAATCAACTTTTTTAGGAATGAAAGATAATGTGGCTTATGCATTGCTGTATAATGGTATTTTAAGAGATAAAAGAATTGATGGTGGAAATGTCCTCACATCAAAAACTTTAGACGTAATTTTGAGTGATATGGAACATAAACCGTATGATAAGTTGGTTATTTATGGAGAGAGTTCTCGTATTAGCCTGCCTCGCCTTAAAGCTCTTAATATAGAATTCAAACAAACTCCTTATGACATCAAAGCGAGGTAAATAATGGGATTTAGTAAAAATAAATTTATAAGTGATAATAAAGCATTAAGCGATAATCTCAATAATAATGCAATTGCTAGTAACAACAATATAGGAAGCGATAATTTTAGTCAAAATACTTTAATGAGTTTTAATGGGTGCTTTAATAATATAGCCGATGCTATTGCAATGTTTTTTCCATCAATGAGAGAAGCAAAGGTTGAAAGATATAGAGCAGAAACATTTTATCGTATAGGATTAAAAGCTGAACATATTATAAAAATTTTGGGCATTCAAATAAATCCTATTCCCCCAAAAGGTGCAATTCCATTATTTGATAAGCTATCTTTAGAACACGAAGAAAAAATGCATGATTTATGGGCAAAATTACTAGTTGAAGCAGCAACAAGTTATAATCCGATACAATTACAATATGCAGAAATACTATCCCAGATTAGTAGTGAAGAAGCAATCTTACTGAAAGAAATTTATCAAAAGCAATCTCAAATATCTATTCACGATAATATTTGGGTGATAATAAATCAAATAACTGGAGCTTATGGAAAAATTCATAGCGTGTACTATAATGGTGAAACCTTTAACCGAGAAAATATCATAGATGCATTATATCCAATCTATAATGAAAATAGTACATCGATTATATTGTTAGAAAAACTCGGAATAATTACAAAATTTTTTAATCAAAGGTTATCAAATAGTCGCCAACCAAATGAACCTATGATAGGAGTCTATCTTACGGAATTTGGGTATTCAATGCTAGACTGTTTAGAAAGGAAAAGAATAAATGAGGATGAAAGAATATCAGAATAATATTTTCAATGTACTAGTTTATTGAAACAGCACATATATGTGGTGCAAAAAAATGAATTATTAGAGCAAACAAAAGAACTACAACAATCGTTATATCTGTCTTCAACGATTAAAGAAAGGTTAAAAAATATTCGTACTATTATAAAAAAAATATTGTTTGAAATTTACAAGACGAAGCGAAGTATGATATATTCGTAAAAAATTTTAGGATTTTAAAAATGATAGATTTAATTACACCAATAGCCAAATTAAAAGAAACACTAGAAAAAGTTCAACTTAATGACCAAAATACGGCTATATATGAACGTCTCAAATCAATTATCCCGATTTTGGAGAGCCGAGTAAATGGAATTGGTGCTATTGTATGTAATCCTATGTATTTAAGTAATATCAAAGCACATTTAGATGCAATCCAGTATTGTGTAAATAAAGATATATTGAGCCAGTCATCACACAATATTGATGATGTTTCAGGATTAATTGATAACATTATTTCTCAGCTTATATATATTCCTGATGTTAATAAGATGGCAACAAAGCAATCTCTCAATCAGATCATTGATAGTTATAAACGACAAAATGAAAATGTTATTGCTCAAGTTAATTCTGAAAAAAAGACTCTAGAAGATGAGGTGCTAACTTTAAAACAGCAAGTAGATGAATTAAAAAAGCAAATCACTGAAAAAGAAAATGAGTTAAATTCATTATTAGACAACTTTAAACAACAGTTTGAAACAGATCAAAAGATTCGTAATAATGCTTTTCATTCTAAACAAAATCGTATAGTTTCTGAATGGGATGCTGCAGGACAAAGATATTCTGAGCAGATAAAAGCTTCAGAAGAAGAGATACAAAAGAGATTTAACGAAAAATATATTGCTTTAGATAATCAAACAAAAGAAATAATTTCAGAACTAGAAACTCGTAGAGATGAAATAAATAAAATATATGGTTTAGTTGGAGATGTTGTTTCTTGTGGTGAATATAAAAAATATGCTGAAGAAGAGCATAAAAAAGCGAACAATCTATTTTGGATTTCATTTGGGTTGTTTTGTATGGCTTCAATAGTAATGATTGCGGCTTTAATTGTTGAAATGCGTAGTGAAGGTGAATTCTCTTGGTGGACAGTCTTAACACGTTTACCAATAGCTTTAGTTGTGCTGTTACCTGCTTTCTATACAGCTATTGAAGCAAGAAAGAGAAGAAACCAAGAAATTTTACTTAGAGATTTTGAAATTAAAATAGCTAATGTTGATCCATATCTCAAAAATATTGATTTTGTGGAATCTGAAAGAGAAGCAAAACAAAATATTCCAGAAGGCAGCAAAACAGCAAGAGAATTAAAACTCGAACTCGCAAAAGAATTTTTCGGAAGACATGAAATAAAAGACACTGATAATATTGTTATTCCTAAAGATATGATTGATTTATTAGAAAAATTTATGCGTTTTTGCGATAAAAAGGATAAATAACGATGCAATTAAAACAATATCAAATTAATACCCTGAATGTATTACAAAAGTTTTTTGAAACAGCTCGTATATGCGGTGCAAAAAATGCATTTGAACGTATTACTTCTGAACCAGAAATTAAAAATAGATTGTCTAAACTTGCATCAGATTATATTGTTTGGGATAGCATACCGAATACTCCCAGAATATGTTTAAAAGTACCAACAGGTGGCGGAAAGACTATTTTAGCAGCTCATTCAATTAAAATAGCTTCTGAAACTTGGTTGGAGAAAGATTTTCCGTTTGTTTTGTGGTTTTGTCCGTCTGATACTATTAGGAAACAAACTTCAGAAGCTCTGAAAAATCCTCGTCATCCATATAGAGAAGCTTTGGATGAGCAATTTAATTCTAAAGTAAAAGTTTTTGATATTGATGAAAAGTTTAATATACGAGAAAGTGATATTGAGCAAAATTTGTGTATTGTTGTATCTACCATACAAGCCTTTAGTAAAAAAGATACATCAAAGTATAATGTTTATAAACATAACGAAAACTTTGAACCTCATTTTTCACATATAACTGCAACAGAAGGTATGGAAAAAGATGAAAACGGAAAATTAAAATTTTCTTTTGCAAATTTGCTATATTTTCATAGACCGATTATGATTATTGATGAAGCACACAATGCTGTTACGAATTTAAGTGCAGAAATGCAAGGACGTATTAATCCTTCGGCTATTATTGAATTTACGGCAACTCCACGTTTGAAAAATAATACTTTATACAATGTTAGAGCCACGGAACTCAAAGAAGAAGAAATGATAAAACTTCCAATTGTGTTGACGGAGCATAACAATTGGGAATTCGCTGTAACAGAGGCTATTGCTAAAAGAGCCGAGTTAGAAAAAGCTGCAGAATATGAAAAAGATTATGTACGACCGATTTTGTTGTTTCAAGCACAAGACAAAGATGGTGAAGTAAATGTAGAGGTGTTGAAAAAACATTTAGTAGAAGTGCAAAACATTCCTGAAAATGAAATAGCAATTGCAACAGGAGAGCAAAAAGAACTTGATGGGATAAATGTTTTTGATGCAAACTGTCCTATTAGATATATTATTACTGTGCAGGCATTAAAAGAAGGTTGGGATTGTTCTTTTGCGTATGTTTTATGTTCTTTAGCAAACGTACATAGTGATACGGCGGTTGAACAGTTATTAGGTCGAGTTATGCGTATGCCATATGCAAAAAGTCGTAAAATTTCGGCTTTAAACAAGGCTTACGCATATGTATTGTCTGCAAAATTTGGAGATTCAACAGACTGTATTGTTAAAAAACTTGAAAATAAAGGATTTTCAGATGAAGAAGCTTTGTCTGTTGTGGAACAAAAACCAGCGGATTTTGGATTGTTTGGTGTAAAATCTCAAAACAAAATCGTGTTAAGTCCAGAAACTGTTATCGAGCAAAAGGTGTTACCAAAAACAATTACTTTGCAAAAAGAGAGTGATGGAACTCAAAGCCTTTGTTTTACAGCAGAAACCAGTAAAGAAGAAATTGAACAAATTAAGCCATATTTAGATGATATAAAAGTATTTGAGTTAGAAACTAAATTTGCAAACTACAAACAAACACTTAATGAGCCTTGTCCGGCTAAAAGTGGAGAAAAATTTAATGTCCCTTGTATGATGGTTGAAGTGCAAGGACAACTTGAGTTTGCTGATGCGGAGGTTGTTTTTGAAGATTTTGACTGGAATCTTGAAGAGTATGCATCATACAAACTTGATGCTGATGAATTTAAAATTTCAAAACAAGGTAATGGTTTTATGATTGACCTTGATAATAATTGTTTGAGATATTCAATTGCAGGAGAAGACCAATTAGCAATGTCTTTTGTTGATACTTCTAATTGGACGGAAGCTCATTTAGTTAAGTGGTTAGATGCTCAATTAAGAAACTCGTATTTTTCACAAGGTATAATGATTTCTTGGCTAACAAAAGTAGTCGATTATTTGGTTAAAAATAGAAATATTAGCATTTCAGAGCTCATGATTGCAAAATATGCATTGGCAAATAAGCTGAAAGCCAAAATACATGATGCTTTTGCTAAAGCTAGAACACAATCATTTCAATTATCATTTTTAAGTCCTGAAGCCCGTATAGAATTAAATTTTGATAATGGCTTTGAGTTTTTTGATAATATGTATGATGGAGAGTTGTATTACCGAGGAAGTTATAAATTTACAAAGCATTATCTTGGTTCAAACCGTGTACCACAGTTTGATGGAGGGCAAAATGGAGAAGAATTTCAATGTGCACAAGCACTAGATAGAAATAAAAAGGTTAAATTCTGGATAAGGAATGTTGCACGACACAGAAGTTCCTTTTGGTTGCCAACTTCAACTGATAAATTTTATCCCGATTTTGTTGCAATGCTAAATGACGGCAGAATTTTAGTCGTTGAGTATAAAGGACAACATATTGTCGATAATGCAGATACGAGAGAAAAAAATAATATTGGCAAACTTTGGGAAAGTAAATCTAATGGTAAAGGTTTATTTTTCATTGTTCAAAAAACAAAAGATGGTCTGAATGTTGACGAACAATTAAACGCTATTATAGGAGATTAAACGATGTCTGATTTAAAATTGTTTAATATTCAAAATGGAAAAGCTGTTGAGCTAAATACTTCAATCGTTGCAAAAGAACGCAATATTCAAAGGCTTGTTGAAGAAAATAGTGAAACGTTATTGAATGTTCGTTTTCTTAAGACTGAGCACGCTTTTAAGGCTGATGATGGACATAATGCACGTATTGATACATTAGGGCTAGATGAAAATAATTGTCCGGTTATTATTGAATATAAAAAGGATGGGAAAGATACTGTTATTAATCAAGGTTTATTTTATATGGATTGGTTAGTAAAACATCCTAAAGATTTTGCATGGTTAGTCCTTGAAAAATTTGGGAAACAAGTCGCTGATGCATTAGATTGGTCTCAACCACGTTTGATATGTATAGCCCAAGATTTTAGCCGTTATGATGAATTCGCAATAAAACAAATGCCAGCAAATATTGATTTAATTCGTTATCGGATTTATGAGAACGACCATCTCTTATTTGAATTAGTAAACAGTTCTAATGACGTAATTACAAAAAACAGTATACATAATATACCAGATGATAAGAAAGAACACAGTTCTGATAAAAAAGTAAAAACAGTTTTAGAAAAACTTGATGCAGCTTCTCCTGAAATTAAGGCTCTTTATGACACTTTGGATGATTACTTATTGTCTTTGGGAGATGATGTGCAGAAAAAGACATTAATGCATTATATAGCATACAGACGCTTGAAAAATTTTGCATCGGTACAATTTAACCTAAACAAAATAATTGTTTATGTGAATATTGATGCAGAAAACATAAAACTGGAAAAAGGTTTTACTCGTGATGTTCGCAACCTTGGACATTTTGGTACAGGAAAATTGGAAATTACAATTAAAAATGTGGAAGAACTTGAAAAAGCTAAACCATTAATCCAGCAAAGTTTAGAAAATTCTTGATAATTAAGTTAATGTTAAATTATGTTTGTTATAAATAAATGTACTTTATGAAGAGTGAAGAGCTAAAGGAAAAATATGAAATTAAAATTAAAAAATGTAGGAAAAATTAAAGAAGCAGATATAGAGTTATCAGGCCTTACTTTGATTGCAGGTCCGAACGACTCAGGTAAATCTACAGTAGGTAAAGTTTTATTTGCATTGATGAAATCAATTGCAAATTATCCAGCTTTATTTGAGCAAATTCAAAGAGATAAGCTTTATAAAGAATATTTAAATCCATTACATTTAGAGTTGAGGACAATCGAAAGAGATGAGCTTATGCAATCTCAACAAGTTCCTCTTTTTATAGAAGCCAAAATATCTCCGCAAAGCAAGAGAAAATTATTGAGGGTTATCCACGATTTATATCGTGCTCGTGATAATATATTAAATAACGAAGAAATTTCTGATTTATTAGATGTTGTACGTAAGAATATTAATGGTTTTAGAAATAAAGAGTATATTGAATATTTAGTTTCAGATGCTATGAAGTTTTTGAACAAAGATAAGACGTCTAAAGATAAAATTCAATTGATTTCTAATAGAATTTTTCAAGATGTATTTGAAAATAATATAAATAATTCACTTTACAGAAAAGATGTCGCAAATATTATTTTTGAAACTGACGGAGTTCAAGTGCTATCCTTAATTTCTAACAATGATAGCATTAGCTGTACTTCATTTAATGAAGGGATGACGGTTTTTTCTGATGCAACTTTGATAGAAAATCCTTTTTTATTGGAGAATAATTTTAGTATATATAGTGACTACAGAGATAGATTTGTACCGGTAGTAATGAGACCCGTAGATTCAAAAATTATTGATACATCTACAGATTTAGTAGAGAAAGAAAGATCGGCAGCAAAAAAACTTCACAAAGAAACTTACCATGAAGATTTGTTGAAAGAATTTGAAGAAGTATTTCATTCAGCACAGTTTAAGTACAGTTCAAGTGATGGAAGATTAAAGTATAAAGTAGACTCTAAAGCAAAAGAATTGGAAATTTCTAATATTGCGAGTGGTTGTAAATCTTTTGGTCTACTATATATTTTGTTAAAAACAGGAGTAATCACAAAAAATGGTATCCTTATTTTAGATGAACCAGAAAACCACTTACATCCCGAGTGGCAGATTAAGTATGCTGAAATTATATGCAAAATGGTGAAGAAAGGTTTTTATGTCCTATTAACAAGCCATAGTCCTTATATGATTCAGGCGTTGCGTACTTATTCTGAAAAAGAAGAAATTTTTGATAAAAAAGTTAATTTTTATTTTGCATCAAAAGATAAAAATGGAAAAAATTACAGTATTATTGAAAACGTTAGAAATGAAGATGGCATTTTTAATGATAGCCGAATTTTTCAGAGTTTGTATTCCCCAATAGAAATATTGGATGATATTTATTCAGAAATAAATCATAAATGTAAAGGCTAATTAGAAATATGTTGATTCTTTCATCTGGAACAAAAAGACAAATTGTTTATAACAAAAGGTTGTGTGAATGTTGTGAAACAAAATGCTCTGTGCAACTGTCTACAAATTTGGAATATTGCTGTTTTGATGCAATTACTAAAGGAGTCTTGAGACCATCAACAAAAGAAAACATAGCTTCTGTTGATTGTATCAAAGATGCTTCTAATAATGGTGTCGTATTACTAGAAATTAAAAATCAAAAACCATCCAATATTGAAATAAGCGATGTTTCACTAAAAATCAAAGAAACAATGCAATATTTGCATGACCATGAACCTAGTTTGTTTCGACCGTATAATACAAAATTTTTTTTAGCTATTCCTTCAAAAAAGTATACACAAATTTTATGTAATCCAGATAATTTTAGCGATGATATGCGAAAATTTACATTAAATTTAGTTAATCAAATAGTACGTGTGTTTAATGATAATGAGTATAAAATAAAGATTGATACAACTGATTGCAGATTAAAATCTAAAATTATTCAATGTGAAGATACAGATATATTATGTAAATAAGGTTAGAGAAAAGATAATGTATGTATCTTGGCTATATTTTTTAGAAAATAAAGATTCTGATCAGGAAATTTTTTTATATGGGATTACGTTACCTTATAATGAATCCATAATTATGAACTCAACATCTAAAAAAATAGGAATATTACCTACAAAAGAAAAAATAAAGGTCTATTTTAGCGTAAATGAGTTTAATTTTCATGATGTTATAGATGAACATAGTATTTATTTTAATAATATAAATAGTAATATAAACCAAGTTATTAACTATGTAAAACATTCCTTAATTATTCAAAACAAAAACCATTATAATATGGCAATTCCTTCTTCTCCAACAGCGTCAAGTATACATATGAATGTATTTTATACAAAAGATTTTTTTGAATATAAAGAAGGTGCATTGTTAAAAAAAAATAATCATCAAGCATTGTTAGCATTATTGGAAATATTAGAAAAGGATACTGGTCAGAATTTTACAGATGGATATTGTAAAAGGTTAGGATGCTATGAATATACAATAGATCCTATTTGGACAGATGATGTCCCGCCTTTTTCTATTTCAAAAAAGGACAGTCAGTATATTTTTAATAAAGGTTTTTATAAAGGTCATATTTTTTTACATTTAAAAGTATATTCTAGAAATAAAGAAATTATTTTAGATGAATTGCATCAGTTGGATACTAATACTAAAGAATATAAATTTGCTAGATTCTTAGATAATGATGATAGCTATGAATATTGGGTTTTTGATGAGCAAGGAATATTATTGCATAATGAGTTTTGTTATTGGATGCAGGAAATTAATTTGGGAATGCATGTTTTAGGACAAAATATACATATTCAGTATGATAAAGAAAAAGAAATAATCACATCAAAAGGAGGATATTCAACAAATATTAGTGTGAAAGCACCTCAAAATGAAATAAATAATATAATAAATATTCGTCAAAATAATATATATAATAGTATCAAACCAAAGATTAATTTGAAAGAAAATTTATTACAAAAATATTTTTCTAGAGAAGATGTTTATCAAACAAAACAAAATCCTTTACAGGCAGTAATTGATTTTTTTAATGAAAATATTTTCGTTGAAGATAGTTCAATATATTTTATAGATCCGTTTATTTCAAAACAATCAATATTGCCTTTAATGGGGATAAATAAGTCTAAAGTTAATCTTTATATTGTTTCAGCATGGGATACAAAAGATCCTGATGAAGATCCTGATATTGCAGAAAAAAAGGAAATTAAAGATATTCAGGATAGAACAATAGAATTAATTAAAAGTGTTGATTTTTTGTCGTTACCAATATCGAAAGTAAAGTGGTATAATTTACATAAATCTTCTTTTCATGATAGGTATATTTATATTAAACCAAACACTACTAATAATGTTAGAGTTTTTTCTATTAGTAATAGCTTAAATAATTTATTAAAAAAATATGATTTGTCTGTATTTGAGTTTAATGAAGAGGCTAAAATAAAAGTAGTTCAAGATTTGGAAAAATTGTTAAAAAAATGTGATTTAAATAGCTTAGTATATCCGAAAGTAAAAAATGATTGAAAATGAAATATTTTTTTCAAATATAAAAAATATAATTTTTGAAGGTAATGAGAATCTTGGCAATTCTGTCAAAATTGAAGATAAGCATATTAATAAAGCTATATTGTTTTTGGATAAAAATCCTCCATTTGAAAATGTATGTGCTATTTGTTCATTGTTAGGGTATTCTAGATCAGAACTTTTATCAAATAAGTTATTTAAAATTATTTCGCAAAATTTTGATAATTTTATAAATTCTCTTGATTCCAAAATTCCTGTTTTAGAATTCAATAAGTATGATTATAGAATAAAGTTTTTTCAAGACTTAATTTTAAACGGATGTTCGGTAGAAACTTTTAATAGAATTTTTCTATATCAAGAAACAGCTATATTTAAAGATAAATATGGTATTAAAAAAATTTTAGAATTTTTGATGTTTATAGATTTTAGCAAATTTGATCTTTGGCTTAAAAATACGAGCCGGGAAGATTTAAAATATCTTCTTATAGATGATTTATTTTGTTTGGGAAATTTTTTTAAATTAGATAGTCTAAAATATAGTAATTCTCAAAATTTTTTTATAAAGATGTTCTATTGTTTACAGTTATATTACAAATTTGAAGAAATACCTTCAGAACAATTTATAAATTCTATATTAGAATCTTTTTTCTCTGATGATGAAAAATTATTTGTAATTATTTATTTTGCTATCAGGTTTTGTTCATATAATAATAAGGTGAATCAATTTCAGAATATTTTATATAAATTGCAACAAAGACATTTGTTAAATAGAATTTCTAAAAAATTTTTAGAAGCATATAACATTGCTCCCAGATCTTATATATTATTATATCATGTCATACAAAATATAGAAAGAGATGATTCAAAGCACCAATTGTCGCAATGGTTATGTGATAAAATTTTTGATTTAGATTTTGAAAAATTCAATATTGAAACTTTAAAAATCACAGATGTTTTTTCTGAACTTATTTTATATTTAGGTGAAAACTATTTTAATTCTGTGAGGAAAATTTATTTGAACTCTTTAAAATTTTTAAGAAAACCATATTCTTTTTTTAGAGATAATAAGTCTTGGCAAAAAAATTTTAATCAATTCGTTTTTTTTACCATTGTTCAATGCGGTCTTCATATATTGCTAAAGGAGGATTTTCAGTATCTTATTGATGAATATTATAAAATGAAAAAACACTATTATATTTTATATGAAGAAATTTTTGATAAACATATACAACAACTTTTAAAAACAAAAGAAAGTTAAACAATTTTTTTCATTTTATTTTCATAAAAATATACAATAGAATGATTTTAGCTTATATGTTAGTAAATGGAGTTTTAATTGAATATTGATATTGCAAAATATTACAAGAATTATTTTTACTCCGAAAATAAACTTGGTTTATACGTCAAAATATGGTGTAATTTATTGATTTTCCTTAATTTTTATCAATGTTTAACTTGCAATTTATATTAGAATATGTTATAATTACATATAATAAAAATTGAACCGATTCGTTTTATCGTCGTTCGTTTTTATTATATTTCACTAACAATTCGATAGAGGTATAGTCTGCACCGTAGCTAATGCAGAAAGGACTTTTATTGTATGAAAGTGAGGACGATATGTTCATAACCTACAAATGCGGAAATAAGTTTGTTATAGGACATATCGTCCACCTAAATTGTAACGTTTACAGAGCTTCAACCCAGTGTTGAGGCTCTTTTTTTATTTTAAAGGAGTAAAAACAATGACAAATATAAAACACCCAGAGATAACAATTCAGCTTTCAGGGCAAGACGGAAATGCATTTATGATTTTAGGCTTATGCAAAAGAGCTATGGAAAGAGCTCACCTCCCGCAAGAAGAAATCGACCAATTCATGAAAGAAGCTATGTCCGGTGACTACAATCATTTATTAGCCACAGCTATGACTTGGTTTGATATTGAATAAGGAGCTTTGACATGGAAAATAAAATTGATGTGAAAAAAATTGCAGAACAAAACGACAAGTTCCGTAAAACCTTCTGCGGTGGCAAGGTGCTGTTGACTTGCGGTATTTCATCTCTGCCACTGTTACAACAAAACGAGATTATACAAAAAGTTAGAGAGTTTGCGGATTTTAATGAAGATAACGATCCGTATGGTGAACACGACTTTGGCTGTTTTGAATATCGTGGACAACAAATCTTCTGGAAAATTGATATGTATGACTTGAATTATGAGTTTTATTCTCCACAGCCCGATGATGAGACACAAACCAACCGTGTCTTAACCATTATGTTTGCGGATGAATACTGATGAAAGCTTTTCGCCAAGGATATTTTTCGAGGTATTGTTCGGTTTACTCAACACTTAATGCGTTACAAGCTCTTGGCTTAAAACTTAAATACAATGAGTGGCAGGAGCTTTATGACCATTTGATATATGGAATTAGTTGCTTAGATGTGTTATTCGATTTGAATACGAATGGAGCAGACTACCGACTTTTAGAAGTTGTTTTCAAATATGCAAATGAGTGGCTGACAACTAACCGTAACCAAAAGTTTGTGTATCATCGACCATTTTGGAATAAACGTCTAACTTTAACCGAATTTATCGATTATGCAAAACAACAGTCCGCAGCGGGGAAGGTGACTCACATCCGCATTAAAAGCGAGAAGATAGACCACTACACTGTTATAAAACGAATAACCAAAGACAAAATAAAATTTTATGACAGCTCCGACTTAGAGGATATCCTGCTCAAGAACATAGATACAACCAACTGTAGGAAGTATCAAATATGTTTGCGACAAGTGTATTTCCTCTCTCTGGAGGCTGTATAATTAAAGTATAACTTATCTAAACAGTAAAATTAGCTCCCAAAGTGTGTAATTAAAATATCTTTTGCAGCAATTTTACAAATGTATAGCGACAACTAAATGTTAAATAAACAATTAAGGAGATAAAATGTTATTTCATTATGCAAGAGTTTCTACAACAGACCAAAACCTTGACCGACAAATACAAGAAGTCGAATGCGACAGATTATACTGTGATAAACAATCTGGTAAAAATGTTAACAGAGAACAACTGCAAGCTATGTTATCAAATTTACGTGAAGGAGATAAAATTTCTTGTTTATCAATGGATCGGTTAAGTCGTTCATTAACTGATTTGATTAATCTGGTTAAAGAGATTACGTCAAAAGGAGCTACAATTAGTTTTGAAAAAGAACATTTAACATTCACTCCCGATAGGAATGATCCTTTTCAAAACTTAATGCTTTCGATGCTTGGAGCTATAAATCAATTTTATAGAGAAAACTTATTAGAAATCCAAAGAGAAGGAATTCGATGCGCAAAACAACGTGGAGCTTATTCAAAGGAAAGAAAGAAGAAATTATCGAAAGAACAAATAAATGAAATCAAAATTAAAATGGCTGATAGGAATACAAATGCAACAGCACTCGCTAAAGAATACAAAATCAGCCGATGTTTGTTGTATCAAGTCTTAAAGTCATAAAAAAAATCGGTATGCGATAAATAAACCACATACCGAGAATGAGTCTACCGTAGACCTTTATTTCAAGTAATCCAGAAATGTTGATTTTTTGACCTGTATGTAGGTATGGTTATTAAGCTTTCTCATAGTATTATCAATGTATGTAATAGTCAAACTTTTTTTAGCCCTTGTCATACCCACATATAATACCCGAAGTTCTTCTTCGATAGATTCGTTACTACGAGGAAAAATTCCTTCTTCAACACCAATAATAATAACATATTCAAATTCAAGACCTTTAGCTTTGTGAATGGTCGACTGATAAATACCCATGTTAGCAATATCACTATACATCATATTTTCGCATCTATACAATACAGCAATGTCTTGAGCTTTAACGCGACTTTTTAACAAATTGCGAATAAAATTCTTACACCAATTAACTTCTTGAGAACTACTGGTGAATTTTTTAATATTAAAGCTTCCTCTAGCTCTATTTGCACCTATTAAAGTTTTTGAGATTCTGTTATTAAATACTCGTAAGAGTTGATTGGATTTTTGAGCCAGTGTCTTTGTCAACCGATAACTATATTCCAATTTATACTCTTTAAACTCTTCTTTATAGAGCTGAGACAATTTATTGACATTGTTATTTTTAACGCCACACCACTCTAAGATTTGTTGATCTTCATCCCCCGCAGCAAAAAGATAATTGTTCTTTCCAACTAAAGCCTTGATAAAATTAAATCTTGCTTCTGAAGTATCTTGAAACTCATCAACAAATATATATTGTGGTGTATTACTTGATGGAATGTGATTTTTAGCCACCTTTACAATTCTTGCAAAATCATAACTTTTAGTAGCTTTCAATTCTTGTTTGAACACTCTATAAAATAATTGCATTTCTTTAGAACATTGTTTTATGTAACTGTTATTTTCTCTACATTTTAGAACAATATCAATTACTTGTCTGGTCTTCTTTTCGTTATATGTTCTGCTTTGTCGTTTATAGTTGTTCAATTTTTTATATTTGTTCCATGTGTTTCTAATAAACTTAACCAGTTTTTCTTGATCTAAAAGCTCGTTCTTCATTTTAACTTGCTTAGAAATTATTTTTAGTGCATACGCATGGATTGTGTAAATCTGCATCTTGTCAACTTTTTTAGCACTAATATGCTTTTTTAATCTATCCTTGATATCATTAACAATAGAATTATTAAAAGCTAATATGATGATGTTCCAAGGAAGAGTATTCCTAGCTATTTTTTCAATCCTTGCTTCCAAAGTTGTTGTTTTTCCAGTTCCAGCTCCTGCGTTAACATAAGTGATACGAGAAGTTGAATTAACAGCAAAAGTTTGTTGTATATTGAGAGTAATATTAGTCATGACCTACCTCCTTAAGAATTTTGTTTAACACTTTTTTTCCTTTTCCCCCAGCAAACATAAAGTCGTAAATTTTATAGTCTTTCAGTTTGATTAAGTTCTCATAGTAAGAGGACAAAGGAAGTTTTACGTGTCTAAATCTTTCTTTTCCATTTTTATCAGTTGTTAGTACTTTTCCTCCAAATGGACCTTTGAATGCATAGTAAATACAGTCTATTATTTGAAAGAATGATGCATTTTTTAGAGGAATTATTTTATGCCCTTTTTGTTTGATCCTTTTGTTGATTTTTCCAATATGCCAACGTGAAGGTTTCTTAAAGAATATTCCGTGTACGTGCCAAGACATTAAGGTTCCGTTGCCTAAGTACTTTTCTCGAGGAAATTCATCAAGAGCTACTGTAGCTATATAATCATAACCTTTGAGTAGTTTTTTTACTCTGTTTTGCAGTTTTTCATAATTCATATTCCATTTATCTTTACCAAAGTTATAGCCACAAACTATGGTGAACATGGTGTATTTGCCTTGTTGATTTGGCTTAACAACCTTTTTTAGGTGTTTATGAATAATATTTGCAAAAACTTTTAATGCTAATGGTTGCATTAATCCAAACTGTTTAGTACTTAGAATATACTTATATAACTTGGTTTGTTCTTCTAATGAATTTCCGTATTGTGCGATTGACTTATTAAGAATGTTTATTTGCCAACTTGCATTTTCTTCAAACTTTGATTCATATGATTTCTTTGAAATAATCATGGTTTTATCCTTTCAATACTATCGTTTTTGTGTATTTTATGATGTATACAGCTCTGCAGGTGCTGGTTTGATGCAGAGACCAGCACCTACACAAGTGACAATTATTGCGGTAACTGCTCACATTTTGAGGATGAGATTATTTTTTTCAGGAAGCTTTTATCTTTGATAACATAGCTTTCATTACCAAATTTGATGTATGCAACCGTTTTTTGTTTCAAAATATTCATAATGCTGTTACGATTATCTGCATTTTGCTTATATCTCTTTTGCGCTTCCGGTGCAGTTAATCCGTTATACAAATTTTTTAGAGTGTGTTTTTTTATGAATTTTAAAGCCTCTTTCTTTTTGACATCCTTATTGCTCATTACAGTAAGTGCACGAACAATTTTGGCTTTTAATCTTGTAATTCTCTTGTCTGAATAAGTAGAGAAAAACTGTGCAACAAACTGTTTGATTTGTTCTCCATATTCAGCTTTGGATGATGCGTTTATAGTGCGTTTCGAGTATTTATATAATTCCGCAATAGCTTTCTGTTTCATAAGATTGCTTTGAAGATTTATTGTCTTTACTTCATCTTCTAATGCGTATGCATTTTTAAACAATGCGAATACTTTATTCTTAACTTTATTAGCTTCTTTTGTGTTTAAATTTTTATTAGATTTTGACATATCTTTTCTCCTAAAATTATTAAAACAATATCAAACAATATTCCTTGCTTGATACCTTTATTATTTCATTTTTTTTAGAAAAATACGGCAATATTTGAAAATGTAGCTAGTCGCAAATATTTTACGACTAGCAAATAACATATTGATTTTTATTGATATATTTTAGAAAATTAAGACATAAATAAAAATAGTAATCGCAATAAAAGTACGACTACTATCTGAGCTAAAAAAATCTATAAAAAGTGCTATTTTATAGCTTTAAAACGATAATTTTGTTTCAATTTTTCTTCCGGAAGAAGAATCTTGTAAAAATTATGAGAGTTATTTCTATGTTTAATCAAAGGAAATATTTGTTGAGCATACAATGCATATCCTATAATATGATTCATAAATTTTGCATTTTGTTCTGTGTCAGCGAGAATTGCACCAAGTTCTGTGTTAATATATTTTCTTAATTCTGCTCGATATAGTTTCTTGTCAGATATATTCTTAATTTGCTCTGGAATTTCCGGAATTTGATTATTAACATACAAAGCTTCTATATATCCGTAAATTATTGGAGCAACATATTTAAATTTAGCCCAGAACTCTTCTTCAATCTTTTTGCTTCCTAGTAAGATCAATTGGCTATACTTATCATTTACAGATTTGGCATCTATAAAAGCTTGCTCATATGAATAAGAGTTTTTATAGTCAGGAGAATAATTTTTTAGCAAACGTCTTACAATTGCATGAATTGTGAAAAAACTTTCCGCATTCTCCTTTATTTCTTGTTCAATTGAAGCCCAATTTTTATTATATAAAATACTTTCATAGCCACCAACTCTTTGAAATTCATCATATTCAAGCTTATAAGCGAAATAACAACTTGTTTTTGTCTTGGTTTTTATATCGTTGAGAGCATTAGTTATAAACTTTTTTTGCGTCTTTTCAGTTTCATCAGCAAGAATCATATTCATTGTCATCAAAGTAACAGGAGCTTGATAGCTTTTAATATTTTCAAGCTGATACGCTGATAAAATATAAGGGAATAGATGAAGTAACAGTATCTCTTTTACGGCTATATTTTTCCCAAACTGATAATCTAAATAAGGAAAATCAATAATTAAATTGTTTTTTATAGTCGATGTATCTTGATTGTCAAACATTTACCTGCTCCCTCTAAATATACAGATGGCTTAAGTCTAACCCTTCATATACTAATTTTTCGTTTAATTCATCAGCTAAGACTTTGATACTGATTGTTCCATAGTGTTCGGAGAGGGAATTAGAACCCTCCCAGCCACAAAGTCTTTGTACGCGGTCAATCGGACAGTTGTTATTGCGTAGAATCGTTCGAACAGTATGTCGGAATGAGTGAAAAACAAGTCCTTTGTCCTTCAAACCGAGAGAATCAAGAAGCTTTCCAAACCATTTAGACGGTTGAGCAGACAACTCTCCGCGTGTGTTTGGCACTAAATCCATAAAAATGCGTTTGTTTTTGGCAGGGCTTTGTTTTTGCATTAAATTTACAAATTCCAAAAATCCTAATTTGATAAGTTCCTGATGAATAGGAATTTTGCGGATACCGGCTTTGGTCTTGACGTGTTTACCATCATTTTCGTTGATACTTATAAATTTAATGCCGTCTTCTTCTTGAATATCATCAAATTGGAGCTGACAAATTTCATTAAGTCTGGCTCCTGTATATAAGCCCAAAAGCCCAATCCAAAAGAAAGAGCGTCGTTGTCGGTTATTATCCCAATGTTTGGAGTAAAACTCACTGTGAAAGATTTTTTGTAGTTGCTGCACGGTGAACGATTGATATTTCGCGGTGGTCTTAGTCGTTTCAAATACTGGAATGTCAATTTCATCAATCGGGTTTTCTTTTATGTATTTGCGTTTGCAAGCCCATGCAAATAACGTCTTGAGGTTTTGAATATAGTCGGATGCAGTTTTATCGGAGATGCAATTTTCTGGATGCTTTTTTCCATATTCAATAATTTTTTTGATGTTGCTGTAAGCCTCGGTTTTGTTGAGACGAGGAGGGAGAAATTTAACTAAATACACCAATTCTTGCAGGTCATCAGCCGTAATGTCGCGGATTTTTTTGTTATTCAACAGCAAATTAATGGTCTCAATACGTTTATTGATTTTGTCTTTTTGAGCGTTTGAAACATTGTGTCTGGATGCTTCACCGTTATATACTTTAACAAGCTCAAATAAATTTAAATTGGGCTTTTTGTAAACTTCGGTTTGCGTTGGTGTGTTGACAGAATAAGGAGCTTGAACAGGAAAAACAGAATTTGGTTGTTCATTGCTAAACATGTGAGGACATAAATGCGTCGGGCGCTTTAATTCGGCTCCTTGCAAATAGTTGATAGCCATTTCAAGATATTGAATATAAGCCAACATAAATGACTTGAGAAAAACAGGAAGACATTCTTTGGTAGGAGTTTGCATTTTGTGGCTTGCAATATAAATGTCAACTGCATCTTGTACTAAGTGAAAATCATTGTTTTTGTAGGCTAAAACATATTCGTCATGAAGATGTTTATAGTATTGCAGAGTCGAAAAATCTTTGGAAAGAGTAGGGAGTTCATCTTCGGTTTTGGTAATACAAAAATCTAACGCGAAACTTTCAATATCAGCTTCACCATATGTAAATGAGCCTTTAGGACACGGTACACCGCTATAATCAATAACGAACCGAAAAGGAGTATTTTTGAAAACTGACATATTTTGCCTTTCAACCAAAAACTGATGTTCCAACTTAGATAATATCATTAACGATCTGATATTTGCAATATTTTTGTCTTTAGTCCGTAAAGAAACCCAAATTTGTTTTTTGCGGTATATGGGAATGAGGTCGCAAGGAACGTTAACCACCAAGTAATATGAGCTTCCGCGATTGTATAAATGCATGAACAAGCCTCCGATGATTTAAGGCTAATTCCAATGAGATTTATTAGCAGAAGTTATTAGCAGTTATTGATTTATAAAAAGAAAAAGCCTTGCAAAAACAAGGCTTTATTTCAAAATTGGCTGGAGCGATTTCGCAATTCGCGGACTATATTTTTATTTCTTCAACTTTCCATATACAGATAATTATAATAATAGTCTTTTCATCACATGCTTCCACATTTCCAATTCTTCATCATCTGTATAATTCAAGTTTCCTTCATCATCAACATATTCAGCAAATAACTCATGGGATACAAGCGTTTCAGCGGCATCTATAATATTAGGATCCATTCCAATTTTATAAGCATTTAATTTCAGTGCACCTATTTCTCTTTGAGGTTCTGATGAATGTAGTAAATCATTCCAATCCTTAAAATCAGAAATTTTAGCAACAATATGTTGTGCATTCATTAAGGTAATAGACTCATTTTTCGATTTATTAGCTTTAGAAAAAACATTATTAATGTCAAAATGTTCTTGAGGCTCATCAAATGCAGCCTCATTTTGATTGAAATTATTTTCTTTGAATAAGTTATAATCTTTTAGTAAAAGTTTAGCTTGTTGTTTATAATATTCTATTGTTGTCATAACAATAACTCCTTCTAACTGTGTTAATTATCAAATATAAGCATTCGCAAACAAATAAATGACAATTAACCAAAGTTGTTATTATCATCACAATGTTGGTTGAATAAATCTTTGGGCGAATGACCGAGCTTACCAACAAGCATATTTATATTAAAGCATATAAAATGAGAAAGTCAATAGGAAGCAGCAAATATTAAGAGAAAAATAAAACAGTATAATTCTTAACTCAGTATCTCAACAACCGCAATTTATCAACTAACCAAAACCTGTTGCTTAACCATTTTTACTTCATCAGCAATATTGGCGTATGTATCCAAATCTTGAGTAGGGTGCTTGAACCATTGTGTCGGGCTATTGCATTTTATAAATTTATCAAAAGGCGCTCTGACTGTATATTTCAACTTTTTATCATGTAATGTGCAGTCTTTTATAAGCAGTTTTAGAAGTTTGTTTTGTTTATTAGGTGATGCATTGTGTATAATGTCTGATAAATTACCGGCAATATCAAGCAAATTGTCAACGGTTGCTTTTATGTCTTTTGTAATTTCTTTATATTTTGCAATAGATTCTTCCAATCGTGTTTTTTCATCAGCAATAGCATTTATTTGACGGTTGTATATGGCTTCTTTGATTTTACCAGATACATATAAATCAGTTAAATTATCTTCTTTATTGATTAAGATTTGAAGTTCCGTCTGTAAATTGCGTTTCAGATTAGCATTCATGACAGCTTCTTCTTCCAAATTATTTAAAACATTTTTCTTTAATGCCTCAAAAACTCTGGTTGGTATTTGTATTTTGCTAAACAATTCATTATCCAGCTGTTCAAACAATACATTTTCATTAACCAAGCCTTGTTTACAGTTACCGCGTAAATGGCTGCATTTGAGATACACATATCTTTTGCCATTTTTTTTAATTTTATGTTCAGGCGTAATGGCACAACCACAAGTATCGCATTTAATCAAGCCTCTAAATGCAAATTGAATGGCTTTATATTCTTGTTGATGACTAAAAACATCGCGGCTTTTGGATTGAAACACCTCTTGAACTTTGTCAAATAAAGCTTTTGAAATGATTGGCTTGTATATATGAGGGATAAGGTTGCCTTTTACTTTCATCATTCCATAATAAAAAGGATTCTTGAGAATATCTTCAATTTTATTGCGGCTGATAAAAGTGCGTTTACCAAATTTAGGTGATTTTTTATAATGATTTTTTTCTTTAGATGTTAAACCTAACTCTCTTGCTTTATACCAAAGACTTTGTAAAGAATGCAAACCGGTCGCATACTCTTCAAACAATATTTTAATGATTGGCGCGCGTTCAGTGTCAATAATAAGTGTAGCTTTTCTGTCTTCATCTTTGGTGTTTAAATATCCAATAGGTGCCAATCCTTGCCATTTTCCGGCAGTCCAGTTTTGTGTTTGGCTGGCTTTTACTTTATCTATCATTGTATTAACTTGGAAGTTAGCCATTAAAACATGCATATTCCAGAAGGTTAAATCCATAGCAGCAGAATCTTTGGTAATAATTAGGCTTTCTTTCAGAAAGTGAATTTCAATTTTACCTTCTTTGCGCAATTTGTTTAATTCGTAAGTGTCATCATAAGAACGTTGCAATCTGTCAACATAATTAACAATAATAGCAATTTTACCAGGACAAGTTTTTGCAAAGTCAAGCATTTCATGATATTGTTTGCGTTCGCCTTTGGTTGAACTTTCATCAATACTCAAGTCTTTTACAATTTTTAATCCATTATCAATACAATATTGAGTAATTGTTTCCATCTGCACATCAAGAGAAACACCTTTGTCTTTTTGTTTTTTACTGGACACACGAGCGAAGACGATTGCTTGTGTGCATTTTTCATTTGGATCATAATTTAATTTCTTAGCCATTTTTAATAATCCTCCTCTTCATCAAAATAGTTATCATCTTCATCATCAAAATCTTCGTTTTCTGCGTAAAAATCATCTGAACTCATGGTTTCGATAAAATTTCCGGTTTGGTTGTCATGGATTTTTACGACCGTCCAGGAAGGATCTGATATGTCAAAATCAACGTTAATATCTTCCGAACCTTCAAAAACTGCCGCACTACGCGAATAAATATCTGAGTATTCTTTTGCAAAATGGTTTTCAATTTCTGAGGTTAACCGACAAACGCAAACCATACCGGAATCAGCGCAAAATTCTTTATAGATAATATAGCTGCCATAAATTTTATTATTCCAATCGCCAAAACCGGTATCACAAACATAAGCCGGAAAACCTGTTAAATTTGTCAAAGCCTTAGAAACAGCTTCATTAAATGCTTTCGGGCTGTCATCTAAAAATTTGCAACACTCGTCCCATTTGTCATCTGAAAGAATATAACAAGGATCGGTTACGACATATTTTGTAAATGTATTCATCTTTACTACTCCTTTGTTTTTACACTATATTTATTATGTCGTGTTATTTTGGGAATGTACGCAAAAAAATGCACCCGTTTGTAACTTTTTTGCTAATATTTTACTGATTTTTCAAAATGTTAGCTCTTATATTCTCTTGCATTTGCCGTATATACATCTCGTTAGCTAAGGATTGTAAATTCTCCTTAGGTATGGATTTTATGTTGTGATATTGAGAAAATAAGACTACAGCATGAAGCCTGACAAATTCAGAATCTGGCGTTTGAGAATTATATATCAAATTTTCTCTACAAAAATGCAAATTAACCTTTCCTGTTTTAATCAGGTTATCAAACAATTCTAACATTTTTGTATCTGGCAGTAAGTCATTAACACTATAAGCTACTATATTTATATGTTTGTTTGGGAGGGCCTTAACATCTTCATATAGATTTTTGATATAACGGGTATCTTTACGTTTTGCACAAATAGAATATTCTTTAATTATAGATAGCTTATGGTTACTACAATAGTTTACTAAGTTATCAATTTTAGTATCAAGATTAGAATGTTGGGATGCTACTCTTGCATAAATAATTGCTTGAGTCATTTTATATACTCCTTTTTATGGTTAAAATTAAAAACAATTTTGTAATGTCGTGTTTGAAAACAAATGTAAAACAGATTTTAAAAATATTTTTTATATATTTTTCAAAGCATTAACCTGATTTACAAAATAAATGAGGTTATGAAGAAAAGTTCTTGTCATCAACGACAAGTTCTTTTTGGTCTTGGTTATCATCTTCCAAAACAGACTTTACAATGGTTGTAAAAAAATCAATCAGGTTGTTTGTCATTTCGTTTAATTCAATATCCGTAACGTCGGGATAAAGAATTGATAACTCTTTTTTGAGTTGGTTATATGTATTTGTCATACATTATAGAAGTATGACTCAAGCTATTTTCTACTAAATTTTTTGAAATAAATTTTCCAAATAGTATATTTTTTAACTTTTAACATAGTTATGTTAAAGGTTAAGCCATTCTTCTAAGTTAAATTAAATAATCTAAACACAATTCCTTATATATCTATGTAATGTAATCCAAGAACAGCCCATCAGTCGGGCAATTTCCGCTTTAGAAACATTTTTATCCAGCAGTTCTTTGATTTTAGCATGTTTCTTTTGAAGCTTTTGATAAGAAAATCCATGTGGACGACCGAGGTGTTTGCCTTCATCTTTTAACCGCTGCAAAGAATTTTTTGTCCTCTCTGAGATTAGTTGTCGTTCAATTTCACTAGCTAAACTAAAAGCAAATGCTAAAACTTTGCTTTGTATATCTGAGCCAAGGCGATAATTTTCTTTTAATGTCCAGATTTGACAGTCTTTTTCAAGACAATTTTGTAAGATTCCCATCACTTCAAGTAGATTACGACCCAATCGGGATAATTCCGTTGCAATCAAAATATCGCCTTTCTTTAGTCGCTTAAGCAATTTTCCAAGCTTTCGTTCCGTTAGCGGTTTACGCGAAGAAATGGTTTCATCTATCCATTTATCAATCTGAATGTCGTGTTTTTGGCTGTAAGTTAAAATTTCGTGCTTTTGATTTTCAACATGTTGATGGTCGGTACTGACCCGAATATATGCATAGTACATAAAAAAATCCTTATAATCGTTAACTTCTGATTATAAGAACTAACAAAACTACTGCTAAAACAGATATATAAAATAAACGATATACAAATATCACCGTCTATTTGATAGAAATGTGGGATAATATCCTAAAAAGACTTGCAATCATTGGTTTTTATTGAGTATAATCTACATGAAATCACAAAAATAGATAAAATTCTTTTATGTGATGAAGTATGACAAATAGACGGTGGTTTATGTATGGAGGGGCTTTTGAAAATACTTGCAACTTTTATATTTGGACTGTTTTTATCAGGCTGTTATACGGCCACGCTGGAGGCTCCGAAGAAATATGACATATACCTTTCAAACATTAATGAAGAAGATGTTTTTGATTATGCCAAATATATGGCAAAACAATCATATTATACAACTCACAAGGTCTTGGTCATTAATAAAGATTATGCAGAGATAAGCTATACTTCAAAATTAGCTCCGGAAATGGTTTTTCAAAAAACACAGAAATTTTTTGGTTATGCTTATCCGGTAAAACTAAATTCTAATGTCATTAAGGTTGAAGGAAAAGCAAATGAAATACATTAAACTGTTTGTTGCCGTTTTGCTGTTATCATCTTGCGCGTCACAAGGAATTAAAACCACTAAGTACCAAGCTCCGCAAAACGTATATTTCGCCGGCGTTTCTTTTACCGGAGACTTTAAAGATAATAAACTTAATTATCCGTACAGCTATGATATTTCAAAAAACAAGCCTTTGGATACTATGTTTGTAAAAAAATTAAAAACACTAAATAATCCTTCCCTTAATATTTTAACATCTTTAGGCAATACAGAAAGCGCTGATGCTCTGGCTATGTCACTAGCAATTGATTTGGAAACGACTAGTGTTTCTCAGATAAGTTCAACTCAATATAAATTAGTTGCTGATTTATATACGCAAATTTTGGTTTTTGACTTTAACGAAAAGAAAGTTATCAATTCTTATCCTATAAATTTACAATACATTACTTTGTTTGATCATAAACCTGCCCAAAGGGAAATAAGCGCCATTTTTGAAGGTTTCTATACCGGAGAAAATCCCGAAGTAAAAACGAATCTGTTTGATTTGGCCATTGAAAAAATGAACAACATTCAAATAAAACCCAAATATGGCAACCGGTTAAAAGTTAATCGTGTAGAAATTTCGCCTGAAGCGAAAAAGATTTTATCTTCTTTGGGACAACAGGAAGATAATTTCAAGACTATAATAGCACAGTCTTTTTCCCGTTATTTAGTAGACAATCAACAAGTTGCGATGCTTCCCTATACAAAAGGACAGACAATCGGGAGCAAAATGGCCGCCAGATTTGTAAATGGTGATATATATAACTTGGAAATTCCCAGTGCTGATTATGTTTTCAATATTGATGTTCTCAATTTCAAAACATTGACAGACAACGCACAAAGCAAAACAACCCAAACCCAAGGTTTCTTTGCCTATACAAATATTGAAATGTTGCAACCGGATTTGAACAAAAAATATATGGACAGCAAATTCAGAGGTACAGAACATGTTATTTTGCTAAAAGGACAACAACCTGCTTTGAGATTGTCTTATCTTGAAACTTTAATGAATCTGTTTGATGGTTTTTCGCAAAATATCAGTGAAGTAAATGATGAATGGTATGAAAAAACATTCCATCCGGCAACCTTTGATAAAATGGAAAAAGAATTTGAGCAGGTTCACGAAATTGTTAACCGTTGTAAATGAATGGAGTAATTATGAAAAAGCAATTGGCATATTTATCTCTGCTGGGAATGATGTTTACTTCAACCTCAGCACAAGCACTGGAAGTCAAAGGCCAGGTATCGCATCAATATGAAGGAGGTCTGTTTAGCAGTTCTCCGTCAGATGAGGATAAAGTTGAAGCTGTAAAAGCAGCAAAGCTGGCAGCTTTAAAGCAGTATGTTTCAACTTTTAATGTTTCAAAGCAGCAACAATACAGCAAAATTGAAGATGAAGTTGTTAAAAACATTGATGACTATATTTCTTCCTATACGATTGTTGCAGAAGATGTTAACGAAAACCTGAAACTGCTTAACCTGGTTATCAGGGCCGATATTAACGAAAATAAAATTAATGCCCAGCTTAAAGGAACAACAACTGCCGGCACGATGGCTTCCGGCGACGGAAGTGCTTTCTCGTTTATGTTCGTTGCGCGAGAAATTACGGAAAGCAAAGTTTTCAAAACACGGGACACAACAATTTCACAAGGCGAGCAGGAACACGATGCCAGACAGCATGTCAGCGGCAGCGGTATTAACGAAAGCGTCAGTAATTATTCCAAAACAACGTCCGGCGGCAATATTGTTCGCAAGACCAGTCAGGAAAAATACAGAACATTAGCCACAACCGATTTTGATGCTGCTTTTAACGAGGTCTTGACCGGAATGGGCTATGAAACTGTTGATTACGCTGATGTCTTGTCAAACTGTGGTGGTGCTTCCATTGACTCAATAAAAAATGCTTTCTCTGCCAGCGATGAGCTTCCGCAAAATCTTCGCAATAAAGCAATCAAAGGAGCTAAATCCTGTGATGTCAAATATTTTGCAGTTGGTTATATGAATGTTTCCGTTCCCGAACTTGATCCGGTTTCCGGTGAACAAAAAGTTATTGTTTCCATTAACGGTATGGTTTGGAACATTGATAAGAAGCTTCCCCGCAAGGTTGCTTCTGTCGGACCAGTTCAATACTTCGGATTGGGACCGGACAAAGATACTGCAAGAAGAAACGCGTTGCGTCTAGCCGCTAAATCTGCTGCTGAAACAGTATCTAACCAACTTGGTAACAAGGATTTGTACTAAAACTTAACTTTAACGAAAGGACTGATAATATGTTACAAAATAATTTAACGAAAATGTTGGCCGCTGCACTTATTGTAGCTCCAATGTGTGGATGTTCAGTTGACAGTTTAAAAGATGCTGCAAATTTTGCTTCGTCTTCTGGAACAGAAGCTAAAAAAACGACAGTTGATGTTGAAGCTGTCAGTCTAACTGGAGCCAAATTGGTAGCTAGTTATGCTGTTGCTATGGCTGGCGTTACCGAAGCCCAGTCTGATTTGGCTAAAGCATTTAATTTGGATGACTTGGCCAATGAGCTGGAAACACAGAAAACTGCATTAAAATCAGGGAATTTGACCTCAGATGACGCAGAAAAAGTTGTCGAACTTTCTGAAAAGGCCAATAAAGCTATTGAAGAAAAAATGAAAGAACAAACAGAACTTGATGCTCAGGCTAAGAAAAAAGTTGGTAGTGCTTTAGTAAAATATTCTGTGGGAACAGCCGGTACGGCAATGTTGATTAATACGGCAAAGAATGTTGTAACAGACACAAGCAGCTATATAGCATCATTGCCTTGGACCCAAAGAGCAGGAGCTTTAAGCGGAGATATGACTGTTGCACTTAATGTTGCAAAAGAAATTCCTTCTTTAACTAAAAATTTGATTTCCACAGGAAATAGTTTTGTTGAGTATGCATCGGCACAAGGTATTGATGTAAAAAAAGCAAAATCAGAAATGTCTAAAGCCGCCGGTTTTTAGTCTTTGATTGTAAACAAGGGAGAAGTGTTTGCTTCTCCCTCTTTGTATGAGGTATAACAATGTTTAAATATATGCTAATGATATCAACAGTTTTGTTGTCAGTAAATACCTGTTTGGCTGTAGCAGCGGAAGAAGTTGAAAATATTCCGCAAAAATCTGCTTCTATGCAAGTTGATGACAATTACAATAACTGGAGACGCAATGTATCCAACAAAATGTTGAGTAATTGCGAAGCAAAAGGTATTGATACAAATCTTCCGGAATGTGATTTCAGTGCCAATATTGCTTATGGTGATGCTATTGTTAAGGTTAAATCAGATAATTACAAATGGGTCGATGCCCGTTCTATGGCATATACAGAAGCATTAGTCGATGCTTATACAAAAATTGCGTTGGAACAGTCAACAACCAATCAAAATATTATTTTGAAAGAACTTATTGATGATCAAACTCCTTTAACTGAAGAGGATTTAAAAACAGAACGAAAAGAAGGTACTGTTTGGGATAAAATAGAAGACTTTGCTGGTGAAAAGGCAGCAAAACAATTAGATGTGTTGTTTGATAAAGCTGTTGCTCTTACCGGAGGAAAGTTAGATCAAGAACTGGAAAAATTAGGTATTGACTCGACGCAATACAAAGCTGCTCCAAAGGAAAAGAAAAAAACATTATTAAAAAGTGCTATTACTCAAAAAAGCATAACAAAGGCTCTTGCCGATACATCCGGGATGATACCTTTGCAAACTTTTGAAGGCACGGACGGAAAAGGAAACTATGCCGTCAGAGTTGCTGTCTCCAAATCTCCGAACAGAATTGCATTAGTGAAATCTATGTTGCGGAACGGCAGTAATGTTCCGGCACAAGCAAACAAAAAATCATCTAAGACAATAGAAGAGCAAGTTATTTTGCCAGATGATGTTTTATTCAATCAATTTGGAACCAGACTTTTATACGATAAGGAAGGTTATCCCGTATTAATATCATTCGGACAAGCCGGTGTTATCAATTCAGGCAGCGAAGCAATGAAAGCGGTAAAACTGGAATCTGCCAGAAATCTGGCTAAAACAAATGCCAGAGCGGCATTAACAAATTTGTTACGTTCATCAACAGTATTTAAATCTGTGGTTACACAGGTTAGTAAAGCTGCTACAGATATGAAACTTATTTCCGAAGATGACGGGATTACAGAAGAGATGATAGAATCCGTTGACTATACAAATTCAACAGACAATATGTCAACGACTAGATCTCAAATTACTAACTTTGCCGGAATAAGAGAGCTACACAGCTGGAGTTATATTCATCCGCAATTGGGACATGAAGTTGTAGGAACTATTTTGATGTGGTCCCCAAAGACTGCCGCACATGCTAAAGGCATTAAAAATGCTAAAGCTACAACAACCAATTCAACACCAGAAACTTATAATCCTCAAGAATCCGGCACACAAAGAGGAGTAGAATTTGATGATTACGATTTTTAAATATATTGCAGCAATCAGTATTTTTTGTTTATGGGCAATACAAGCCGAGGCTAAAACTATTTCGGTTGAGGTTACCGGTTATGGCGCAAGTCATAAAATTGCCGTTATTGAAGGATTGAAAGAAGCAATCGCCCAAGTTTCCGGTATCAGCGTTAATGCCGTAGATGCAATGTCTTTATCCTCAATCGTTGCAGAACAGACCAACAACGATGAAACAAAATCGAAACAACATTTTAGCAAAGAAACCCAAAGCGGTATCTTAACACAAATTAACGGCTATATTTCTGGTTATCAGGTTGTCAGCAGCATTAAAGACGATGACGGAACTTATCAGGTTGATATGGTTGTTGAAATTGAAAAATATGAAGTTCCCGGACAAGATAATAACCGCCGCGGAATTGCCGTATTAGGTTTTAAAGCCGAAAAATCTTCCTGTATGGGAACGACTTTAACAGCAGACCGGCAAATTGAAGGAATAACTGATGCCTTGGTTAATGCATTTACGGCAACCAGAAAATTTTCGGTTTTAGACAGGGATAATGAAGATGTATATGCTCTTGAAAAATCTCTTGTATTAAGTGAAGACGCCAAACGCTCCGAAATTGCAAAATTGGGTCAGGTCAAAGGCACTGACTATATTGTGACCGGAACTATAAAAAGTTTAAATATTAGTGCGAACAAGCGAAAAATAGCATTATCCGGAGATACATTCACAACTTATAGTGCTTCTGCCGTAATAGACTTCAGATTGTTGGCATTTGCAACCAGGCAGGTTAAATTTGCTTCTTCTGTTCGGGTTTCGTTAAGCCACTCAGAGATATCCGGTAAAAAATGTCAGGATATTTTGTCATTGCTTATGCAGAAAGCGGCTGCACAGATTGTCGACAGATGTATTGAGAATATTTATCCCCCCTTAATCGTTAATATAAATGGCAACAACATATATCTTAATATTGGTGGAGAAAATATCAAAAAAGGTTCTCTTTATGCGGTATATAGTGTTGGAGAAAAAATTATAGATCCATATACCGGAGAATCTTTAGGTGCAGAAGAAACTCAAATTGCAACTTTACGCATTTCCGAGGTTAAACCTAAATATTCAGTCGGAATATTAGAAAGCGGAGATATTGCAAAGATTAAAAAGGGGCAGATTTGTCGCTATTTAAATCCCACTCCTAAGACGACCACTAAAAATAAAAAGCCGATAAAGAAAAAAATATCGGAAGATGAGTGGTAATTTTGACTTTCTCTATATGGAAATAAGACCTCTGTTAATTTTTACAGAGGTTTTATTTTTCTAAAAAATGACACTTTTACAATATACTAATAAAAAATCTTTTAAATCTAATCACTTAATCCAATCGTAGCAAAATGTTACCAGGAAGTAGAAAAAAAGGGGCTCCCGAATTAGAAAATACACGGCATGATTTAAATAGTTAGTGAGTAAACAACTATTTATGAAAGGAAAATGCAATGTATCAAATTAAAGTTAACGGTATCTTGTTACCTACTATTTATTGGTCCTTATCCGAAGCAATGGATGCTTGTGCAGCTGAAAAAGCAAGAGGCTGCACTGTTATGACTGAAATTGTTCGTTTATAAGGAGATTTGCTATGTTGAAAGAATTTGAAAATTGGTTGTTAAACAATAATTACAAACCTACCACCGCTTTTGATTATCAAGGAAGAATTGAAAGATTGTGTCGTGCTGAAGGTTATACTCTGTCTCATTTGGTTGAAAATATTGCTTTAATTTTACCTGAATATGAAATTAACGGTAAAAAATCAAGTTATGGCAAAAGAAGCCATACTTCTGTTAGACAAGCCTTGAGACGTTTTAAAATGTTTTTGGTATCAAACAACCTCATTGAAAGTGTAAACTAATGACTGATATCAAAACATTAAATGATCACTTTAGAAAAAGCTTTAGCGGAGGAAGAGTTACATTATCCTGTGGAATATCAGCTAAAAGCCAAAGTGAATTAACTGAAATATTAAATCAAGTTAGATGTTTTAATAATTTCACCAAAGCAAACGATCCATACAACGAGCATGATTTTGGCAGTTTTTACTATAAAGGAGAACAAATTTATTGGAAAATTGATTATTATGATAAAAATTATCGATTTTATTCAGAAAATCCATGTAATCCAAATATAATCAACCGAGTTATGACGATTATGTTATCTCATGAGTATTAAAAAAATTTAGTCCGATTTGAGTAATATCAAGTCGGATTTTTTTATTTTTGATATTTTAACTTCTTAACCTTAATGACAACAAGTTATTTTAAACATCTCATTTTTTAACCCGTGGATACAATCATTTTATTTGATATAGGTTTTATTACTTTTATTAAATTTGGATATCCACGGGTTGTTTATGGAGTAATGAGATATAACTTTTGCAAAATTTAGCAGAAGTTAAACATAATAATACCTATTTACAATGTGTTATAACCATCAAAAAGAATCTGATATAATTGTAATGTCGTGAATATTGGGATTTGTAAACGGTTAAATTTCCATTATGATGTTTTTTTATAATTTATCTTCCTGTTGAGCATAACAAGAAGTTACTTTTTTATTATTTTATGCATTTTTGAAGATGTAAAACAAACAATCAGATAAAATAATACTGTCACTGTTAAAATTTCCATTTTCTAATACCTCAATTTCTTTTTCACAATAAAAGTTAACATTTTCCGCATTATGGGTTATTGGTTCTAGCAACAAACAATATGAAGGCAGCTTTAATGTAATACTTGTTTGTAATATAGTTTCTTGTAATTCATCTTCAGTAAAGTTACTTTGATTAAACAAAACATGATAATGCCAATTTGTATTTGTTCCATTTTCTGCAAAAGCAATAAAACGAAGATGATGTTTATTCCAATGCCTACCTAATAATTTCTTTTCAAATACTTTCATAATCATTCTTAAATGTGTATTAGACTTAAACTCATTATTTGTTGCTTGATGTTCAGGTAATCGAATTGATAAAAAATAAGCAGGTTTATATATTCCTGTAATCCAATTGCTCATAATTAGTTTAATATAGTCTGATTTATTGTAATTTACTTGATTATTAGAAGTATCCGTTTTTTGACCGTAGGATTCAGCTTTTTTATTTAGTATAGGTTTGCTTAGATTAATATTATTTTGTGAATCTGTGGTTGCTTTAGGCTTGTTTATGTGAGTGTTTTGATTAAGTTTTAGATTATTCAAACATTTGGAAATACTAGATATTTTATTAACTATTTCTTGGATACGGTTTATTTGATTCCCATTAAGTTTACCGCTATACATCTTTTTAAAATTATTATTATCATATCTAATATTAGGATAAACAGATAAAATAGAAGAAGTAACTAAATAATCATTAAAAGAAATACCATATTCAAATAAAGGTAAAACAAAATTACTTAATTCAAATTTATCTTTTACTTTATCAAAAATATAATTTAATCCATATCTTCTTATAATACCTAATACATATATATAATCTTCAATACTTATCGTTGCATTACTCTTTGGCATATTGTTTTTAGGTATTTGTGCCATTATCTCTTGCAACAATACTTGTTTATATTTTTGTTTATTCTTTCTTATTTTCATCTTCTTTATTCTTACTTTTTACATTTATTTTTTATATTTAATTTTACTTAAGTTATTATTTTTATTTATTTTAATTCATTTATTTATAATTTATTTTGAGTATAATAATAACAAAAGACGCATTTGTTTTGCTTCTTCGTATCCCATGCTTAAAATCAGCTTGGATAATGCTATTTAACGCTTTTAGGCAGTCATTATCCAATGTATGGTATCCATTCAATGGTTCATGATACATTTATATAGAATTGTTTTTTTCACAAAATCTAATGATGAAATTTCTTAAAGATAAAAATTTTTTGGTTTTACATTTTTATTTTTCATGACATTGCATGTATAAAATCACATAAAAATAATATCTTAGGTTCATTCTCAATAAGAATTAGGTTGTTTGATTTTTTTTACAGAAAAGTTCTTGTCATTGACGACGAAAACTTTAGAACTACCAATTTTTTATAAATGACATAAAATTTAATCACAAACTCCAATTTTTAACTTCTTGTTGTGCATAGCAAGAAGTAAAAAAAGAGGAGCGAAGTAACTCCTCTTCCTTTTTATTTATCATCAATGCAACAATTTCTCAAAGACTGTAATAAAGCCTTAACATGGAGCGGAGCAAAGGCTTCTCCTATTACATCACGGATTAATTCTTCATTATTTCTAGCCCATAAAGGAATGAACCAGTTTTGAGGTAAACCTGTTAACAAAATAGTTTCCAAAGTAGTTAAAGTTCGATTTTGTTCATAGTGTACCGTATTAAAACCCGTTAAACTGTCGCTTTTCTGAACAATTGTTCCCCAAGGTTTATCTCTTAGGCCTCGTCTTGCTACAAAATTTGGTTTGTTCGTCGGATATATTGTTCCATCTTTATTTATAAATTGTTGAGGATAACAGCCTTCAGGAGTATCAGACAACATATCAACCTGACATTTTGGTAAGTATGGTCCATTATGCAAAAATATTCCGCTTCGTTTACCTGCATCGACAGGAGGTAAATGCCCAATAGCAGTTTCAGCAGAAATGTACTGACTTTCATCACATTCCTGAGGATGTTTCCATTCGCCAATACGAGATATTAAAACAATTGTTCTGCGTCGGTGTTGAGGTGTAGCAAATCCAACGGCATCTTGAATTTTCACTTCGATATGATAGCCAAGAGGTTCCAATTCATCACGAATACGTTGTTCAACAGTTCTGTTATCATCATCCAAAATGGCATTTTGAAATTCTAATGCATTTTCAATCCAAGCCCATGGGGTTTGGGTTAATTTTATAAACTCTATAATATACAAGAATAAAAAAGCTTCTTTTGAATGTAAATGTTGCATTCCAGCCCTTGAGAAAGGTTGACAACAAGGTGAAAAAGTAGCTAATTGGCAATTCAGTTCGGTAAATTTGCGAACTAAATCAGCGAAGATGGTAGGGTCTATAAAAGACCCGTTTACAACGTCTGCATTTGGATATTTGTCTTGCGACCACCGAGCCCGGATAGGGTTTCGTTCATTGCCTAACACAACTTCAAAACCTACTTCTTCAGCGAATTCAAATCCAACCGATGCACTCATAAAACCACAGAAAGTCTTAATCTTAGATGGAGTATTAACCATTATGCTTCTCCTGAAAGTCAGCTTCTTCCTTGGTCTCTGCATTTTCAGTCTTTACTTCCGAAATTTCATTTACAGTCAAATCGAGCAAAGAAGCATCAGGATACATTTTTTGTATTATTTCTTTACAATATCTGTAACTACCATTTTCAATAACATCAGCCTCGTAGATGACCGATTTATCTTTGAACAATTCTGGTTTTGGAAAATCACCTTTAGCTGCAATCAAAATTAAGTCGTGATAATTTTGAATATATTTTCCGCTACGTTGACAGTTAATGCGAATGAATGCTACATTATCAGAATATTCAAAACCATTGACTGCAATAGCATTAATCCCTTCGGCTAATCGAGTATTATTGACCCAAAGATAAAGCAAGGCATTATCATTAGCCACCTTTGATAGATTGAAATTTTCATCAAATTTATTAAAATCGGCATAGATGATGTCGAATCGGTTTTCAATATTTTGAGAAACAATAGGAGAATTCTCATTACAAGTAACATTTTGAGTTGCTTTTTCCTTAGCTTTTTTGAGTTTTGTGTCAGCAGCTTTGGCGTACTTAAGAGCCCTTGTAACCGTAGGAATATCATCCTGGTCACGAGCGCGTTTTTTCTCTTTATCGACAGCTTCAACGGTTAGTTTATCAATTCTCCTAGCTTGAGCCTGAGTGAGATGAAAATCTTCTTGTAAAATTTGCTCTTTTGTACGACATTCTTTCTTGCCTTGATGAGTTTTAATGTTATTTATTTGTATACTTAGCTTTAATGCAGCAGCAAGAAGGATATAACCTTGCTCTTTTGCCTTGTTATGCAAAGCCAGATATTCCTGAGCTGATAAATTAGGTTTGGCACACAAAATTTTTGCGGCATCAATAGCTTTTTCACCGATAGTTACAAAAGTTGTAAGCTGAAGAGGATCGTCAGGAACTGCCGGAAAGTTTAAGGCTGTATCTGTGGCAACCAATACCGATGGTGTATAGGCATTGGCATGCATTGAAACGTGTTGATTAAGTCTGTTGCAGGTATTTTCAGCTTCTTGAGCAATATTATCTGAAGAATCTTTATCTTCAATAGAAGCTTCTGCAATTGACGGTGGAGGAGAGCTAGCTCCTCCATCATCGTCGTTTTCACTTGTTGAATTATCATTTTCCGCGAATGGGATAGGCGGTTCATTATTAATTTGGCGAATTTCTTCCCAGTTTGCGTCAATAATATTTTCAGTAACAATGTTGCTACCAACAATATCTTGATTTTCATCTATTTTATGTTGGTGAGCAAGAACCGTAGCTTTAAATCCTACCATTTTTTCTTCCTTAAAAATTAATTTTTTTATGAAGATTAAATCGGCTATTTACTTTTTTATATTTATAATTATAATATAAGGCACGTTGTAAGGTTCGCCGATTTAATCATTGACGAGCTTTGCGGTGGATTGAAAATGCGCCAACATTTTCAATCCATTTTTTCTTTAAAGCTCAGAAATATTAAAGTTAATTTAGTTGTACTTTACTTTCATCTTTAACTTCTTCAAAATTATCATCTTCGGGAGTAGTGCAACAACCTGTTTCCATGCTATAGCAATAATCACCAGTATGAATATCTACCGTTAGCAAATCTGTACCAACGCTAGCTTCTGTGATTTTTCTGAAGAATGTATCAGAAACATCAAAAATATATTGAATGTGCTCCATATCAAGATCAAGAGGACATTCAAAGTCAATGTGTATATCAAACAATTTTCTTTACCTCTTTAAAATTTATTACAAAGTTACATCAATTGAGCTATCTTTTTGATATGGATTTTTTGAATCATAATAAAAAAACGACTCTTTTTTTGTAACCTGAAACGAGTCGTAACACAAAACGATTTTATTGTCAACGGGAAAACAAAATTAAATTAAAAAATTTTTATTCTATATGGTTTTTTCTTATATCCAACCCTATTAATGCGTTAACATCTTCAGCCAAAAGCTTTATTTTTCTGGGTGTATAGTCTGTATATCCAATGTAACCATCTTTCATAAGTCTTTTAATCGTAGTTTTTGAGCAATGAAGTATTTCACAGGCTTTTTCGATTGTGTACCACTCAGCAGACAGAATGTTTAAGTCATCACTTTTCCGCTTTGTAGAAGGATGATAATGCTTATGTAAATAGTTATTTATGTCAGAAACGGTACGATTGATTTTTTCTGTTTTTATTAAACGAAGAGCATTTTGAACCGAGCACTCAAGAAATTGTGCAAACTCGGTCAAACTAACATCTTTTAAAACGCTATTTTTAGTTTTGATTTGTTTAGGTGAATTGGCAGTTTCAGAAATAACCGTAATATTATTTATTTGTATGCAACATTCGACAAGACGATTGGCCAATTCTATGTAGTCATCAAACTTATGTGAAGAAAGATTCCTTGTTTCAAGTAAAAAGCGATAAAATTTTGAAACAGCAGCTCCAGTCTTTCTATTCTCATTTATATTATTTAATTTTTGGATGTAGGATTGCTCTTTAGCTTTATAGATTTTGAAATCTTGCATTAAGTCGTTTTTAATATTTATATGCGCGTTTTTATTTAAGAATTGCGATATTTCTTCGAAAGAAGCAGTATTTTGTTTATATTTATTTTTGCCATTTAATAAGTAGAATAACCACACATAAGGAAATTCCTCAACAAGAACCTCCCAATCACTGCCTTCATAAAGAAGCTTTATTGCTTTATCAATATATCTCAAGTAGTCATAAACGGTACTATTTTTACCAGTTTTACCTTTTGAAGGTAACCCTTGATTAATTAGCCAACTTCGAAACTCTTCTTTTAAATTTGTCATATAATATACCTCTTGCTAAAAATATATTAAGTAATTTTGGAAAAGTAAAATGATTAATTACTTTTTGTAACGAAAATAAAACAGATATTGATTTATAACTTCTTGCTATGCATAGCGGAAAGTTGTCTTTAGGTGTAAGCTACTGAAAAGGTTATGATTAAAACATCTTCGCACGTAAAGGCTTTTTTACCCGCCTATAGAAGGGGATCCTGCCATATACGGCTGTATAGTATCCGGTACGGTATGTGCCAGGCTATCGCTCCCGTATAAGGTATGGCACCTTAGGTATCCGATACCGGTTATAGCAACCTTATGCATAATATAAAAAAAGAGACAGAGATAGTTAAATCCTAGCATCTTAAGTCATTTAACCAATATGATTGATGAACTCTCGCATTTATATTGTCGTGTTATTCATTAAATCGGAGCGATAAAAATTCAATCTGTGCGTAAGTTTTAGATAAAAATAATTCGTCGTTGATGTCACAAACTTTGATATAATCATTATTTAATATCCCAAACCTAATGAGATATAAATTTTATTAACATATTGAAAAATAAAGAATGTTATAAAAAGTTGTCCGAAGATGATTGGAATTTAGGTAGATAGTAAGATAAATTTTCGGACAAGGTTAAATACTTGAAAATAAAAGAAAAAGTCGCTAAAACAGCGACTTTGCAAAATGTGGCTGGGGTGGCTGGATTCGAACCAACGAATGTCGGCACCAAAAGCCGATGCCTTACCACTTGGCGACACCCCAATCATCTGTGGTAATATCTCAATCATCTTGAGCAAAAACATATCTATGCCAAAAAAAATATAAATGCAAGCATTTTTTTTGAAATTGTGAAAAATAATTATAAAAAATTCTGTAAGAGCTTATAGTGACATAAAAAATAGTTTTATATTTCATGTACATAAATTAAAATTTTAGTCACTAATTATGCAAAAAAATGCAAAAGAAAGGCTTATTTGTAACAGTCTGGACAATGCAGAAAAAATCTTAGTATAACTTTATCCATTACTTTACAGCACCAAAACTCGTACTTATACTGCCCACAAATAATTGCTGAATAAAGAGGGAAAAATGGCTGTGAATTTAATTAAAAGAAATGGAAAAAAAGAAGAATTTTCAATATTTAAGCTCCAAAGATTGTTAAATGAAGTTTGTAAAGGTTATCAACTTGATACTCACAAACCGCTTCTAAATTTGGATGAATATTTGAAAGATGAAATGACGACATCGGATTTGTTTAATGCGTTAACGATGAATGTCCTAAATCTAACATCGGTTGAGGAGCCGGAGTGGAAAAATGTGGCTGGCCGTATGAAAATGTTGGCTCTTTACAAAAAAGTATCGCAGCTTCGTCAAGTTCCCAAAAATGAAACGCCATATAATTACGAGCGCTTTTTAGAGTATGCTATCAGCAATAATATTTATGATTCTGTTATTAAAGAAAAATATACGGATGCAGAAATTAAAGAGGCCGCAAACTTCATTAAACCTGAATTTGATATGGTGTATGATTATGCCGGTGCCAATCTTTTAATCAAACGTTATTTGTGCGAATTTAATGACAATATTGTGGAATTGCCTCAAGATATGTTTTTATCCATAGCTTTGCTGATAGAGCAAAACGAAGATAAAGCGACACGTATGGCAAAAGTTAAAGATACATATGAAAAGTTGGCAGACCGTAAAATTTCTTTGGGAACACCGCTTCTGATGAATTTAAGACGTCCTAACGGCAATTTGAGTTCCTGCTTTATAACGGCGATGGATGATACAAGAGAGTCCATATTTTATGTGATAGACCAAGTAGCATCAATATCAAAATTTGGCGGAGGTGTCGGCGTAAATATTTCTCGCGTCAGAGCCAAAGGCGCGCGTATTAAAGGAATAAAGAATTCATCGGGAGGTGTTATACCATGGATTCGTATTTTGAATGATACCGCAGTGGCCGTAAATCAACAAGGCAAGAGAAAAGGGGCGGTAACCGTTTCTTTGGATATGTGGCATTTGGATATTGAAGATTTCTTAGAGTTGAGAACGGAAAATGGTGATCAACGCATGAAAGCATATGATATATTCCCGCAAATTGTGGTGCCGGATTTATTTATGGAAAAAGTGGAAAACAACGAAGATTGGTTAATGGTGGATCCACATGAAGTTCGAACCAAATACGGCATTGAGCTTGCCAATTTATGGGGAAAAGAATTTGAAAAGGCCTATAATCAGTTATATTTGGAAGCATCATTCGGTAAATTGGAACTATACAAATTCTATCCGGCGAAGGAATTGCTGAAAAAAGTAATGCGTTCACAAATAGAAACCGGCATGCCTTATATTGCTTTTAAGGATACGTTGAATAAGTATAACCCAAATAAACATGATGGTTTAATTGTAGGAACCAATCTTTGCACAGAATCACATAGTAACGTTCGCCCGAGCCACATAGAAGATGATGTTTTGGAAAATGGTAAAGTTACCAGACGAGCAACAGAAGGTTTGGTACACGTTTGCAATTTAGTTTCCATAAACTTGGCCAATATAGATTCTGATGAAGAATTGGAAAGTGTGTGCGAAACATCCGTTCGCTTGCTGGATAATGCGATAGATTTCACGAAAGTGCCTGTTTTAGAGGGACAACAACACAATAAGCGCTATCGTACAATCGGTGTCGGTGCAATGGGGTTAGCGGATAAATTGGCTAAAAACAATGTTCCTTATATTTTGTCAGCGGAATACGTTGACGAGCTGTTTGAAAAAATCGCACTGTACAATATCAGAGCATCAATTAAGTTAGCGAAAGCCAAAGGTTGTTTCGGCGCTTATGAAGGCTCGGATTGGAGCAAAGGGATTATTTTAGGGCACGACGAAATTTGGTTTGCAAAAAACGCGAAGCATCCTACAGAGTGGTCGCAAATTTTTACGGACCTAAAAAAATATGGTATCCGTAACAGCCAAATTGCAGCGATTGCTCCAAATACCAGCTCTTCATTGATACAAGGGTGCACGGCATCGGTATTACCGATTTACAGCAAGTTTTTTGTAGAAACACATGGTAAAGGTTCTATACCGAACTGCCCGCCGTATATTCGAGAAAAATTCTGGTTCTATCAAGAAAACCGCAATATTAATCAAGAAACGGTAATAGACGTTATGTCACGCATAAATAAGTGGATAGATACGGGAATTTCCATAGAACTGATGTATAACTTAAATCGTAATATTCGAGCAAAAGACATATATGATACGATTATGAGCGCATGGAAAAAAGATATAAAAACCCTATACTACACCAGAACGATTCAAAAAGACGGATCAAGTCTGGAAAAAGAAGAATGTGTCAGCTGCGCAGGCTAATAAGGAGAGAACAATGCAAAGAAAAAAACTGTTTAATATTGAAGGTAATGATGAAATCATTAATCGTCGCATGATTGGCGGTAATGTGACCAATTTATTCAATTTGAATAACGTAAAATATCAATGGGCAAATAAAGTTTATCGCTTAATGATGGAAAACTTTTGGATCCCGGAGAAAGTGTCGTTGTTTGATGATAAGCGCGCATATGATGAATTGACAGCATCTGAGAAAAGAGCTTATGACGGCATATTATCATTTTTGGTATTTTTGGATAGTATTCAAACCAACAATTTGCCAAACATCAGTGAATATATTACCGCGCCGGAAGTTAATCTTATTTTAGCCATTCAAACCTACCAAGAAGCCGTGCACTCTCAAAGTTATGCATACATCATAGAGAGTATCATTCCGGCAGCAAAGCGTGCGGAAATATATGATAAGTGGCGTGAAGACAAGATTTTGTTGGAAAGAAATAAATATATTGCTGAAATTTATCAGAACTTCATAGATAACAAGAGCGATGTAAATTTCGCCCGCGTATTGATTGCAAACTATCTACTGGAAGGTGTATATTTCTATAATGGATTTAATTTCTTCTACAACTTGGCGTCCAGAAGTTTGATGATCGGAACGGCGGATGAAATAAAATATATTAACCGTGACGAGTTAACGCATTGTGTGATATTTGCCAATATGATTAGAGAAATCATGAAAGAAAATTCAGGATTTTTTAACCAAGATGAGATATATGCAATGTTTGATAAAGCCGTAGAACAAGAGATTGCGTGGAGCAACCATATCATTGGCGGCAATATTATTGGAATAACCGAAAAGACAATAGAAGAATATACAAAATTTATTGCCAATAAACGGTTAAAGGATATCGGTCTACAGCCGAGATATGAAGGTTACGATACAAATCCGTATAAGCAATTAGAAAAAGTCGCCGATACGAATGGTGAAGGAAATGTAAAAGGAAATTTCTTTGAAGCCAATGTATCGTCATACAATCAGAGTACGGCAGTAGAAGGATGGGATGAAATTTAATTAATAAATAGGTGCAGCGATGAATTTCTTTTCAGAGTTTAATATTCGAGAGTTATTAAGTGCGTTTGTCGTATTATTAGCAATTACGGATATACCTGGAAACATCCCGATAGTTATTAACTTGCAAAATAAAGGAATACACATCAGTGCCCGCCGAGCATTTTGGTACTCGCTGGTATTGTTAGTGTTTTTCTTTTATGCCGGAGAGGCGTTTTTGAAGTTATTTGGCTTGGATATTTCATCATTTGCGATAGCCGGTGCTTTAATTGTCTTTTTGTTCAGCTTAGAGATGATTTTAGACATTAATTTGGTAAGTGAAGGAACGGATATTTCAAGTGATGCCACTTTTGTACCGGTTGTTTTTCCGTTGTTTGTCGGAGCAGGTGTGTTAACGGCACTACTGGCAATTCGGTCACAATACGCAGACATCAATGTGTTGATAGCCGTATTGCTAAACTGTATGGCTATATATGGAACAATAAGATTGTCACGCTTTTTTAAAAAGCATTTAAGCGGAGCGACAATATATGTGATGAAGAAATTTTTCGGAATGGTTTTACTAGCCATATCGGTTAAATTATTTATTACAAATGTTGCGGTATTAGTACAGCAAATAAACGGATAATCAGAAATAAACAATCTATAAAAAAAAGCCCCTGTACAGAAATAATCTGTTAGGGGTTTAATTGTTTTAATAAGAACGACTGTACTCACGAAGTGTTTTTTCAATAAGTAAGCAGTCGTAAGCGCTGCAAGGTATCCGAGAAATATTATCAATCGGATGCGGATCAGTGTCAGATAAGACAAAAGGCGACCACATTTCTTGGTAATTATGAATAATATTATTCCAGGTTGGCGCGCACAAAGTGTAAGCATTTGCAAAAATCGGCGTTTTATGAAAAATTTTATCAAACGCTTCATGAGTGCAAACCAAAAGAACGTGTGCAGCGTTAATTTGCTCGGCTTCTTTCTCAAGATAATCTAAAAAAGCTCTGGTATCAGAAACTGAAGCCTTGTGATTAAGAGCCGTTGTTTCCAAAATTCCGCGAACAGAACACCCCAGATTAAGAATTTGAGCAGAAGCAATAGCCTCGTCATTACCTGAAGCATAAAGCACTTGCGGTTTTCCGAATTTTTCAACAATAAGTCGAGAAAGTAGAAATAAAGCCTTAGCGTGAGCAAGGGAAATACTGCCGTAAGCATTCAAGTCAGCGCAACGAACAAAAGTTAAATGTACCATAAAATAATAGAATTAATGATTAAAATAAAAATTGTAAAACTTTGAAAAAGATAAGAGAAAGGAAGAAAAAAATCAAGATTTTTTTGCATAAAAACATTTTACGTTCCTAAAAAGCAAATTTTCTGTAATTAAGCCGGATAAAGTCTTGACAAAGATGATAAAACATACCAAACTAACAACCAACAAAGAGAGGAAAGATGTTACAGATAAATGAAATCAAAGCGTGTTGTTGCGGCAAGGCATAGAATTGCTGCCACGCTGGTTTCAGCTGTGAAAAAAGAAAGTGAGGCAGCCTGAAAAGGACTGTCTCTTTTTTGTTAAAACAAGAAGGAAAAGAAAATGAGTGTATATTTATATAATACAAGGACCAGAAATAAAGATGAATTTAAGCCGTTAAACCCACCGATGGTAACCATGTATTGTTGTGGTCCAACCGTATATAACTATGCACATATCGGAAATTTGCGTACCTATATATTTGAAGATTTATTGGTAAACACCTTAAAATTAGCCGGTTATAAGGTTAAGCATGTTATGAATGTAACTGACGTAGGACACTTAACCAGTGATGGCGACGAAGGTGAAGATAAAATGCAAGTAGCAGCCGAACGCGAAAAGAAAAGCGTTTTAGAAATTGCCAGAATGTATGAAGATGCCTTTTTCCGTCATACCAAAGAATTAGGTTTGGCCCGTCCGACAGTGGTATGCCGTGCAACTGAGCATATTCAAGATATGATTGATTTTGTAAAAGATCTGGAAAACAAGGGTTTTGCATATATTTCAAATGGCAATGTTTACTTTGATACGGCAAAATTCCCGAAATATGGCTGCTTATCAGGACAAAGCCGCGATGATTTAAAACATGGCGCCCGTACCGAGCAAGATTTAAATAAACGTAATCCATCAGACTTCGTATTATGGTTTACCTCATCAAAATTTGAAAATCAGATTTTGCAATGGGATTCTCCATGGGGAAGAGGGTACCCGGGATGGCATATAGAATGCTCAGCCATGTCTACAAAGTATTTAGGCGAGAGAATAGATATTCACTGCGGTGGTATTGACCATATTCCGGTTCACCACGAAAATGAAATAGCCCAAAGTGAAGCGCACTTAGGTCATGAGTGGGTAAACTTTTGGGTTCATATGGAATTTTTGAATAACAAATCCGGTAAAATGAGTAAATCCAAAGGTGGTTTCTTAACATTGGATACATTGAAAGAAAAAGGATATGCGCCGGTTCATTACAAATATTTCTGCTTAACATCACATTATCGTAGTTCAGCGATATTCTCTGATGAAGCAATGGACGCAGCAAAGAAAGCTTATGAAAATTTGGCAGATTATGTGGCTACATTTAAGGCTGAAAATGAAGGAAAGACCTTATCAGCTCAAGAACAAGAAGAGCTGGCTAACTTAACTGCCGAATTTGACGGATATTTGTTTGATGATTTGAAAACACCTGTAGCTCTGTCCTATATGTGGAATGTTGTCAAAGATAATAGCAAATCCTCAGGTTTGCGTTTAGCTTTCTTAATGCATGTGGACGATGTTTTGCACTTGTTCCTAAAGGATATTGCGCCAAAACAAAAAGCAACTGTGGAGGTGACGCCGGAAATTAAAGCCTTATTGGAACAAAGAGCCGAAGCCAGAGCCGCAAAAGATTGGGCAAAGTCTGATGAAATTCGTGACAAATTGGCAAGTCTCGGTGTTGGTGTAAAAGATTTACCGAATAAAGAGATAGAATTGATAAAACTCTGAAAGGAGGAAGTATGAGAGCATTTATTTCCGGTGCCGGTGGCGGAATAGGGAGCGCCATAAAAGAACTTTATCTGCATAGCGGGTACGAGGTGGTTGCGCCCCGAAGCTCAGAGTTAGACTTATCGGATATGTCGGCAATACATCAATGGTTTGACACACATCGCGCCGAATTTGATGTCATCATTCATTGTGCCGGTTATAACAAGCCGATGCCTGCGTCGGAAATACCTCTGGAAGAGTTTATTAAGACCCAATACGTCAACTATATCTCACTATTGGAAATTGTAAAAGCCAACGATTCTTACTTTAAGGAACATGGCGGTCATATCGTGGGAATAGGTTCTTTATATGCCAGCATATCCCGAGAAGGTCGCGCCGCCTATACATGTTCTAAACATGCGTTGGTCGGTTTGATTAAAACATTGGCTTTAGAGTATGGTCCTTATAATGTGCTTTGTAATACAGTGTCACCTGGGTTCGTAAATACCAAGATGTTCCAACAAAACAATAATGAGATGAAAAGAGCGGAATTAGCGGCCAAAACAGCAATTAATCGTTTGGCAGAACCAGAAGATATAGCCAAGATGGTATATTTTTTAGGCAATCCGGCCAATACGTTTATTAGTGGTCAGGATATTATTGTCGATGGCGGTTTTATGGCCGGAAGCTATCAAACAATTAGGAGATAAATATGACAGAAGAAAATAAAAATATGGAAGATTTGAGTAATCTGAGCTTTGAAGATGCATTGGCTCAGTTAGAGAATATCGTAAGAGAGCTGGAAAGCGGTCGTATTAAATTAGATGATGCGGTAAATGCCTATGAAAAAGCGATGGCTCTAAAAAAATTGTGCTCAGATAAATTAGCCGCGGCAACTCTTAAAGTGGAAAAAATAGAATTAAACAAAGACGGCAGTTTGAGCACAGCACCTCTGGATAATGTAGAAGCATAAACAGAGTATTAAATAGGACGGGGACTAAGATAGGAAAATACGATGACAGAGATAGAAAGCATATTAAAAAGTTATTCAGAAAAGTTTAATGAAGATCTGGAAAAGTATTTTCCTATAAGTGATAGTTTGGAGCAAGGTGCTGTCAAAGCAATGCGTTATAGTGTGATGAACGGAGGCAAAAGATTGCGTCCGTTTTTATTACATGAAACTGCAAAATTATTTGGTGTGCCGTATGAAAAAGCATTACCTGTTGCCGCATCTCTGGAAATGTTGCATACATATTCTCTGATACATGATGATTTACCGGCAATGGACAATGATGACATGCGCCGTGGCAAACCTACCTGTCACAAAGCATTTGATGAAGCAACGGCGATTCTGGCCGGAGATGGCTTGTTGACTTATGCTTTTGAAGTTTTAAACAATGCGGAGATGGAAGATAATAAAAAAGTAGAGTTAACATTATTGTTATCAAAAGCCGCCGGAGCGTTTAAGGGGATGATAGCAGGTCAGGTTCTTGATTTATATACAGACACGCAGAAAGACTTTCCAAATCCTGAAGCGATAATTCGCCAAACGGAAGAATTGAAAACCGGCTGTTTACTGAGATATCCATGTGAAGCTGGTTGTGTTTTAGGAGGAGCAACAACAGAGGAAAGAAAATTGCTGATACAATATTCTCGTAATGTTGGTATAGCCTTTCAAATAACAGATGATATTCTTGATGTTGAAGGAGATGAGCAATTAGTAGGCAAGACTCTCAAAAAGGATAAAGCTCAAAATAAATTAAATTTTGTAAGTATCTATGGTGTTGAAGGGGCGAAAAATATAGCAGAACAGCTCATAAACGAGGCAGAAACAAGTCTGTCTGTATTTGGAGAAAAAGCGCATACCCTAAAAAAATTGTCAAGATATATTTTAACCAGAAATCACTAAATATACCAATTTTGTGATAAAAAACACCTTGCCAAGGTCTCAAAAATCTGCTATACTCCAATTATAAATAGAAGAGAATTATTATAGGAGGAGCAAACCATGAGTAAGGAAGTCAAGAAGGAGCTGAACGGCAAAGAATTTGTTGCGAAGCTTGAAGGTTGCCAAAATCCAAGAGCCATATTTGGACTGTTGTCAGAAACAATGGATAAAGAAGTTCTGAAAAATCGTCTGCAAAATGTCCGCGATAATGATTTGGTGGTTGCTCTAAATGCGCAAGTTGCAAGATTTAATGCAAGCCAAGGGTTAAGGACATCGCATCAAGATTGTGTGAATATGGCTGCCGATAAGTATCAACAAATAAGCAAAAAAGGCGTAAAATTTTTCAAAGCCGAAATGAATAAATACATTACCGGTCAAGAAAAAGAAGAAAGCGCAAAGCAGTTGGCAAACTCAGTAATAATGGCTAGTAAAAAATTTAGCCGAGATTAAACCATTAACTTAATAATTCATTATACAAAAAGAGCTCCCTTAAGAAAGGGAGCTTTTTAATGATTGAAGCAACATTTAATTTACATAAATATTCTGCCCATAATCATTATCTTCTTCTGTTCCTTTGATAAAAGGTAAAGCCAAAATAGATACACCAAGCAACAGCCACCATCCACTCATGTTTAAATCATGAAGACGTCTGATGGCAATGCTTATCGCCGGATAAATAAAGATTAGAATAAAAATCATCAACCAAACAAAGGCAGTATTCGGAAAGATATAAGCCATAAGATAAGGAAGCAAAACTAACAGCATCCAAGCGGTATTAAATTCCTTACGTGAAGCTCGTCCATTGATAGTACAAAAGTTCTCTGTAAAAATAGAACAAATAATTTGCCAGACAGAACGGTTAGCAAAATTAACTTTTTCAACCTCAGGGTCTTCGTATTCATCATAGATATTAGAGTCAAAACGATTATCGGCTCTATCCCCTCTAAAGAAAGGAGCAAAAAGAGCAGGGATGCACAACAAGAGCCACCAACCTCTCAGATTAAAGTCGTGTAGACGACGAACCATTAAAGAAATAGTCGGAATAGAAACAAGAAAAAATGAAATAAAATCATTGATAGTTACAAGAATGTTGAATTCTTGAGGTTGATTAGCGTTTTCTCCCCAAAAAATAATCCCGATAAGAGAAATAACCAGAAAAAGCAAGATAGAATAAATATATCCTAAAACAATACCAGCCCAATATTCTTTTCTGGAAGCTCGGCCTTTAAAATTAAAATAATTACGTCCCCAAAAATCAGTAACAAAAAACTTCCACCAATTAAAAGAGGCCGGCAAGCTATAAGAAATCTGCGTAGACGCACTGTCAAGTTGTTCAGTAGCATCATTAGTTGTTAAAGTTTCCATATATGTTCTCCTATGTTAGTTTAATTTATCATAGAAAGAAATAGTTAAGAAATGTACAAGAATAAAACAAGCATTAAAAAAAGCGGTTAAAGAACCGCTTAATTTTATAAGATGCAATATTTTAAGAGACATTACTCAATACAGCAATCAACAGCTTTACGCACGAAAGCCTTCATTTTAGCAAAAGCCGTTTTAGGTTCTGCATCAGCAACAGATTCTGAAACAACAGCATCTTCTGTATGTGTTGACGTAACTACACCGGCAGCATCAATCTTTTCACTGATTTTCTTGATATCATCAACACTGTCCTCAATCCATTTTACATTGTTGACATCAAGCATATTCATATTAAGTCCCCAAAACAGACAATATAAATCATAAGCCTTGTTAAAAAGATCATACGCTTGTTCTTTATTGCCTAAACTTTGCTGTTTTGTTCCGACTTCCATCAAGCGCATAGAAGAAGCCAGCAAGTGTTTAGAAATGCACCAAACTTCTCCTTCATAGCTCGGTATAATCTTCAACATGAGCTTTTTACGAGTTTCGCGAACGTCTTCAATCAAATCATAAAAAGATGTTTTACCTGTTTTAGCACCAGAAAAGACCAAGTGCTCTTCAATAGAGATAAGGTTCATGATAGCGATGGTTAAATCTTGATCGGAAGATAAATCTTTCGGATTAACTTTTTTAGTCGCATCAATGCGTTCCACAAATTCTTTAACATTTTCAGCTTTTTTCATATCATATCTCCACTTAAATATTACTCAAATCCGGAAGCGCCGGTGTGCAAAGTTGCAAATAAGCAAACAACCAAGAGGTAAGAGCTAAAGCCACAACCGGAACAACAACCTTTTCAAAAGGAAAGTGTGCATGTCCACCATTATTTCTTTTCATCCATTGATAAAATTCCGAAGAATAATGCAAAACTAAAGCCCCGCAAATAGTTGCAAATAAAAACGGATCAATCCAGAAGAAAATAATTACTTTAGGAGTATAGACCAGATGAGAAATATAGATAAATCCAATCATGGCGACAGATAAAGCCAAAACAATAAAATCTCTGCCCTTGAAGAAATAGTTTTTCTTATCCATCCATTTGAGTGTCCAATATCCTAAAAGGAGCAAGAAAGCACCGGACCAAACACCGACAACGGCATCATCCACGCCCAATCTTCTTGCAATTTCAAGAGAAGCCCCGACAGCAACAGTGCACACGGCGCATGCGGGATTAGCAAGAGCCTGAAAGCTAATCAAACAAAGTGATAAAATAAATAAAGCCAACATTTCAAACCTCAATAAAATCAATCTTCGACAAGTATGGATGATATATAAGCAAAGTCAAATTTTTTTTAAGAGTTATAAGCTAAGAACAGCGCAAAGTTATTTAGCCAAATAATTCCAAAAAATATCCGTTTGATAGTCTTTGGCCGTAAATTGATGATTAGCACTCCATCCAAAAATAGGCATAGTAACAATCTTTTGGTTAAGTGTATAAATTTCATCGGCCACCAGATTTAATTGATGGTGTTTTTGCACAAAATATAAGCCTCTGAAAAATTCAAATCCGGGGGTAACCGCGCCAATAATAAGCAACAGTATGAGAAGAGCTTTAGCCAAAGTTTTTTGCCCTTTCTCAAAAATAAAGCGAAAAATGTAAACGGAAAGAATAATGAGCGGAGGTAATGATGCGCGCATACAAAAATTATTTTGCTGGTCAAGTCTGAAAAAAGGAATAAGGCATAACAAAACGACAGAAGTCACAAAGAAAATATGCTTTTTGTATGAGGGGGCTATAATAAGCGCATAGAGTAGAAATTCCAGAAGCAAGAAAATCAGCAATCTCCAAGGAGAAGTTTGGTCAAAAATATACCACAAACGGTCAATTCCTTCTGAGTTTGTTATAAAATAAAGGATACAAACCGGTAACAACCAAAAAACACCGACAATATTTTGAATAGAGAAAATTTGCGTTAAAATAAAAGTTTTTTTCTGTTGCGATGAGATAAATTGCAGAAAAGCATACGCAAGCATAAAGATACCGAGAGAAGCAGTCGGATAAGGAGAAAAGAACAATGTTAATACAATCAAAAAGCCGAAATTCTGAATATTTCTCTCGTTAAAAACAAGTAGCGTAATAAGAGCAATCGGAATAAACTGATTAAAAACCCAAAACATTGCAGTAGAAAAAGAGGAATATTGCATAAAAGTTGCCCACCAATCAAGATGGAAAACAAAAGGTTGTGCCTGTGTTCTGAAAAAGATGATACCAATAAAATCTAATCCGGAAAATAAGATAAAGAGTAGGGCTATCAGTATAGATTTTTTCCAAGAGTGCGATTTCAGCGCCAGCGAAAGATGAGCAAAGATTAAAACTGTTCCGCAAATAGAATAAACAAGCAGAAAGATATTAGCGATATAAAAATTCCAATATGCACTATGTACAAATAGCGCTGTCAATTTACCTAGAAGAGCAGGAACCAGCCAAAAACCCATATAATAAACCATAGGAGTGTTTGCTTTGTCATAAAACACCGGCCAGTCATAAGTCAGTAGGTCACGAAAAACGGCGTTTCTGAAATGATAATCAAAGGATTGATAGTAGAAGTAACCAATACCGGCAAAAAAACACCAAATGGAAGCTAAGATAATAAAAGCTGTGGTTGTTTTGCCATCAAGTCTCCATGCAACGGGGGAAGAGGAATTTTCGCGATAAATTTTATAAAGTGCCAACAAAAATAAAATAGCCAAAGGAAGGGCGCAAAAATAATTTAACCATGAGCAAATAAAGATAAACAACGGCAAAGCCAAATAGCCGTAAGAAATCTTAAAAAGCGTTTGCGAATTAAAGTTAAACATTTAAGCTCCCTCCAATGGCAAAAAGGGGCGTTTCCGCCCCGATTTTTAATATTAAGCCTGTTGCTTTAAGGCTTTTTCCTTTTTCTCTTTGAACAAAGACAGAATGATACTGCCAAATAACAAAGAGAAAGTAACGGTTAAAGAATGCCATGTTTCGAGCTCTAAACCAAACTTAGGCAAGAAAATCTTAAGTCCGATAAAGATAAGCACGATAGACAAAGCCTGTTTGAGATAAACAAAGCGATGAACAGCCGCTTCAAGCAAGAAATAGAGCGCTCTCAAGCCTAAGATGGCGAAGATGTTACTGGTGTAAACAATAAATACGTCATCAGTCAGCAAGAAAATAGCAGGAATACTATCCAGAGCAAATACAACGTCCATCAACTCAATGGTAATGAGTGCAAAGAACAACGGAGTAATATAATGTTTGCCATTTTTCTTGGTAATAAAGTGAGGACCATCAATTTCATGAGTAACCGGAAAATATTTTTCCACAAAACGATAGATAGCGCTATTTTTAATATTTTCCTCATTATCTTCGGTTTCGTCCTTCTTAAGAGTGTGCATAGCCATTTTGACACCGGTATAAATAAGGAAAGCAGAGAAGACATAAAGTACCCAATGGAAGTTTTTAATTAAGGCTTCACCTACACCGATGAGCAGAGCTCTCATAACGATAGCTCCGAGAATTCCCCAAAAGAGCACACGGTGTTGATAAATTCTCGGCACACCGATACTGGTAAAAATAATGGACATAACAAAAATATTATCCATAGATAAGCTTTTTTCAACTAAAAAGCCGGTAAAATATTCCATAGCTTTATTGGTCCCTTCTTCGTACCAAACAAAAACACCGAAGAGAAGACCGGCGCCGATATAAGCAACACATACCCATAAAGTATGAGAAAAGCTCGGCACTTCGTTTTTGCGGTTAAACACGCATAAATCCAAAAATAATAAGACAATAACGGCAATACCGAAACAAGTCCACATCAACTCTTGTGAAAGCACGGCGTGATGCGTAAAAAGATATTGTAATTTTTCTAACATAATTTCCAATCCGTATAAGTTAAATTAAATAAAACCTGATAAACAAACCCATAGATACCGATTAGCGTTGAAATTCGGCAGATGTCAAGGTTAAATTTCCAAATTCCACACCGTTTGAATAATCTCTTCAATATTGGTATATTGCGGAGACCATCCCAAAAGTTGATGAGCTAAATCAGCATTAGCGGTCAATTTAGCCGGATCGCCCGGACGGCGTGGGGCAAAATCATAATTTAATTTTTTACCGATAACCTTTTCGGTGGCATCAACAATTTCTTGCACGCTTGTACCTCTGCCAGTACCAAGGTTGACGGCAAAGGAGGTGTTTTTATTCATAAGGTATTTGAGCGCCAAAGTGTGAGCCTTAGCCAAATCGGAAACATGAACATAATCACGCACGCAAGTTCCATCAGGAGTATCATAATCATTTCCAAAAATGGAAAGTTTCTCTCTTTTACCGGTAGCCGCTTCCATAATGATAGGCATAAGGTTTTGTGGATTTCTTTCTTTGCCGCGAATAGCTCCATCAGCATCATAACCAACCGCGTTAAAATAGCGTAAAGCGGCATAATTCAGTTTACCAAGTTGAGAAAACCAACGCATATTGTCTTCAATGGCAAGCTTAGTGTAACCATAATAGTTAATCGGATTAATCGGATGTTTTTCATCAATCGGACAATATTGCGGCATACCGTAAACAGCTGCGGAAGAAGAGAACACAATATACTTCACCTGATTTTCAACCATGGCGTTTAAAATATTGATAGAGCCTGAAATATTATTTTCGGCATAAAGAGACGGATTAACCATCGATTCTCCAACAGCTTTCTTTGCTGCCAAATGAATAACGGCATCAACCCCATCTTTCATAACATTATTGAGTTTATCTTTATCAAGGATATTAGCCTGAATAAACTCCGCACCAGGGAGAACATTAACAATATCCCCGCTGGATAAATCATCATAGACAATAACCTTAAAACCTTCATCCAATAATTGTTTTTGGACATGACTGCCAATATAGCCGGCGCCTCCGGCAACTAAAACTTTTTCCAAAATATAAAACTCCCTTAATAGATAAGTAATATAAAGCACCGTCAAGATAGCACGAGAGCTTATAAAATAAAGGAGTGAGAACTGTTTATCCACACAATCCACAAGACAAAGTTTTTTTACGTGCATTTCTGGTCTGATTGTTCCATAACGCGTTAAGAACGAGATGATAGAGGATTCTTAAAAATGGAAGAACTGGACGTAACGCGTCTGCCGCGTAATATTGAAGCAGAACAAGCCCTTTTGGGTGCATTATTGGCAAATAACAAAGCCTATGAAAAGGTTTCGGAATTTTTGCGTGCGGAACATTTTTCAGATCCGATTCATGTAAAAGTTTATGATGTCATTTCTCGTTTAATTCAAAAAGGACACGTTGCCGACGTAATTACGCTCAAAAACTACTTTGAGCAAGAAGGAACCCTGAATGATGTAGGGGGAATGGCTTATTTGATTAAGTTATCCGAGGCGTCTTCTCCATTAACGAATATAGAATATTATGCGCAATTTGTGTATGATAAGTTTTTACGTCGAGAGTTAATTGCGACCGGTTATGATATTGCCAGTGAGGCCATGAATGAAAATTTTGAAGATTCTACAGCCTCTCAAATTGAAAAAGCTGAAAAAAGATTGTTTGATTTGGCGATGCACGGTGATGGTCAAAAGGGATTTCAAGATTTCGGAACAACCTTAAATTCAACTTTGCAGATGATTCAAAAAGCCTACGAGAAAGAAGGCAAAGTTTCCGGACTTTCAACAGGGCTAAATGATTTAGACTATAAAATGGGCGGTTTAAACGATTCTGACTTAATCATCCTTGCAGGACGTCCGGCTATGGGTAAATCAGCATTGGCCATGAACATTGCATATAATGTCGCCGAGAATATGCGTACAAATGATAAAATGGATCCGCATGATAAGGGTGTGGCAATCTTTTCTCTGGAAATGTCTGCCGAGCAATTGGCTGCCCGTATCTTGTCCAGCATTACCGATACCCCAGGACACAAATTAAGAACTGGTGATATGGAACTTGGAGAATTTAATCGTATTGCCGCGGCTGTGCGTGAATATCAAAAATTACCATTATATATAGATGATACCCCCGGTATCAATATTAATACAATTCGTACGCGTGCGCGCCGTTTAAAAAGAACCAATGGTTTAGGCTTAATTGTGATTGACTATATTCAATTAATTAGTGGTTCCGGAGATAAAAAGAGCGAGGGAAACCGTGTGCAAGAAGTATCAGAGATTTCCAGAGGCTTAAAGATTCTGGCAAAAGAGCTGAAAGTCCCTGTAATTGCACTATCCCAATTAAACCGTGGTTTGGAACAAAGAGATGATAAGCGTCCATTAATGTCCGACTTGCGTGAGTCCGGATCTATCGAGCAAGATGCGGATATTGTAATGTTTGTGTTCCGTGAAAACTACTATATTCATAATGCCGAGCCAAAGAGAAACACCGGAGAAACCGATGAGCACTTTGCTAAGAGAACGGAGGAGTGGCAACAACGAGATAGAGAAACTGCAAATTTAGGTGAAGTAATTATCGGTAAACACCGTCATGGTTCCACCGGAACGGTTAAGCTGTTTTGGAACGGTGAGTTTGCACGCTTTAGTAACTTGTCGCCGGATGATCATTTGCCGGAAATGAGAGGGTAGGCGATGAATAAGAAACTAGCTCAAACGTATACGCCGGAAGCATGGGAAAAAATTTGTCGCCGTTGTGGTAAATGTTGCCTGATAAAGTTAGAGGATGAAGAAAGCGGCGATGTTTATTATACCAATGTGGTCTGTCGTTATTTTGATGAAGAAAAAATGTGCTGCACCGTGTATGACAAACGTTGCGAATTAGTGCCGACTTGTTTGAAACTGACACCGGAAAACGTTGATAAATTACAATGGATGCCAAAAACTTGTGCATATCGAGAGTTGTTTGAAAAGGAAGTATCTCCAATAAAAACCACGATTAAAGGAAGAGTAATAAGAGAAAATCAAGTTTCTGAAGAAGAGTTGGAAGACCACATTGTCGAGTGGGAGGATTTGTGAGTGACGCAAGGTAGCCAAACAAAAGAATATTTAATAGAAGAAGCCTATGATCCGCAAAGTCGCTTTGCGGATTTGTCTGATATTGAGCCGGAATTCTGGAAAAAGAAAAAGTTAGAAGATATGAATAAAAGGGAGTGGGAGCTCCTTTGTGACGGATGTGGTAAGTGCTGTTTGAACAAACTTGAGATAAAAGGAAAGATATGTTTTACAAACACTTACTGTCGTTTTTTAGATACGAAAAGCTGTTTGTGCAAAATTTATGCAAATCGTTTTCAAAAAGTTAACGATTGCCGTGATATAGATATCTCTGCGATTCGAGAGAAACCCCGTTGGCTCCCGAAAACGTGCGCTTACGTGTTATTGGACGAGGGAAAACCTTTGCCGGAGTGGCATCCCTTAATAACCGGACGCGCAGATTCGGTGCATGAGGCGGGTATGTCTCTGCAAAAAAGAACTTTAATAAATGAATCTGAGGTAACTGACTATGAAAATTACATTGTTGAGTGGAAAGACCTTTGAAATCAATGCCGACTTAGGTTTTGATATGAAAGTTGTACATTCAGGCCGCTCTCGTCGGCTGACGCTCCGCATTGATAAAAAAGACAGAGTCGCTGTATTGACGATTCCTAAATATTGTTCCCGCAAAAAGGCAGTATCGTTTGTGGAAAGCCATCAAGATTGGGTGAGGGATAATTTAAGTAAAATACCGGAACTCAGATATTTCCAAAATCACGATAAGGTAAGCCTGTTTGGTAAAGAATATACAATAGAACATAGTCCGATACGCGGAAATACTCGGTTGGATAAAAAGAATAAAATACTGTATGTGTCTGGTGGTATAGAGTTTATACACCGCCGTGTGAAAGATTTTATTAAAAAGATGGCGTTGGAAGAATTTAGTAAACGTTCAGCGGAAGTTGCCGATAAAATAGGCAAAACAGTTCATAATGTCTGCATAAAAGATACTAAATCTAGGTGGGCAAGCTGTTCAACCTTAAATAATATTAACTACAGTTGGCGTTTAGCCTTAGCGCCGGAATTTGTAATTCGTTATATAGTGGCGCATGAAGTATCGCACTTAAAACATCAAGATCACTCAGCATATTTCTGGGCTTTGGTTGAGTTTTTGGAAGAAGATGCGGCAAAGGGAAGAGAATGGCTGACCGAAAACGGACATTTGCTTTATACTTATAAATAATCTCAAAAAAAGTTTAGATTTTTAGGTAAATGTGAAATATAAAAAACTCCGCTTTTCAAAGAGAAAGACGGAGCTTTTTATAATTAAGATGAATAAGCGAAAGAGTAATCGCTTAGGCTAAATCAGATTATAAGCCATTGTTTTCTTTTGTTGGTTGAATTGGCATATAGCCAACGCCGCCAAAGTATTTTTCCATGAATGTTTCTTCACTACCCATAACTGGAGTGGCATCTTTAGAGATTGTAATGTTTCTGCCGTTTTCTTTAGTGAGTTGCACAACCTTTTGAACAGCGCCATCGTGGTCAAATTCAATAGCAACAACATTGCGATCTAATTCTTGCGGTTCAAAGAACGCCATACGTTCCATGGTGGAATTCATATAAATCCAAGTACGATGGTCTAAACTAGAAATAACACTAGGGGAACCCATAATTTTTCTAACTTCGCTTTGCGGCATTCCACGTTTAATTTGCATAATATCATCTTTAGACGGCATATTTCCTTCCGTCTGAATAAAATACTCATTAGAGCAAGCAGTAAGTAAGAAAAAAGAAGCGACCGTTGAAAAAAATACTTTGTTTATTGACATAGCACCATCCTTACAATTATATACTGAATATATATAAGCCTATAACACAAGGAAAAAAGGAATGCAAAAAGATTTTTCTTATCCGTTAAAAATTGAGGATATTAATCAAGGAGAGCAAACGTATAAATTAAGAGCCAATAAGGCGCAGCTTGAAACATTGAGGGAAATATTGCAAATTCCGGCTGTGAATTATTTTGAAGCGGATATTAAACTGACATTTCAAAAGAAAAAAGGTATTTTAGATGTCAGTGGCGAAGTTCGTGCCGGTTTAACATTAATCAGCGTGATAAGTTTAGATGAATTTGAAAAAGAATATAAGAGCAATTTTAGCCTAACTTATGACACGAATGCGACATATGAGCAGATTCGTGAAATGGACGAAGATATAGAGGACGATATTCCGGATATTGTGATTGATGGAAAAATAGATTTAGGAGATATAGCAATAGAACAGTTAGCCTTAGTGATGGAGGACCATCCGCGCAAAGACGGAGAAGAATTTACGTCAGTTATAGAAGATGATAGTCCGGTAAGAGAAAATCCGTTTGCTGTGTTATCCAAGTTAAAAAAATAAAGATATTCAGTGTAAAAATGCTGAGAATACACAAGGAAAACAGCGCAAGTATAAAAGAAAAACAAGAACATTAGGTTAAAAAGAAGAAAATAAATAAAAAAATACTTGCCAAATACAATTTTTTTATATAAAAGCTAATCCAGCGACCCTTGCGTAATTTCGGTTAAGAGATTAGCGAGAGTTATTTGTGTCAAATAATTTAAGGTAAAAAGAGTAAAAGAGATGGCTACACCAAAGAAGAAAACATCACAATCTCGTCGCAATATGCGCCGCTCTCATGATGCTTTGAAACCAAATGCATATCATGAATGCCCAAACTGTGGCGAATTGAAGAGACCTCATAACGTATGCCCGAAATGCGGCCAATATGATGGTAAAGAAGTTATTGCTCAAAAAACACAAGATGCTGAGTAATAACTAACGGAAGATTAATTAATTTATTTTTATGGAGCAGGTTTTGTCTGAGAGTAATCTGGTCATATCAATAGATGCTATGGGGGGGGACAAATCCCCCGCAGTAGTAATAGAAGGTCTGGCTCTTGCCCACAAAAGAAATCCGGATATAAGATTTTTAGTATATGGGGATGAACCGAAAGTAACTGCTGAGATGGATAAATATCCGGCATTAAAAGACGTTTGTCAGATTTTTCATACAGAAGAATTTGTTCACAATGAAGATAAGCCGTCACACGTTATCCGTAACCGTGAAACAAGTATGTATAAAGCTGTTGAAGCTGTTAAAAATGGTCAAGCAGCAGCAGTCGTTTCCGCCGGTAATACGGGGGCGTTGATGGCTATTTCTAAATTAGTGCTAAAAACGATACAAAAGATACATCGTCCGGCAATTATCAGTATTATGCCGCATATCAGTGGTAAATACGTAATGTTAGACTTAGGTGCTAATACGGATTGTGATGGTATCAATTTAGCAGAATTTGCAATAATGGGTAATATTTTTGCAAAATACGCGTTAGGAATTGAACGTCCGCGAGTCGCTTTGATGAATATCGGAGCAGAAGAAATGAAGGGCAAAGGTGAGATTCACGTTGCTGCGCATATTATCAAAAACACCCATTTAAATTTAGATTTTATCGGTTATATTGAACCTCATGAAATACCAAACGGCAAAGCAGATGTTGTTGTTGCAGATGGCTTTTCCGGAAATATTGCATTAAAGTCGGTTGAGGGTACATGTAATCTGATTATGAAGCTTATCAAACAAGCTGTTAAACAATCGTTTATTGCAAAATTCGGATTGCCTTTTATGATTGGGGCAAGTCGTAAATTAAAAAAGACCATGGATCCTCGTTTGTACAATGGGGCGATGTTCGTTGGCTTAAACGGATTATCGGTAAAGAGTCATGGCGGAACGGATGCGTTTGGATTTTCTATCGCAGTTGAAAATGCTGCGCGTTTGGTACGTAAAGATTTTGTTGGTTCAATTCGTCGCGAATTGGAAAATATAGATTTAGATGAACTTTCACAGGAAGCTTGCTATGAAGTGTATTAGAACAGAAATTATCGGCTGCGGACATTATTTACCGTCCAAAGTGCTGACCAATGATGATTTGTCTAAAATGGTAGACACCAATGATGAATGGATTAGCACCAGAACAGGGATACGCTCTCGTCATATCGTTGCAGAAGGTGAATTAACCTCAGATATGGCAATGCATGCGGTAGAAATGGCAATGCAATCAGCTAAAGTAACTGCTGAAGACTTGGATTTGGTTGTTGTAGCAACCTTAACTCCAGATAATACAACTCCTTCAGTATCTGCAAGAATAGCAGGTCGCTTGGGCGTCAAAGTAGGAACACCAGCATTTGATATTGGTGCAGCATGCTCCGGATTCGTATATGCCATGACTATGGTTGATAATATGATTCGCTTAGGGCAAATTAAAACAGCTGCAGTAATAGGTGTTGAAAGTTTATCAAAAATTACTGATTGGACCGATAGAAATACTTGCGTTTTGTTTGGCGATGGTGCCGGTGCCGTTATTGTAAGAGCTACAGAAGGTGAAGGAACATCTGCAGATACAGGTGTGTTGGCCACAAAAATTTATGCCGATGGTACACAATATGAAAACCTATACACAACCGGTGGCGTATCTGCAACACAAACACCTGGTTACATTAGCATGAATGGTAAAGAAGTATTCAAGTTTGCTGTTGGAGCAATGAGTGAAGCATGCCAAGAAGTTATGCGTCAAGCAAACGTTACCTCAGAAGCAGTAGATTGGTTATTGCCTCACCAAGCAAATGTTAGAATTATAGCAGGTGTTGGTCAAAAATTAGGTGTACCGACAGAAAAAGTAATTGTAACCGTAGATCATCATGGTAATACTTCTGCAGCGTCAATTCCATTGGCTTTGTCAGAGTCTGTAGCATCCGGAAAAATCAAAAAAGGCGATATGATATTAATTCCGGCAATGGGTGCAGGCTTTACCTGGGGCGGAATGTTAATTAGATACTAAAAAATTTGCTTTGTATAAATTAGAAGAAGTATTGAAATATGCCAAAGCATATATTATGGTATAGCGCAATACAGAGGTAATATTTATTTTTAGGAAAGGTGTAAAATGACAACAGTAACTCGTGCCGATATAGCAGAAACTATTTGTGCGGAAATTGGATTATCCAGAAAAGATGCCGGAGATATTTTAGATATGGTAATTGATGAAATCAAAGGCGAATTGATTTCTGGAAAAGATGTAAAGATTTCATCATTTGGTTCTTTCCTTTTGAAAAGAAAGAATGCACGTATCGGACGCAACCCCAAGACTGGCGTTGAAGCAGAGATTACACCAAGAACAGTTATATCTTTCCGTCCGTCACAAAACTTGAAAATGGCTGTAAATAAATAATGTTAAAAAACAATTAGATAAAGAGGGCGGTTAAACTAAAAACTAAAAGTTTTCCGTCCTTTTTTATATAAAATTGAGGAGATGCAAATGGGCGTAAATAAATCAAAATCAGCATTCCGAAGCATTGCGGAAGTGACGGAGGATTTAGGTATAGCTCCGCACGTATTGCGCTTTTGGGAAACAAAATTTAGCCAAATTAAACCGATGAAAACCAAGAGTTCTCGTCGCTATTATCGTCCGGATGATGTAGAATTGCTATCTCTGATTAAAGAATTGTTATATGAGCGCCGCTACACGATAGAGGGCGTACAAAAGTTATTCAAAAATCGTAGCTTGAAAGACATATTGGGTACAGAAATTCAAAAAGATTTTTTTGAAGAGGAAGAAGAGAAAGCGGAAAATGAATTGAAGACCACAGAAAATCAGACAGCAATAGAAACCGCTTTGAAAGATTTAACATCGATTCGTAATGAGCTTTTGTCGTTATCAAATATCTAAAATATAGAAGGATTTGTTTTGCATTAATCACGAAAAGCGCTTTACAAACCTAAATGAGAATTTTATCCTGAGAAGAGATTATAGGAAGGGATAAATCTTCGCAATGCAAAAAGAAACAGAAGAAAGAATAATTAATCCGCTTTACATTTTATTATGGCTGGGATTGACGCTTTGGATTGGGATAAATCATGAACCTTTTGCCGATGAGGCACAAGCTTACTTAATTGCCCGAGATGCTGGCGTACAAGATATATTAAGTAGTGTTTCACGTACAGAGGGAACACCTGCGCTATGGTTTTTCTGGTTGAAATTTTTAATTTTCTGCGGGCTAGGCAGCTCAAAGTTATATTTAGCATCAATCATTCCTAATGCGGCTGCGGTATATTTATTCATCAGCAAAGCTCCGTTTCCAAAGTATGCGAAATATATATTTCCGCTGACATATTTTATTTTATACCAATACAACATTGTAGCCAGAAATTATAGTTTGCTTTTTTTGATGACGATTTTAGCTGCAATATGTTTCGAGAAGCGCAAGCAGCATCCGTACAAGATGATACTCAGTTTAGTATTGTTAGGATCGGTTAGCTCCCATGCATTTTTACTTTCATGCGGCATAGTGCTGTTTTGGATATATAATGATTGCACTGAAAAAAGCAAAATCAGCGGATATGAGGAATTTATAAAACAGAATATTGGCAAGTTAAGCCTATGGGGGGCATTTGTAATCCTCAGCGTATTGTATCTATATCCGGATGCAAATAATCAATATTTACAAAATTATGAATTACTACCGGGATATAAATTACGGAGTATCTTAAGCTTTCTATCAAGAGGATTGGTTGTATCCAGTTTGCCGATGCCGGAGAATTTGTTGTATATCTACATGGGGTTGGCATATTTCTTGGTCATGATGTATTTATTGGCAAAAAGATATAAAATCAAATTTGCTCTGATATTTATTCTGAACATCATATTTATGCTGTGTGTGCCATATAAGCCATGGCACGCCGGAATAATACTGATGAGTACGATGTTTTTGCTCTGGCAAGAAAAAGAAGGGCTTACACGTCCGTTAAAAATTGGAATAAGTATTTTATTTGGTGTGCAAATTTTATGGAGCAGCTGGGCCGTTGTAACAGAAATAAATGGAAAGTATGCGATAACAAAAGAAGTTTATGATTTTCTGCAAAAAGAAAACATTAAACCTCAAGAAGTAAAATTAGCCTCATTTAATGGCATTTCGCTATATCTTTATGAAACCGATAAAAATTTGAGTTATTGGGATTGGCTACATTATGGTTTTGTGCAAAAAATCACGAAAGAAGATATAAAACACAACAAAGCAATTATTATCAATGAGGAGGTTTATAAGAATTTTGAAGAAAGAGTGAAAGAAATTCAAACTCAAGGTAATTATCAAATAAAAGCATTTGTTTCAGAACACTTTTTCGGTTTACAAGATATGTCTCAGGATGAAACGTTGTATGTTTTATATAGGAAGTAACGATGGAAAATAATGCTGTAAAAACATATAAATACATAAACGAAATAAAGTTGGGACTGATATATTTTTGTATCTGTAACATCCTATTTTTATACTATCAAATAACGTTTTTTATCGGAAATCATGATTGGGATTGGGTAAAAGGAACAACGCAAGTATTAAGTTGGGATACTGGTCTGTTTGAAGGAAGATATGCCAAATTTATTTTGAATGTATGTTTATATGGTGGTCAGATTTTGCCGATTTTGAATAATTTGACTGCATTCGGCTTGCTATCTTTCGGCTTAGTTTTACTGAGCAAATATTGGCAAATAGCAAAAAGAAGTTCTCAAATAATTATGGGTACTTTCATCATCAGTTCACCATATATTTGGGATTGGTTGTATTTTCCTATAAATATTATAGGCAACTTTGCTGCAATTCCTTTAGTTGTGGGCGGTTTAATCTGGTCTGAAAATAAACAGTGGTACTATAAAACAGCAGCGATAATTTGCTTTTTGATTGCATTAGGTGTTTACCCAAGCGTAGTGGAAATGATGATAGTCTGCTGGGCAATAAAAGGCTTGCTAGAGAAGAAAATATCTAAAAGCGCATTGGGAACAATGAGCGTGTCTTTGATATTTTTCGTTCTGATATTAAAGTATTTGACTTATAAGAATATTATCTATACGGGACACTATAATGTTCAGACCGCAGATTGGGCAGAAATGCTGAAGCGTATTCCCGATATGGTGGTATTAGCTTTTAGCCAGTTATATATGAGTATTCCGTTTTTTCCTAACAATCTGAAAATTATCGGAATATTGATAATCACGGGTGCGGTTATAAAGACGTTGCAAGAAAAAAGAAAATTTAGAAATCTGATACTCTGGTGCGTTGGATTAGGCGCAACGGTAATAAGTGCCTTCTTAGCGGCCCGATGGGAAGAGGCGGCGTATATGGCGCGCATTAATTTCTATGGGGTAAATTTCTTGTATGTTGGCGCTTTAGCTGTATTGCTGAAAGAACAAACACTTAAAATAGGCAGAAACATAGGATTAATGTTAGGCATATTGTTTGTATGCTTAAGTGCAAGAGAAGGGTTTTATGCGCAAAAGGTATGGCAATTAGGAAAAACAGCAGAAGAAAAAATGATTGAAAGAATATCTGGGAGAATAGAAAACAGATTAAACAGTTCTGCTCAATCAATACGAATACCGATTGTTGCCGGAGAACAATCCTTAAGACCGAGATACTATTATGAAACATATCAAAAAGACAATCCGTATATGTTGACAAGTTCATTTATGGTGCGTCACATTCCGGCGGGAATTTTGAACTTCTATGCTGCAAAGCCGATATATGCAGGTCAGTCGCAAATAGGAGAGTTGACCGTTCCTTTGTATATCTTTCTAAGAGATGCAAAAGCTCCATGGCCATCAGATAAAGGGCTGTATGTTGATGATATATATGCTATAATTTTATTATCAAAAGCCGGAATAGAAGCCATCCAAGCACAAATCCCCAAATAAAAATATTGACAAAAAAATAGCGGTTGTCTAAAATAGCTGCAGTTAAAAATTATTTACATAGCAGTTATGGATAGAAATGAATTATTAAGAAGGATGAACGACTATGGCAGAGTCCAAGGGGATCCGCTATTTGCAGAAGAGTTTGGCGTAAAAATGAATCAATTTATAAATTCTAAACAATATGAAAAAACTACTTCAAACTATTAAGTTTTACCTATGGAAGTATGAGGCATTTAATAATTGTCCGAAAGGTGGATTATTAGGCACAGCTGGTCGCCCATTAGCGCAACGGATAGAAAACTGTCCGATACTTCCGAAAGACATGCCCGGAGAAATACATTCTTTCAAAGGAGGAATAGTCACAATTTACTGTGAACCGCATATTCGCCCGTTATTTAGGGTGTATATCGCCGGAAATCTGTTTAAGGAAGGTTTTATCATTGAAAGTAAAGAAAATTTGATGATAGAGCAGGCCATGCGTTATTACGACGAAGAAGAGAAGAACAAATACGGATTGTGGTATTTGTATATTCACGACTAAAGAGAACTCCCGTTTTGTTTTAAGGCAAAGCGGGATTTTCGTTTTTAAATCAGAAAAAAATAAGAGAGTTTTAAAAACGACCACTTGATTTTGGGTAATGTGGCGCACTACATAAAAAGATGAAGGAGATGAAAAGGATGAATATAGAAAAATACACAGTCAAAAGCCAAGAAGTGATAAAAGGAGCAATTGATTTAGCTATAAAAAGAGGTAATCAATTCGTAACCCCATTACACTTGTTGGGAACAATATTGGATTTAAATGATCCGACGACGGAGAATTTAATCACCGAAAGCGGTGGTAATCTTGCTGTATTAAAAGCAAGCACCAGCAGCGAATTAGAAAAATTGCCGTCAGTATCGGGAGAAAATATCCAAAGCTCAATGTCACAAGAATTGAGCAGATTATTGTTGGAAGCAGAAAGTTTCAGTGAAAAAAACAACGATAAATTTGTAACCATAGAACGTTTGTTACAAGTTTTGGCACAATCAGCGGGGAACAAAGCCTCAGAATTATTAAAGTCGTCAGGTGTAAACCCTGTAAAATTAAACCAAGCGGTTGTTGCATATAGAAAAGGTCGTCTGGCTGATTCGGAAACTGCGGAAGATACGTTTGAGAGTTTAAAAAAATTCACAATAGATTTAACGGCTCGCGCCAAAGAGGGAAAATTAGATCCGGTCATCGGGCGAGATGCGGAAATACGTCGTACAATACAGGTATTGTCACGTAGAACCAAAAATAATCCGGTATTGATTGGTGAACCAGGTGTAGGTAAAACCGCTATTGTCGAAGGTTTGGCAATGCGTATCATTAATAATGATGTGCCGGAAAGCTTAAGACATAAACGCTTGTTAGCCTTGGATATGGGGGCTTTGATTGCCGGAGCAAAATACCGTGGCGAGTTCGAGGAAAGACTAAAATCGGTTTTAAAAGAGGTTGAAGAAGCTGCCGGAACCATAATACTGTTCATTGATGAAATGCATACAATTGTTGGCGCTGGAGCAAATGAAGGTTCAATGGATGCTTCAAACTTATTAAAACCAGCGTTGGCAAGAGGTGAGTTGCACTGTGTCGGTGCCACGACATTAAGCGAATACAAAAAATATGTGGAAAAAGATGCGGCCTTGGCACGTCGTTTCCAACCAGTATATGTTGATGAGCCTGACGTTGAGGAAACGATAACCATTTTGCGTGGTATTAAAGAGAAATTTGAACTTCATCATGGGGTAAGAATTTCCGACGCCGCGTTGATTGCTGCAGCTACTTTGGCAAATCGTTATATTGCCGACCGATATATGCCGGATAAAGCAATAGACCTGATGGATGAAGCCGCATCATCATTGCGTATGAGCATTGATTCAAAGCCGGAAGAGTTGGATACATTGGATCGTAAAGTTCTGCAGTTGAAGATAGAAAAAGAGGCCTTGAAAAAGGAAAGCGATGAAAACTCTAAAACCAGATTGGCTGAGGTTGAAAAAGAACTGGCTAATTTGGAAGAGCAATCACGTACATTAGATGCAAAGTGGAAACAAGAAAAACGGAATTTGCAACATATTACCGAGATAAAAGACAAGTTGGATAAAGCCAGAAGCGAAGCGCAAATAGCCGAGCGTAACGGACAGTACGAACGTGCCGGAGAGTTGCAATATGGTATTATTCCGAAGTTGACTTCAGAATTAAGTGAACTGGAGAAGAATACGAAAAAGACGGAACAGCAAACAGTTCAACCGGAAGATATTGCAAAGGTTGTTTCAAAATGGACAGGTATTCCGACCGATAAGATGTTGTCTTCAGAGCGTGAAAAGTTATTGCATTTGGAAAACTATCTGAAGAAGCGGGTTGTGGGGCAGGATGAAGCTGTTGAGGCTGTTGCTAATGCGGTACGTCGTTCACGTTCTGGTATTTCTAACCCAAATCAACCGATTGGCTCGTTTCTGTTTTTAGGACCGACGGGTGTTGGTAAAACGGAATTAAGTAAGAGCTTGGCGGAATTCTTGTTTAACGATGAGAATGCTATGCTGAGAGTCGATATGTCTGAATATATGGAAAAGCATTCAGTTGCCCGTTTAATCGGTTCACCTCCGGGATATGTCGGATATGAAGAGGGCGGTATTTTGACGGAAAGTGTTCGTCGTCGTCCGTATCAGGTTATCTTGTTTGATGAGGTAGAAAAAGCGCATCCGGATGTATTTAACATCTTGTTGCAAGTTTTGGATGATGGTCGATTGACGGATAGTAAAGGCCGTACGGTAGACTTCAAAAATACAATCATCATCATGACCTCAAACCTAGGTGCTGAATATCTGATAAATCAAAGTTTGACTGAAGACGAACAACGCGCAAAAGTTTTGGAAACATTGAAAAATGCGTTCCGACCAGAATTCATTAACCGTATTGATGATATTGTAGTCTTCAAGCGTTTGACGAAGGACAATATTAAAGCGATAGCCGCACTCGCTATGGCTAATATAGAAAAACGCTTGACCGACAGAGGTATTAAATTGAAATTAACACCTCAAGCAGATCAATGGATAATTGATAACGGTTATGACGAGGTCTATGGTGCTCGTCCATTAAAGCGGTTGCTAAAGAAAGAGTTGGAAAATAAATTGGCGTATGCTCTTTTAGCCGATACAATTCACGACAATTCAGAAGTAACCGTTGATGTTGGTTCAGATGGGCTAGAGGTAAAATAATCATTCTCTAATCCATCAAAAACGGCCTCCGTTTGAGAGTACAAGCGGAGGTCGTTTTCATGTCTAAAAAACTTTACAAGCCTATAAAATTGTGCTAAAATAATAAAGAATTTAGACGATAATGTCGAATATTTTTAGAGAGGCTGTTATGTCTGATACGCGTTTAGAACTAAAGAATAAAATGAAAGAAGATGCAAAACATGCATGGCAAACGATTAAAGATGTTTTTAATCGCTACAGTAAATATGGCGTTGTTGCTCTGGGATTAGCCGCCGGCAGTGCTATGAGCTCGGACGATGCCTCTAAATATGCGGAAAGTTTAAAAAGCGGTAATCAAAAGTTAGAAAACAAGTTAAAAATAAGAGAAGTCAAGGCACAAACACAAAGTTTATCTCCGTTAAAACCGGCAGCAAACATTCAGAGCAATATTAAGTGGGAAGATGCTTTGTTACAAACATCGTGGTTAAAAGATGATATTAGTAGCAAGGTAGAAGAAATATATGCATCCAATCTGGGTGATAATATGACCGGTAATATATCTGTGCAGGATTTATTCAGCAAAGTCGGTGTCACGAAAGCAGACATTCAGTCTGTAATAGATAAAAATCCAGAAATGTTAAAGCACATGAGCGGTGGCGAAATCAATAGAAAGTTAGCCAGAGCTGCCAACCATATAGAAAATGAGACAAAAGGGAAGTGTACACAAGGTGTACAAATGATATTTGCTAAAGCCGGAATGGGGGACTTGGTGTCCGGAAGCAATCCAAATTGGCCGGAAAAAGAAAGAGGAGCCGGTAATAGCAATTCAGGATGTAATGTCCATATAGTTTTGGAAAAAGGTGGAGAGTTTACAACAGTTCATGTAGCAAACCAAGCATACACACGCCGAATAAACAAAGATGAAGCTCAAGAAAAAAATCAGCAGATGAATGAATTTATCAGAGATTTACCTCCGGGAACACCAATTAGCATTGATAATCGCGTCGATGAGTTTCAGGGAAGAAGATTACCACAAGACAATCAAGGGATAATTCATGGACACACAGGAGTAATAAACAATCGTCATAACATGGCGTGTGACTTTGAACAAGTAAACGGGGTAAACTTCAGTCGTTACGGACAAAACGTTAACATATCAATAGCAAAAGATATGGAGTTAAGTAGAGATTTTGCAAAAGCGTGCATTAAAGCGAAACTGGAACGAGAACAGAGAGTAGCGCAAAATGGACAACAGCAAAAGAAAATGGCCTATCTCGGAAGATAGGGGGAGGAGACCATGAATACGGAAAATATAAAACAAGGAAGCGTTGTAAGCGATAATGTAAGTTTAATGCTAAGAAATGGCGAGAATGAAAAAGCTCTTGCTTATTTGGAACAAAATTATGGTCCAATGGCCAAAAATGCTTTAGAAAAGGTAATGAAATATAGCAATTTAAGCCAAGAAGAGCTAGTCAGAGTATTTACCAAAGTTGCAGATATATTAGAAAATGTAGCAGAGAAAATAGAGAAAAACGAAAAGCTTAATGCTAAAAAAGAGAAATTAGCAGCAGAACAAGAATTAGTAGAAGATGCAAAAGAATTAGCCTATATGCAAGCCGAAGCATTAGAGCGTCAACAAAGATTTGAAGATCGCATCCAATGGATGGAAGAGCAAAAAAGAAAAATAGCGGAAGAAAGAAGACAGCTTGAAGAACAACATCGTCGAGAAAAAGATGCGAGAAAAAGAAGAGAAATAGAAAAGAGAATGAAGCAATTGGAAGAAAGGAAAAAGCATCTGGATGTTGAGCGTCAAAAATTGGAAGAATTAAAACAGCAAAATGCGACCCGTGATTATTCTAATGATAATAAAAAAGTAGAAACAAAAGAGAATAACTACAATCAAGAAAAGCACGAACTAGATAAAGCGCCGAAGAGTGAACTAAGAAAAGCTCCTGAAACAAACAATGAAAATAATGTTCCGCAAAGAGTAGCTTTATTCAAAGCCCAGAAGACAGCCGATAGATAAAAGTATAACATTTTAGAAAGAATAAAGAAGTCTTTCAAAAGGGAATTTTTTTTACATAACGAAGCAAGAACTCAATCTCTATCTAAGGCGTACCGTCAAACTGTTCAAATGAGGCGTAATATAAAGAGGCGTAACAAAATATTTATTATATATGCAAAAAATAGCCACATTACTTCAGGAGCATCAAATAAAATTTTTATTAAAAACGAGGCGGAGTGTAAGAAACATCTAGTGCTCTTGCTACCAAGTCACTTCCACGATTCAAAATACGAATAACTAAATCCTCATGCTCATTATGATTTTGGTAAGGATTTAGATTTTGTTCGTGGTTTTGTTTTGAAAGTTTGAGTGGAACAAGAGATTGGTGTATTTGAACTCTGTTTCTCGGTAGTTTTTGTATCATCTTCGGGGCTCCTTTCTGCAGATTCTAATTTGTAATATTCAAGTGTTAAATCATAAATTATAAGCTGTCCAGATGTAGTTGCTTTATTCAGTTGCAATAAATCATATAATTTATAATCATTGTTAGTCATATTGTCAACATGATAAAATAATTCTTTTGCTTGCACCGTATCGATAACATAACTATGAGAAGGATAGTCGCTAATGAGTTTTCTAAGAGAATCTGGTTTGGAATTTGAAGAATTACTTAAAAGCTGCAATTGTTTACCGTAAACTTCAGCAATTTCCATAGCTCGTTTTTTTTCTCCCAATTCCAATGGATCTATCTTTGAAGCAACAGCAGAATATATTCCAGTAGCTAAATCTTTAGCAATTTTTGCTGCTGTTTCCGTTGAAATAGAGCCCCCACCTTTTAACAAAAAATCTGAAAATACATTGTGAAAACATCCATAAGCTGAACTATTTATTATTGAAATTGCTTGGAAAACATCTAGTCCAGAATTTCTACGAAATAAATCATCTTTTCTAATCATTTGGACATCTAAAGGTCCTAATTCTCCATATTCATGAAATCTTAAAGTATCCGCACCTAAAGCGATAAGAGTTCCAGCACTTTTACAAACACTAGGAACAATCACATTAAGTTTTTTATAATGCATTCTAATAGTAGAAACCAAACGATAAGCCCAGTCAGGATCTCCGCCAAGAGTGATTAAAAATAAATCGGCTTCTTCTGTTTTATTGGGATGTGTGCGTATTAAATCTCGTAATACCTGTAAATTATGGTCAATACCTCCAACGTAAATGTAGATATCTGCAGTACTAGAATTGATGATATTTTTTAATTCTTCAGCTAATTCAGAGCTCATTGTATTTCCTTTAAAAAAAAGCTAACCACACATATATCCATAAATGCAAATTATGAATATATCAGTTTCTGTTCTGTTATACGAACATACTATCACAAAAGTTATACTCGTCAATTAATTATTAGTTATTAACAAGTGTGTTGCTCTAGATTGTTTATGATAAAATATATAATGATATCAATACCATACAAAATAAGGAGTTAATAATTATTATAACAAAATAATTATCTAAACAACAGTAGAGATGTTTGTTTATAGGAGTAGATGTTCCGCCCTTTTTTACCATTTGGGGTAGTACCCAAAAATGGTAAAAAGATACTCAAATTTTATTAAATAACCTTGCGCAGATTGGCTGTTTAACAATTTCTTACAATTAAAAAATTGTGCTAATTTAATGAAACGAATCGCAAAAAAAGAACATCCCCTTGCAAACAATGCCCTGACTAAAACACAAAATAAAACACGGAAATACAAGGGGATAAAGTGGTAGACGCGCAGGGATTCGAACCCTGGACCCACTGATTAAGAGTCATTTACATCAACAAGTAAAATCAAACACTTATTTTAAGAATTTAACGGTTTGTGTAAATTTTGTGCAAAAACATTGTCCATAACAGATATAACACGGTCCTGAAAAGGATGCGCATATTTAAGAGTTGTCTTAATATTAGAGTGCGCTAGAGAATCTTTGACAAGGCGTAAATCTCCGGTGGAATTATATATCCAGGTTGCGTGAGTATGTCTTAGTGTATGAATTGTTTGGTGAGGAACTCCGGCACGTTCTAACGCTCTATTCCATCCTTTGTTTATCCGTTTAATGGGCATTCCTTTGTATGTAAAAATATAAATAGATTCATGCGGTATTGTATCAAGCAGATTTTTTAATATTGGGAAAATAGGTTTACGTTGTATTTTTCCTCCAACATATTTGCTGTCTTTAACTTTGATTATAAATTCACCATTAACAATATCAGTCCACTTTAAGTTTAAAATCGTTGATATTCTAAATCCGGTATAAATCGCTGTTAAGATGATAGGTTTAATATGTGGCGCAGCGTTATCAATAATTTTATTGATGATATTCCAATCTGCAAAATATTTTACGTTTTCAGCCGGCTCTTTGCGCATAAATTGACGAATATTAACATCTGGTATATTTATTTTGTGCAATTTGCATCGAGTGATAATAGCGGATAATAAAGCTAAATAACGATTTATTGTGGCATTTTTTCTGTTTTCTAAGTCTTTGGATCTAATGAAGGCGGCAATATCATCAGCACTTAAACTTGAAATATATTGTTGCATATTGAAGTATTGAGTTAAATTTTTTAATTTATTTAAGGTATCTTTTGCGTTTGCATGCTGGCATCCTACTTCTTCCCAAAACAAGCCGAAAGCATAATCAAGTGTAACATCTCTATAATTAGATGATTTTAATTCTGCTTGCTTGATAATGTCTTGAAGTCTTTTATTGGCATATTGCATAGCTTTGTTGCGGTCTGTTTCATGAGAACTCTCTCTAATGAAAACTCTTTGTCCCGAGATAATTGTCGAGATGACAATATGGAAGATGTTTCCCCTTTTAACGAGTTTGACAGGGGATTTGTTGTAAGTCTTAGGCATTGTTCAACGCTCCATTGCGGAATCAAATAAGTCGAGCCAGATTGAATACACTTAATGTAGCCTTGTTTAATTAAGTGAGAAAGGCGCGTTCTACCGATTCCTAATTGTTTCATTACTTGTGTTTTAGTTAGGAGCAGACTCATAATTTAATCCTTTCTTAGAGTCAAGGTTTAAAAAGGAGGGCGCAGAGTTTTAGCGTAACCTGGTTATTTGGAGCTGCGCCCAAATTTGTACGGTATCTCCATTCGTTTCATTTATGCCAGAATCCCTCAAAACTTGAACCCTTGCGGGCTGGAAGATTTATAAAGCGTCCGTACAACACACTTTTGAAAGGAGGAGGGAACGGGATAGACTATGTTTGACAGCTAACAAACTCTGAGGCACCCCACACCGTCAAACTCGCTCTATCTACGCCAAAATAATTAGTGGGGTTAATCCACATACCAGCAAAAAGAGAGTAATCCTAAATGTATTTCAAAATAGCATTCTCCAATTTGCCAACCGACCATAAAACAGCTTAAAGGATGTACTTGTAACTCAAATCTCATCTTGCCCCTCAAATAATGGTAGTTTCTTGTTTATTATTCTGCTTTGCCGATGTTGCTCAATATCGTGCCTTAAATGGCAACGCTGACATAAGGCCCGGAGATTATTGTAATCGTTATTTTGTGGATCGTGGTCTAAGTGGGCCACTGTCAAAACAATTCGGATTATCTTTTCTCCGTCTATAGTATCGGCTTCCTGTTGCATCCCCTCGCTTTTAATAAAATTTCCGTCTTTATCTCTGTAACCCTCGGCATAATTTTCAACGCCGCAAAATTCGCATCTGTTATTTGCTCTTTGCAAAATATCTTTGCGGATTTGCTTCCAATTCTTTGGGTATAGTTTTTTATTTTCTGGTCTTATCGGCATTTTCCACCTCAATCAAATAACCTGTCTGTTCCTTTTGCCACCCATTCGCAAAATGTTTCGCTCCAAATAAAGGGAAGAACCAACAAACAAAATATTATTACCAATATGTTTGCAGTAATTATCGAAAACAAATCAGCGTATTTCTCTAATGTTTTTTTCATTTAATTATCTCCAAAATTAAAACAAGCAAGGACAAAGCGGCAATAACTCCCAACGTTTCAAAAAATCCTTCTAAAAATTTATCTTTCATTTCAGCACCTCGTTTGTCTTATCTAATAGCTCTTTTATCTTAGCAAAGTTCTTCAAATCGCACGTAACAGCAACAACAGGATATGCTTCAACCCACTCTTTCAGCAACCTTAACAACTCGCCATTTTTGGTATCAGCCACGCCTAAGTCGTAAGCAAGTTTATCTCGCTTTGATTTAAGCCTTGTGTTTTCTTCCTCAAGTTCAGCAACAATTTCTACACCCTCGTTCTTTGCTAATCTGTCGGATTCAAGCCTTTTTAATTCCAAATATGAGGGTACAAGAGTTAAAACTTTTTCTATTTCGTGTTTTTTATGGTTCATAAAAACAACTTCATTCCCGTCAACATAAGCATTATCAGTAACGACTGCGCCGTTGTCTAGCTTTATGTAATATTCCTCGCTGGGGTCTAAAGTATTATTAAAAAATTCCTCGGTTAAGTCACTCATCAGCCACCTCTCTTATCTCTGCTTTTTTATCCAACCACGTACCAAAACGACTACGATAGCAATGTCCTTTTAGGATTAAATATATAACCGCTTGCAACTTATGCGGATATTCCTTGACTTTTCTGCCGTCTATGTAGACTTCATACATCATCTTTTTGCCTTTCTTCTAAAATCGTTGCTCAAATATTTATACCACCAACATCTACGATATTTTATCCAGAATTTAATCTTCTGCCACATCGTCATCGCTCCACTCTGATATTAGGTCTAAGTCGTTTTCTGATTGATATACATTAAACTTTCCATTTTCTAGCCATTTATCTGTTGAATCAAAGCCGATAATAATTCCCCTAAAAGGAAACTCACTATCATTATTTATAGAAGAAATAAAAGCCTTTCTTCCGTCTCTTGTCTTATAGCATTTACCTACTTCAATTTTTAGTTTTTCTGGCTCTTCAAAGTATAGGTTTTCAAAGTCGCTAACACCAACACAAGCACCAATCACCGTTTTTTCATTAGGTATTGAGCCACATAATACTCCATTTATAGCATAAAGTGTTCGCCCTAAATCATTTTTAGCAATTTTACCTGCAAGTAGGCGTTCTATAATCTCTTTTGTTGGTAAATTGTTTAAATATTCTCTCATAGTTTTAACTCCTCTTCAATTTCTTGTACTGCTAGAACAGCTTTATTGTGATAATCTGCAAATTCGTAAGGCTGTTTTGAAAGCAATGGCGCACTATAAAAACGTAAAGTAAACAAAGCTCTTTTCAGCCTTTCTTCTAATCTTTGGATTTTCACCTCTAAGCGTTTTCTAACATCAGTATCACCTTGATAATAATTATCTAACATTACACCGTTAAAAGTTTCGTCATCTATTAGATGAAATTTCTCGCCTTTAATCTCAAATTCAAAATGCGTAGCTTTGTGTTTATATTTTTTCCAAGTCATCTCTTTATTCCTTTTCATTATAAAAAGTTACTTCATCTCTGCGGACGGGGCAGCAGTTCTTCTAAATATGACATTAGTATTCTAACTCCTCTCCTGCTTTTTTAATTGATTTAACAACCCCCTTTACAATGCTAGAAGTTCCCAATGTTGCAAGGGCTAAAATCCCATCTGTTTCGTCTTTACGGTCGTCTGTAAGGCTTGATAGGTCTTTTCCAAGCTCCCCAAGACAACGAACGGGTGTTGTTGCTAAAGTTGTAATTGATTTAAATATTGTCATTATTCTTTCTCCTTAACGTATTCTTTCATATATTTATCAATTTGCTCTTGCATATCTTCTATTACATTTCTTGCCGCAATCATATTATCTTCAACCCCATCAAGCTCATCCCTAACCTCTTTAAATTTGTCATAAATATCATTTATGGTGCGCTGTCTATTAGATAGGGTGAGAGGAATAAGTTTGCGCATATCTTCATCCTCACAAATTTCATAATATCCATAAGCATTTTGTTCATTGCATCTTTTAATATTATTTAAAGTTCTTTCTAAAGGATACGGAGACCACTCTGCGCGTAGAGCTTTTTTAGTTTCTTTATCCCTCAGAATACATAAAATACATTCGTCTTTTTCAATATTATCCCAATCAATCATTACTTAATATCCCTTAAACATCTTGCTCAATTCAACATATTTATTATTCAATTCAAGCCGCAATCTGTTAAAACTTGCTTTGTGTTTGTTAGGAAGAGAAAAAGGGTAGGGATATGATGAGCATTCTCCCTTTTTCAAATCTTTATTATAAGCCTGTAATTCTTTTAACTAATTCCTTTGCAACATCTGAATTTCTAAAATTTCACTGGATATATCTCTGCTCATAAATTCATCTCCTTTAATGCTTGCTGTGCGTCAAATACGATATTTTTAAGAATAGCCTCTGCGTCATAGTCATATTGTGTTGAGGTGTCGGCTTGTTCTTCAATCCATTTCAAAGCCTTAATGGCAATCTCCAGCTTTTCTTCAAGTTCTTTTATCTTTTGGCAAGCGTTTTCGTAGCTGTTTTGCCATTTGAAAAAACTTTTAAGATATTTCTCTTTGTAATCAGTTGTGGCGCCCATCTTTCCAAGTCCTTTTAAGGTTGATTGCCATTTTATCCTTTACAAGTGTTTGAATTTCTGGATAGCGCATCATGTTAATAGCGGCGATAATTACGTCTGCCAATTCTTCCCTTACTTTCTCAAGGTCTGATTGCAAACCAGTCTCAATCACTGTATCTATGGCGGCGTGGTATTCTCCAATTTCCTCATTTAATTTTGTCTCTTGATTTCTCGAGCTAAATTCAGGAAATGTTTGTTTATGCCAAGCCAAAATTTCATCAATATCATTCATGACGTTGCTCCAATTTGGCGGCAATATAGTCGTTGATTTCATTTTCAAGAAGGTAATTTTCTAAAACGAGATTTTTTGATGTTAGGTGGTATAAATTAGCCAAACAGTAAGCAACTATTATTCCCGCAAGAAACATTATTATTTTGTTCAAAATTTTAGTCATAGCACCACTCCATATACTCTTTGATTAGCCCCTTAAATTCATCGTCTTCAAAAAATTCCCAAATGTTAGGAAGATCTTTAAGCTCTTCACGATAGTTTGGTCCGTATTCTTCTTTATATTCCTCAATATAATTCATAAGTCGGCGGTGAAATTCATTCATAACTTTTTGCCCGACTTTAACCCTCTTGCGATTAGCTCCTAACACCATGGCTCGCTTTGCTCGTAACAATTCATCCATCGCTTTTTGAGGATTAGGGGCGGAAAGGGCTCCGTATAAATCCGCCGTGTTCATATTTTTCCACGCGTTTGTCATATCTTTGGGTACTCCTTTCTCAGAAGATTATCTATGTCAATAGATGGATCTGCTTTAACTTTAAGAAGCATATTGCGAATAACCGGACGGCGTTTAAGTAAAATATCTGCGGCAATATCTCGGTACTCATCGGCGCAATCAGCGCAACAAAAAACTTTTCTTTTATATTGAGTTTTGAATTTGCTTAAGCACACGGGACAAGTTCGCTCATATACTATATCACTTAATCCATTACGGCGATTACCTTCGTCGTAACAATCCTTTGAACAATAAACATTGTTATAGGATTTAGGCGTAAATTCTTTTCCACACCACTTACATTTCATCGTTTATATTCCTACAATCAAATTGTTTTTGAAGTTCAGCAAACTGCTGTTGCTTAAAATCTTCGTCAACTTTTTCAGCTTCATCCATATCAAAACTTTGGCTGGCAAAATCTGCCGTCTTTAGGGAGGAGACGGGAGCAGGCGAGGAGATAGGTTCCTGCATCTCGTCATCAAGTAAAATATTAGGAACATTATTAACATTACTTGACAATATTATTCCTAAAGCCTTACGAAAAGCGCATTTAAGATACATTGAATTAGGAAATGATTTCCAAGCCGGACTCTCTTTATTAAACATTTTTCTCACGCCTGCTTGTCGTGATGCTTCTAGTTCTTCAAAAGAATATAAGTATAGTTTAGGGGTTGATATATTGTTGGTAAAACGAGCATATACAAAAGCTCCATCTATTTTCTTTCTGCCAAATATATTTTTACGTTTAATTTCGTAAGTATCTCCATTTGAGGTCTCTTTTGTTTCAAGCTCATCACCCTCAAAAACTAAATCTCCTCTTAATTCAATACCATTTTTTGATGCAATATATATCAATCCCTTGTAAGATAATTCTATTTTCATATTTCCATTTACATTGTATAAATAATAAAAATCTCTATTATCAGATGGAATATCCCAAGATAGAAGATTTACAAAAGCTTGTTCCTTTGATTGTGGAGAGCATTGTTGTAAAAGTTTGCCATCTTTATTTTGAGCGTCTAGGTTTTTAACTTTTAAGGCAAAATTAACGGCATTTTTTTTAACATAGGCTTCTGGAAAGGAAAATGTTTCGGTAAAATATTTAATTATACCATTATTGTCAAAAAACTTTAAGATAATTTCACTCTGTGTAGTGTCCTTTATATCTAATTCGTTCATTATAAAACCCTTTCAAATTTATGTTTTTTAACTGTTCTATTGTTAATCAAGGCAATTCTTATGGCACAAGCAGTTGCATTTATTGATTTTCCTGCTTTTTCATATCCTAAAAAAATTTCTCCTGTATCAACATCTCTAATCTTTGTAACTTTTCGTAATCCACTCTTAAAGGAATGAATAATATTTTCTTGGTTGTTACACCATTCGAGATTTTCAACATTATTATTTTGTTTATTACTATCAATGTGATTCACGAACGGCTTATCATCAATAGGTGGAAGAAATGCTTTAGCAACAAGTCTATGGACGGGATATTTTCTTTTTATGCCGTCTTTATGTAAAATAACTTGAAAATATGAATCTCTAATATTTGCTTGTGGTTTTAATATTTTATCTCTTCTTTTACCTTTTAAGTATAGACTTTTTATATTACCTATATTAGATACTTCATAAAGCCCCTCATATCCGACTACTGGTTTATAAATCTCATTTGTCATTGTATCGCCTTTGTCAATAATGCGCCACTCGCAGACAAACGGATTGATCCGCCGTCAAGCGTGTAAAGTTCGCAAAGTTTGTTGTCGTACATGTATTTTTTCAAAAGTGTCTTATTTAATTTATCTTGCTCGTTATTGTCTTTGATAACGCCATTTAGCCAAATGTAATCATTAACAAAATCACATAGCGGCTTACCTTCAAATTCTTCTTGAGCGGTTGCAAGTTTGCGCGCATCCGGATTAGCTTTATAAACGGCTTGATAAATCTTAAAATCATTTTCGGCCAATCTGGCACATTTATCGTTAATCTCTGGAATACGGTTTTCATCAATAGCTTTTTCAAAGTAGAATAACGCCTTATCAATCACCATTTGAATTTCTGGAATAATTCCGTAGATAAAATTATCGGTTCTTATTTCAAACAAACGCTGGATTTCATCAAACAAACCTTGTTCAACTAAGCTAACTATGCGGCCCCGGTTAAATGGGGTGTCTTGTTCCAAAACCATGGATGATATAATACCGGCTTCTGTATTACAAAGTTTCATTTGATATTGAAGTTGGAATATATATTGCCATGGCAAGCCGTTATAAAAGATATTTTCGCGCGCGGCCTTAAATGGGTTTACCGTTTTCTTTTCCCAAACCAGGTGCTTGCATGTATGAGTTTTTAAGTTTATATCAACAAAACTTAAATTCATGCTTTCTGCGTAACCATCAGGCGAGCAAACCGCATATTTTGAAATGTCCGGGCGTTTGATAAAGTCGTCAGTACCACTAAAGCAAAAATTAACGTCATCTCTAAATAGCCAATCAATATATTTTTCCATGGCGTGTCCATAGATTGATAATTCATCAGGCAAAGGCTCCATGCGATAACCACGTTTAATTTTGTGGTACACTTGGTAACCGGTTGAAAATAGATTTTCACTTAAGAAGTTTAATGCCGGTTTTTCTCCCATTGTTTCAATAAGCTCTTTTTGCGGAACAAAACTCTTAACCACGGATGCTATTTCGCTTGCGCCTATTCCATAATTTTTTTGGTCTAGCCATTCTTCGGTATTTTGCTTATACTCGGTCTTGCCGATATGCTTTAATATGTCTCGTTCTTTTGCCGCAAAAAAATCATCTTTTGTAATATTCAGCTCCAAAAGATATTGCTTAAAGTCAACATTTTTTAAGCGCATAAGATATTGGCGTTTAGCTTCATCCACAAAATCTAAGCCGCGATTAAACATACCTTCATCATGTATTTTGCGATGGCATTCTTCACAAAGAGGAAGCAAGTTGTTTACATCGTAGCGTAGTAAATCAACATTTCTTCGCACAATGTGGTGTACATGCACGGCATCACGAGAACAGTTTGGGTTTGCGCATTTTCTACCCACACGAAGTTTAGGATATAGCCGGTCTAATTTTTCTTCTATTGGTGTCATCAGATATACAACCTTAATAATGCTAAAACCACATACACAGCTATTAAAATATTAAATAGCCATTGGTGGAAGTTGATTTGTTTACTGTCTATTCTTCTGATTTTTGCGTGGTATTTCTCTTGAAGCCGCCAAATGGTTTCAATCATTTCATAACTTTTTTGAATTTCTTTGAGATTAAGCAGCATCAAACATTGAAGTTCGTTAAGACTGTTTTCAATAGTTTTCTCTTTTTTCGGGGGATTATTTTTTGGAGACATCTTCCGCATTCTCCTTTTTTTTCTACGGTATATTTAACATTATCTATTAAAGCCATAGCTATTTTTGCTTCTGGGTGGAGATCGAGAAAACACTTAATCAACCCAACAATTTCCAACATTCTTCCTGATGATACCGCAATAGCTGGAATTTTTTTATCTTCTTTATAAAAAGTTGCTAAAACTAATAAAGTCGGGCATAATTCTTTTAACTCTGCGATTTTTGCATCTATTATTTTTTTCTTTTCTTGTTTTTCATTACATTCTGACATTTTTATCTCCTAAAAAAAGTTAAGGTGGGAGGGCAATAGGTCGGATGGATACCCTCCCAAAGTGGGAGAGTTTGGCTTGCTTATATTTTTTAGACTTTTCGCAGGCTCTGCCGGAGTCATATAGCTAAAGTGTAAAAAAGCACTCTCCCGAAGGAGGGGGAAGAATGTTTAAAGGATTACGTGCGGACTTCCCCCGAAAAAGGAAAGGGACGAAGTAGCGTAGAACAAACAACAACCCTTTCCTAACATTTGAAAAAAACGCATTGTTCAAATGTCTGAGGATTTTATACACTTATAATGTGTTAAAGTCAACACAAAAAATGTGTTGCATGATATTTTGTGCATAAATAAAAAAAGCCCCTTAATTCAGGGGCTTATCTTTTTCATCTAATAGTTGATGAAGAATTTTCGTAACTTCATCAAGTTTTTCTGCGATGAAAGTGAGGGTTTTTTTTAATACTTCCTCGTCCATAATGTGATTCCTTTCTAGGGAAGCCTTTGGCGCAAAGGCGGCGGAGCTAGAAACACCTCACAATTAGTGCCTGCTTATTCAATCTATTACACAGACTCCGCCAAGCGGCATATTGTGATTGAGTTTTCTAAGCTCGTCAATAATTTATTTAATAATTTTTTATCAGTCAAGTTTTTTAGCCAAGTAGTGCAATTAAAAATATAGTTATTTATAGCATATACATTCTCCATGACATTGTTGCATACATTTTTCACTAAAATATGAAAAGTTATCAACGTTAATTTCGTAACCTTTATGTACTTCTGGGCAACATATAAAAGTTATTGTAAGTTCATAATGCAATTCATGAAAAAGTGAACATAGGAAAGATAGGCCATTTTTTTTCTTTAATGTATCATCTAAACATTTTTGGTATCCGTAGTAAGCCGCATTTTGGGCTTTTTGATAGATACTCAGATACAAGTCCATTCGGCCTCCTTGTTGTTGATATATATTTAGGCAATTTTGCAAATCATTATAAGTATATTGAATAGGTTTTTCAGAATGATATATTGGATAGTATTCAAGTTGATATTGTATTTTAGCACATTGTGAAGCCATATCTTCTACAAATAAAGATTTATTATCGGATACCAAAGCACTTGAATAAGATGACGATGGAAATATTAACAAGAATAATAATATTTTTTTCATATTTAGCATCCACAACTAGGACTTAAAGTTCCATCACAGCATTTAGCTCTTCCACCAACACAACCACAAACCCCACCGTGCCATGAACAACATCCTTGTCTTTGTAATGTATCAAATTGAGGGAAAAGGCACATATTTTGTTCTGTAAAAAAGCATGTAAACAATAAAATCAAAAATATTTTTTTCATCATAATTCTCCTAAAAAAGTTCTAGTATACAATTCTGTATATATATTTTGGTTATACGGCTTTTTTTTGTGTAAGGTTTACAACCATTCCTTTAATTTGTCCTTTTCTATCTGTTGTATCAACTTTTGTGGCACTTAAACAAATTTCTGCCATCTTTAGTCCAATATTTTTAATATCCTTATGATTTTCAGACATACATTCATAAAATACATCAAAAGCTGTTGAGATTATCTCTATAAATTTATTTTCAGATAAAAAAACATCATTAGATGATTTTACAGGACATTCAGATAAGGCTGAAATGATTTTTTTTAGATTATTAGAAATAAGATCTGATATGGGAATATTAAGAGTTTTAGAAAGCGATAGTATTTTATCTGGAGTTATTTCTCCACCATTTTCTAAACGTTGAATATGTTGTTGTGAACAACCTATTTTTTCACCTAAGGCGGCTTGTGATAGCCCTAAAGCCTCTCTACGTTCTTTGATTTTATTCATTTTTTTCTCCTAATACATCCTCTTATTATTATGCACAAAAAAAGTGTTATTGTAAAACACAAAATAAGTGTTGACACTAACACTTTAGATGTGTAACTTGTCTTTTAGGAGGTTTATAATGAAACTAAAAATATTTTTGGATACAAAGCATATATCTATTCAACAAATGGCGAATGATTTAAATTTGCCGTATGAATATATTAGACGTTATGTCAATGAAAATAAAATTCCCCGCCCTGAAACGATGGCTAAAATTGTAGCCTATACAAAAGGGGAAGTTACAGCAAATGATTTCTATAATGTGGAAAGTAAAAATGAATAAGATACTTATACCGATAAAAATTCCATTATGGCTGTTTAGGGAGTTGCTTATACTGATTTTGAAGTATGGCTATAATTGCCGTGTGGATGTTCCAGATGGCAAAAATAAAATGGGAAATGAACTTTATAGGAGAAGGTAAAACAATGAGGTATTGTCTCGATAATGGGGGCGCTAAGGCTTCTACCTCATTTCCAACTTTGCGCTCCCGCCTTTTTTGGGGAATGAGGTTATAAGATGAAACAAGAGCATTTTGCAGTTAGAATTTGGGAAAATTATTTCACACTTTTGATGAAAATTAAATCAAAATCGGAACGAAATGCGTTGTGTTTTGCATTAGTTTATTACGGATTTAATCAAACATTCCCGCAGGATGTAAAATTAAAAGATTCAACAATGATTTTATTTGAAGCTATAAAGCACAATATTATTGCGAAAAATCAAGGGGGTAGAAAAAAACGGTTTAATAACAGTTTGGAAACAGATAACAAAGCCATATCTAATAATAAATTATTAGATAATAATAAAGCAGATAAGCAGATAAAATTATTTATATCTTCTTCGGATAAATCCTCAGAAGATATTAGTTTCCCAAAAAATGAGAAAAAAACTAAAAAATTTATTCCACCTTCATACGAGGATGTTTTGAGCTACGCAACAGAACGGGGAAGGGCGGATCTAGCTAAACAATTTTTTGATTATTTCTCGATTGGAGGTTGGAAGGATAGTACGGGGAAATCTGTGATTAACTGGAAACAAAAGTTTGTTACTTGGGAAAATCACAACGTTGCTAAGGAGACACTCAAGCCGCCGGAAATTACTACGGAAGAAGAAAGCAAAAAAAGACTTGAACTTATCAATAAACTTTTTGGAGAAGATAATTGAAAAACTATGAATTAAACAACTGGATTGAAAGTGTAAAATCGGCTTTTCCCAAATTCAATCCTACAAGTGATTTACAACTTTCCGGATGGAAGGAAGCGTTGGGCGATGCAACGCTTGATGAAGCAAAGAGCGCAGTTGTGAAATACATTGCCGAAAACTCAAGTCGATATGAGCCACAACCAAAGGATATTGCGGAAATTTTGAAGGTAATCAAAAGTCAAAGAGTTCCCGCTTATCAATCGCCTGGACAGATTGTCGAGGATTTACCGGAACGTAGATTTCATGAGGATTTAGCTTTGGGGAGATGTCGCCATAACTTGTATTGCTATCGAGATGCTGCGGTTATGATTAAATCCGGAGAGGTAACTGATTTTGATGAAGGATTAAAACTTTCTTGTCGCAGAAGAACTGCTGCACGTGGGGAGCAACCACGAGATTTTGAATTTCCTAGTGATGATGATTTACAGCGTTCAGGGTTGAAAGGTGTTAAAGCTAAATCATGCGATGCCAAGCGTATATTGGATAGTTTTGTTAGAAAATGGACCTTGCGCAATGAATGAAACGAAAGTATGTTCAAAATGTAATCGTGAGCTACCGTTAAGTATGTTTACTAAAGAAAAACATGGTAAATACGGATTGAAATCCATCTGTAAAGATTGTGCAACGATTTTGGTTAAAAAGTGGTATGAAAAAAACTTAGAACATGCCCGCTCTTATCAAAGAAAATATAGGGCGGAAAAAAAAGCTCGTCTCAATACATTGGCAAAGAGGGATAAAGAAAAGAGATGCAAATCTTTTAAGACTGATGTTCTGGGGGGATATAAGATTTACATTTTGAATTATCCTAGAAAAAAAGAGAAGAAGTATAATGTTGTTAGTACGGCGGGAGATGTGTTTAAGACCGATAAAAAAGAGGAATTTTTGCAGTTTATTGTGGCGCAAGGTGTTTAGGCGCAAAGTAATTTTTATTTTATGTGAGGATAAAAAATGAATGAGATTGGCAGCAAAGTAAAAAGTTTTGTAAACGAGTGTCTTTCAGAATACCCGGAAGAACCTACAAGCATAGAAGTACGTATTAGTATATATTCAAAAAAGGTTACAGTGAGTTTATCGAACATCGCAAGTCCTTTGTTTTACAATAAAGAAAAGCGCCTGGATGAAATATCCTCAAATAAAAGTTTAAGAGAAATAACCCAAGAGGTATATTGATGCCATACGAGCTTATTTTTAAGACAAAGAAGGGGGAAACGGTATTTATAGCAGAAAGTCTGTCGCAAGAGAAGTTACAGCAAGCCGTTAAACTTAAAAATAATGCTCCTAAGGTATTTATAATTGATAAAGCGGCGATGCGTGGTCGGATGATATACAATAATTCAAGTATGCTTGATTTTGATATAGTAAGGAGGAAGAAAATTGGAGGATAGTGTTTTAGAAAGATATTATACAACCGGCATATTATCAATAGAGGAGGGGCGCTGGAAGGCTGCTGATAGATTGCGCGCCGGTACGCTTTTATGGCGTGATTTTGTAAGGGCCGGTAAGATTATGCACACAATGGATCCATCTCGTCCACGTGTTGATTGTAAGGGATTAAAAAGAGCTCCGGAAGCTCAGGAAATAGCACAGGATCGCTTTAATAAGGCTATCCGTTGCGTTTCGTTTTGTAACTGGGCGATTGTGCAACATGTCGTACTTGAAAAAGAGAGAATACCGGTAAAAAACAAATCTCGCGAGCAGGTGTATGCACTCAAACGGGATTTAGTTCGTGGTTTGGATGAATTGGCAGACTTCTACGCTAAAAAACATTAACGTTGTTTTCTCCAGGTATAAAGAGCCCATTCTTCCCTGTTTTTTTCGCTGTCTGACAAGTTTTGAAGTTCTAGGTAGCTTTTATAATCTTCTTCATTGAATCGTATCAGGTGGGCTTTTTTACCCTCTGCAATAAAGCGACAATATGCTTTACGAACAGCGGCATTTTGATAAACGTCATTTGGATATAAGATTAGAACAAAATCGGCAAACTCAAAACGTTTGTAACGTTCAAGAATTGCATCTAAATTTTTGTTAATATGTTTTGCCGCTTCATTAAGAAGGTTAGTTATTGTATCGCATGCTTGTTTACTTATAACATTTTCTCCCTTTTCCCACCTCTGGATTGTGCGATAGTTCTTAATATTCATTAGCCGCATGAGCTCGGACTGAGTTAAGCCAAGCTCTTCGCGGATAGTCTTAAATTCAATAGCGTTTAAATAACCTTCATTACGTAACATGTCTGTATCTCCTTATTTTGCTTTTAGCAAGGTGTAGTTAATTTGAGGTTAAGAGTTTTATTTTTGTTGTCATGATGGCTTGAGAAAAGTTTGAATTGTAGTATTTTTCAGCACCTTCGGCCATTTCGTCAGGAAACTCTTTGGCTATATCAGACTTATCCCGGATCCATCCTAGCAATCGAGCAACCTCAACATTAAGCGCTTTGGCAAATTCTTTATTTAATTTTAAGTGGGTATTACCATTTTGATAAAATTTAAACTCAATTAAGGGCTTACCGTCTGGCATTAAAATATAATATTTTTCACCAAAATTTTCTGGAATATCTTTTGACGCAGAGACAAAACCTAAATTATAAGCGATGGCACACAAATCGCCAACAATCGTTTGTACTTTTCCTCTATCTATTTCATAACCCCCACTCCAAGTACTTGTACGAAAATATAAACTGTCACAAATTATACGGTAGCTTAAACAATAATGAGAAATTGAATTTTCTCTATTAAAATGATTATTGTACCATTGATCTCGTCTAAATACTCTCTGATTGCTTTTATATTTTATAATATTATCCGGTTGCGTAAGAGTCATGTAAAGTTTAATGAGTTGATCATCAAATAAAGAAACAGCATTTTTTAAAATCCAAATTACAACACTTCTAATATTAGATTCGTTAAAATCAACTTGATTAAGACGATCAAATTTATTAAAAAGCTCTTCTCTAGCATTATAAGTTAAACGGGTTGTAATTTCATCAAGAAAATTAAAAATTCTGTGCCAGTACAAAATTTTAGTGTGTTCAAGCTTATATCTTAACGCTTCGCGCACCTTCTCTGTATCAACACCTATGTCCTTTAATGTATCCGCATCAAGAGCACAGATGGATTTAAAAGAAGTATAAAGTCTGTTCATTTCTTCATTATAAAGATTTACAAAAGCTTCAATTTTATTTGGAGCAGAAACTATTTGGTCTTTTATTTTTTTACGTTGTTCTTCTTCGTATTCCCATTCCCATTTTCCTTTCTCAACGTTGATTTTAAAAGTTGTTTCAAACCAAAGATTAAAAGGATCAATATAATTAGAAGAATAATTATCCTTAATTAGTTTGATAATTTCAATTTTGGCACGCGCTTGTCTTTCTGCATTTAAAAAATCCATAGCAGCTAAAGAAACTGCGCGTATATTGGCTGATTTCAAACTTTCCTGAATGGTTTTGTTATCTTTCCATCTTTCCGGTATAATTAAAAAAGCTTCTTTAAAATTTCCTTCTGTTATGATGCGTTTTGTCCATGTTTCATATTCAGAATATGGAGGATTGCAAAAAATAATTTTTACCTTCTTGTCAATGAGCGTGCAGTTATTAAAATCTGTGCCTAATATGTAAACATCTGCGGGAAGTTGGTTTAAAAGTATTTCTGATTTTTCAATACCGTAATAAGTAACGTTTTTTCCTTTAGCTTCTAAAAAACGTTTAAATCCTCCGTTTCCGCATCCTATATCTAAAATATCCCCCCAATCGGATATATGATTAAAAACAACCTCCATCATTTCTCTTGTGGTGGGGTAAAATTCAAAATCTTGTCCGGCTTCTTTGAGTTCGGAGACAATTTGCCTTGTACTTTTGCGTGGCGGATTGTCTAAGTCAAAAAGTGTATTCATAGTGTTCCTCCTTTAATAGTTAAAAAAATCAATATCTAGTGTATCAATATCAATTAAGGTATTATTTTTATAGACTAATTTATTTTTGGTGGCGACAAATCCGGAGCTTGCTACCAAAATATGATTTTCCCATAAAGATAGCTCTAAGCATCCACAATCGCTTTGGCGATTGCGTTCGCTCTGTTGATCTGTCTTTTGCTGTTCATAGTAACCCCCTTTAAGTGGGGGGAATAAATCCCCCGGTTAATTAAATAAAAGCTCCATTTGTTGCGTCTCGACTTCTTGCGTTCCGAATTTCTCGCGAATTTGGTTTAAAGAATATCTGCCGCGGAAGTGCGCTTTTTTGATGCTGTCGGCCCAATACCAAGCCTTTTTGCTGCGGGAAAATCTAAAACCGGCGTTTTTGAGTTGGTCCACATATAGCCAGGTTTTACCCGTTAGCCATACCCAAGATCCGCAAATTTCAATGGTTAATTCTGTCAAGCTGATAATTTTAGATATAATTTCAGGATATGCGGCCGGATCTGTTCCCTCGTAACAGTTTAAATGTTCGCTATCGTGATTTTTTAGCCATTGTATAGCCAGCGCATATTCTGCATTTATTTCCTGCATGATGCGAACAGCGTCCGGGGCGTGGTTAATGTCTGGATGATATTTTTTAGCTAGTCCGTTATATTGTTTGCGGAGTTGCTCCAAGTTTGAAAAGTCTTTAAAGTATTTCATCATAAAATCTCCTTTGAGTGTGTCGGCCTGTTGCCGGCGGGTGTTTTGATTTATTATTTTTAATTATATCTTATTATACGACACAAAAAAGAGAATTGTCAAGAAAAAAATTTTACATAAAATCAAGCGCTTAATAAAAAATAAACATACTAAACGTATGTATAATTTAGACTTATTAACAAAATTAAAAAAAAGCTTGTATGTCAAAAAATAGTGTGATATATGATAATAAGAAATAAGTGTGCGCAAATATAAGTTTATCAAGGCTCGCGGCCGTATTAAGTCGCGGGCTTTTTTGTATGTGTAATTTAGAAAACGGCAGAACAGAGCGAAAAAAGGGAAAAAGTGCAAGATGGGAGCTGCGAAGTATGGCAAGCCGGAGGAATTAGAAAAGCTAATTGATGAGTATTTTGCGCGCTTCGAAAACAGGGAGCCACTGCGTGATAAGAATGGCGATGTAATCTTTGATAAATGGGGGAAGCCGGTATTTGATGAGTCGCTCCCCACGTCCTCCGGCCTTGCTTACTTTTTGGGGTTTGAGAACAGGTGCTCACTCTGGGAGTATGCACAAAAGCCAACGTTCGCGCGGGTTATACACCGTGCAAATCTAAGGCTGCAGCAGTTCTGGGAGCCTGTTCTTGCAAGTAAAAACTCAAGCGGTGCGATCTTCTGGCTGTCTAACATAAAGGACGATTGGAAAGATATGAAGTCCATCGAGACAACCGCAGTAAAAGCGCCAAAAACCGCGCTTGTCGTATATGTAAACGCGCAAACAACAAAGCTAAAACCCGCAAACATTCCCACGATTGAAGCGGAAACCGTGCAAACCTCCGCGGATCCTGCACCCATCGCCAAGCCAAAGAGAGTAGCAAGCCACGGGAAGAAGTTAGGAAGGCCAAAGAAACGCGGACGCAAGAAGGGAACAAAGCTTAAGAAGAGCGAAGAATAAGCACCGCAACCCCAAGGAAACCAAGGGGAGACAGGCAAGCGCACAAAACGCGCCGCATAGGCCTAAGCATGCTTTTTCGGTAGAGGGGGGTGGGGGCCGCGCGCGCTGGTCTCTCTCAAACAACCATACCCCTTTCGGTACGCTATCGTATTCCAGGTGAAAAATTTTGTCTAATAACTATTGAATAAAAACAATAGGATAAAAAAAGAGCCCCAAAATAAGGTGCGTTAGAATACGGGTTTATAAACAAAAAAAATAGTCTAAAAAAATTGTGTCAAGTTAAGAAAATAAATAAAAACAATAAGATACTTCTTTTTGGCAGGTAAGAAATCCCTTTGCAAAGCTAAAGAGCAAGTGGGAGGTAAGTAAATTTTTATAAAAAAATGATTCTAGGAAACGATTTTGACAAAAAACGCGTATAATAAAAACAATAACTTAGTCGTTTGAGTGTCAAAAAATACCGGTAAAATACCAGGCTCAAAAATACATTTTGTCAATAAATTATAACATATAAAAGGTTAAAAAAACGCTAATGGCAAAGAAAGTTAAAGAAGAAAAAATAAGGGTTGAGATACAAGAGCAGTATGCGCCTTTGTTTAATATGCCGGAAGTGCGTTATAAACTTTATTATGGTGGGCGTGCCGGCGGTAAATCTTACGGTTTTGGTGATGCTTTGCTTGTTTTGGGCCGACAAGGCAAGATATTGATTGCTTGTGTTCGTGAAGTTCAAAACTCTATTAAGGACTCTGTGTATAAATTATTAAAGGATAGGGCGGAATATTGGGGATTTGATGATTACCGCTTCTATGAAGATAGAATTGAAAACATAGAAACGGGGAGCAGATTTATTTTTAAGGGTTTGCAGGATAACAATGCTCAAAATATTAAATCTTTGGAAGGTGTTGATATTTGCTGGATAGAGGAAGGTCAATCAATTTCCAAAAAAAGTTGGGAAATATTGGATCCGACAATTCGTAAACCAGGGGCGCAAATATGGATTTCAATGAACCGAGAGCTTGAAAACGATCCTATTTGGGTGGCTTTGGCTAAAAATCCTCACGAAGATACATTCATACAAAAAGTTAATTATACCGATAATATTTATTGCCCGCCGGAAATGAAAAAGATTGCTGAGCGCGTCAAAGAAGAAGATTATGAGCAGTGGCTGCATGTGTGGGCCGGAGAACCGGTGCAAGAAGGCGATACAAAACTTATTGGATATAAGGAAATCTACAAAGCCCTTGAAACGCATGTTGAAAATTCCGTTTCTGTTGATCTTCCTTTGATTATCGGCGTTGATGTGGCTCGTTTTGGTGATGATAAAACGGCAGTTGCAAGAAGAATAGGCCGTAGGGCTTTTCGTATAAGAACATGCTCTAAAATGAATTTGGTAGAAACCGCAAATATGATTGTAAATATTATACATGAGGAAAAACCGGCCCGTGTTAATATAGACGTTGGCGGCGTAGGTGCTGGTGTTGTGGATATTCTTCTTGATAGAGGATATGGAAGTATCGTTCGTCCTGTTAATTTTGGTGAAGCAGCTCAAGAAAGCGAACGTTATTGTAACAGAAGAGCAGAGATGTGGGGAAGATTAAAAGAATGGCTTACTTCTGAGCTTCCTGTTTCTTTGGTAGATTGCGAAGGTTTAAGTGAAGATTTAACCGCGCCAAACAAGAAATATGATAGTTTGGGGCGTTTATTATTAGAGAAAAAAGAAGAAATTAAAAAAAGATTAGGACGTTCAACGGATGTCGGGGATGCTTTGGCCTTAACATTTGCTGAGAAATTTTATCCATCAAACCTTAATGTTTTTAATAACGATGCAGATTTTGTGGATGATAATGTTTATACGGGGTGAAAATGTCAAGTATATTTAATAAACCAAAAGTTCAACCGCAGGTAATTGAAACAGAACCTACGGTTATTGATAACTCAGAGCAAACTCAAGCTATGGAGAGAGCTCGTAAGAAAAGAAGAGGATCTGCTATGCAGATGATAGCCGGTAATACATCTTTGTCCGGAAATTCTGTACGCAAAACAACCTTAGGGGAATAATATGGAAGAATTAAGTCAACATATTAAAAGGCGCTTTGCTGTTCTTGAGCAGGAGAGAACACCTCTTGAGCCGTTTTGGAAAAAATTGGCTGAAATGTGCTCTTTTTCTCCTGAAATATGGACGGAGGATAAAAGGAATAGAAGGCGTCAGAATGTTTTTGATAATACGGCCAGAAACTCTTTAACTTACTTTTCTGCATCATTTAAGAGCATCCTTGTTCCAACAACTCAGAGATGGCACAAACTTAAATCATCTAACCCCGCGTTTGAAAACAATGATAATGCAACGGCTTATTTGCAATATGTAAATGATTTGTTATTCAAGGTTAGATATAATAATAATTCACAATTTGCCGTAAATGCAGATCTTTTGTTTAACCAAATCGGAATATATGGCACCGGTTATTGGTATGTTGAAGAAAATATCAACAGAGGTATTGTCTATAAAGTAATTCCGGCTAACGAAATATACATATCACGAAATGTCAAAGGTGAACTTGAAACCGTATATCGTAAATTTAAATTAACAGCTAAACAGGCTTATCAAATTTATGGTGATAAAGTATCAGATGAAGTGAAAAGATGCGCAACGGAAAAACCGGACCAAGAGATTTCATTTATTCATGCCGTTGAACCACGTGAAGACCGTAATCCTAAGGCAAAAGATTATACCGGTATGAAATATGCAAGTTATCATTTAGAGGTTGATACGAATAAAATTGTTAGAGAAAGCGGCTATCGTGTTATGCCGTATATGGCACCACGTTTTCTTGCTATGGAAGACAGCCCTTATGGTGATAGTCCGGGATTGCAAGCGTTTAATGATATATTAACCGCTAATGAAATGGCTAAAACAATTTTACGTACCGGACAACTTCAAGCAAATCCTCCGGTATTAGTCGGACAAAATATGCTGGATGCTTCTAAATTAGGACAAGCCGGAGCGATTGTTAAAGGTGGGCTTGATTCTCAAGGTAGACCGGCTGCTATATCTATGCAATACGGAAATAATCTCGCCGTTACTCTTGAAATGCAGCAATCTGTAAGAATGTCTATTGAGAGGGCTTTTCTTATTCCGTTGTTCCAAGCTTTAACGCAAGAAAAGGAAATGACAGCTACCGAAGTCGAAAAGCGTGAAGTTGAAAAAGCTATGCTTCTTGCGCCTATGTGCGAACGCATAGCCGCAGAATGGCTTAATGGCAATATTGCTCGTGAATTGGATATTCTTTCACAATATGGGCTATTGGATGATGTGCCAGATGAACTTATGTATGAAGGTTCTATTGCGATAGAATACGAAAATCCGGCAGTACACATGCAGGATTCCTCACGCATCGTAGGACTATATAAGACGATTGAAGCCACAATGACAATGGCGCAAGCAGATCCTAGCGCACTTGATATTCTCAATTTCCCAGAAGCATTACGCCAAATTGCTAATTATTACGATGTTGATGTTTCAGCAATTCGTTCTCGTGATGAAGTTCAACAATTAGGTGAGCAAAGAGCTCAAGCGCAGCAAGCAGAAAGTTTATTAGGTGCAAGTGAAGTTCTAACAAAATCTTTGAAAAATATAGGATATAAGGGAGGTAGATTTGGCTTCTAAGCAAAAAACAAAAAACACTTACGAACTCTCGAAAGCATTTCAAGATTTATTCATGCAAGACGGTAAACTTAAACCCGAAGCTGAAAAAGTTTTGGCATTTTTAAGGAATGAAAGCGCAAGTAAAGGTGAATTAGGACGTAATGGTTCTCCTTATTTGTATGACAATCAAGGTCGTTTTGATTTTGGAGCAGCAGCTTTCATTCTTGGTAAACAACGTATGTTTAATTTGATTGTTAAACATTTGTCGTTGGACTTAAACCAAATCTTTAATTTGCGAAGCGTTGAAGAAGAGCAAATGGATGATTTGGATATATTGAAACAAAATATAGATATTTAAGGAAATCAATATGCAAGATAACATTGTGCCGGGAAACGAGTCAAATCCCGATAACTCTTCTATGACTCATGAACAAGAAAACAACTCTTCAGAATCTTCTTGGAAAGGGTTTTCCGACGAAGACTCAAAATATGTTGGCGACAAGGGTTGGAAAACCCCCGATGACGTTTTGAAGTCTTATAAGGAGCTTGAAAAACAAGCAAGCACAAAAATTTCTATTCCAAAGGACGAAGACGCGGATGCTTGGGGTAAACTTTATGCTAAACTTGGTAAGCCGGAAACAGCTGACAAGTATGACATTAGCGTTAATGATAAGGATAAAGCAGATATTCAAAAACTCTTTTTTGAAACTAATCAAACTCCAAAACAGGCGCAAGCGCTTGTGGCCGGTTTTGAACGTTTGCAGCAAGAAAAGCAAAAAGAATATGATGCTATGATTGACGCTGAAAACAAAAAACAAGAGGAAAGCGTTATTACCGAATGGGGTAATGATGCTGACAAAAACAAAGAATTAGTGTCTCGTGGTGCTAAAATTTTAGGGTTAGAAGATAACGACTTATCCGCTATAAAAATGGTAATAGGTCCTGCTAAATACCTAAAATCTTTAAAAGCACTTGGCGAAGCTATTTCGGAGGATAATATTCCTAATTCAAAATCGAAAGAAACTTCGGAACAGCAGACATTAGAAGAATTTTTCAAAAATTTATAGGTAAGAAAGGTTAATCAATATGGCTAATACTGATTATAATACTTTGGCCGAAATCAATAATGCTTTGGCCAAAAAACAACCGGAGCTTATCAACTTTTTGCTTGAAGATACTCCGGTCTTAAATAAAATCCCATTTATGCCTGCTTCTCATCCTTTTTGGAATTTAGCAGAACGTGTAACAAAAATTGATAGTGCCGGTTGGGTAGAACTTAATGCCAAATTACCTCAAATGAATATGGATACCAAACTTGAAAAGGTTGATTTAGGTATTATGGGTGGTGAAATGTTTGTACCTGAGGATAAAGCTCGTGCACTTGGCGGACCAGATAAATTTTTTGCCGAAAGAGCTCAGCCATTTTTAAAAACAGCAGGTATGACAACAGAACGCAAACTCATTTATGACAACTTGCGCCAATTTGCTATTGATAATAATAATGTTATTGATGCAGGTGGTACAGGTGGTAATGGTTATAGCATGATTGCGTTTCGTCCTGTAAAAGGTGTAAACTGTGGTTTATATTCTCCGGTTGGATTTGAAAGTGGTGCAGGTATTGATGTAAAGAAAATCAATGATGGCGCTCTTTATAAAGATGAACATGGCATTCTTGGCTATGGTATGAGATTTAAAGGATATTTTGGTTTTCAACTAAAAGATCCGGAAGCTGTATCAGCTATTGTAAATATTAAATCAGGAAATATTCCGACAGAAGCTCAAATTGATGATATGTTGGATAATATTCGTGCTGACAGTGGTTCATTTATTTGTTGCCATCCAAAAGTATTGTCTTTCTTGAATAAATACAAAGGCAATATTTTGCAGGCTCAAAGTGGTGATAAGAATATCAATCGTACCTTTATGATGTGGAATAATATTCCATTTATTACATCTCGTAACTTTGATAAAGGTACAGAGGCAACCGTTACTGTTGAATAGGAGACAGATATGTATAAACACGTACTTACTGTATATGGCGAGGATTTAAACCTTGCCAATGAAGCACAAATTGTCAAGGCTCAAGGTAACATGGGTGGACTTGTTGTGCGTGTGATTGCTTTAGAAGATATTGCAACCTCTAAGGCAACTACTGTTACAATTAAAAGCGGTGAAACAAAAGATGCTGTAACCGATGAAATTGGAACAATTACTATTGAAGCATCACAAACCTATAAAAAGAATGATGTTATTGGTGAGTTGATGCTTCCTTGGGATGTAGATAAATATGTAACAGCTACATACGATGGCTCAGGAGAAACAACAACTCTTAGAACCACTTTAGGTTATATCCCACGCTAAATAAAGCTGCTAAATAAAGCAGCTTTTCTTTTGTTATAAAACAAGGAGAGAGACTTTGAATATAGACATTGTAAATAGAGCTTTATTGAAATTAGGAGAAAATCCTATTAGCTCGGAAAACGAATTACCGCACGGAATATCGTTTAAACTAATTTATGATGACGTTAGGAGAAGTCTCTTATCCATGTATTATTGGAGATTTGCTGTTAAAAAAGTTAATTTAGCACCATTAGACGAAGCAGCCAGCTCCATAAAAAAATATGTATTTCAAAAACCATCCGATCTAATAAGTATTATTGGAATTGGTGATTATTTTAAAATACCAGACTTAAGAGATTTTGTTTTATCTTCCGGTGAACGATATTTAATTATTGGAGATAAAATTGAAAGTAATTTAAATCCGTTGCCGCTTGTTTATATTGTAGATGAAGAAGACACTACAAAATATCCTCCGCTATTTAAAGATGCTTTTTCTCTAAAGTTGGCTATGGATATGACAATAAAGATTCATCAAAATTTTAATTTATATCAACTAATTGAACAAGAATTTTCATCTGTTTTATCAGCTGCCATGCAAAACAATGATATAATTCAAGATACACAATCATTTGGCGATAATAGTTGGGTATCAATTCGTGAGGGATGGCAAAATGGCTTATAAACCTGCACTTAATCAATTTAATGGTGGAGAGATTTCTCCACAATTAGAAGGGAGAATTGATTGGGATAAATACAACTATTCAGCTAAGTTGTGTCAAAATTTTATACCTCTTGTAGAGGGTTCTTTAAAGCGTAGAGGGGGAAGTCATTTTGTTTATTCTCCTGAAACATTTAAAACATACACTTTAGTATTTAAAATTACTTGCGATGTTACTCCGACATTAACAGTTGACGGAAAAACAGTAAATTTAACTAATGAGGGCAATGTTTGGACATCTACTCAATTAGTTTATCCTAAAGGACAAGGTGCTAATTACAATATAGAAGCTGAGGGCTATTTGCCAATATATGATACTTATTATGTAAAGAGCGATACAACCTTAGAAAAAACAATGGAATTAGGGGAAACTGTTAAATTATATATATATTCCTTTACTGATGATATTGATATAGAGGTAAATAATAAACCAGTTGCACATAATGGATATACTTATGTTCCTTTATCTTATCTCGATGAAAATTGGGAATTAACTAATCCCAAGTATTTTAGAGTTTTAGTAACTTATAAAGGGCAAATGGTTGATAAATTATTTACGACACTTAGGGATAGATGTTATTTATTTATAATGCTATTAGATGATAATTTATTAGTTGAAAAACAATTATCTGAAAATAGAGAAAATATTATTGATACATCAAGCATAAGTACAATAAATAGTAGTATAACTAAAATCGGAGTGTCTAATGTGTCTCATACAATGATACTTCCATTAGGAACGTATGACGCTTATTGTGTTGGGGGTGGTGGTGCTTCTTTTGTTGTTGCTAATGATACTTATGTAGGTGGCGGTGCTGGTTGTGCTAGAGGAACTTTTGAAATAACAGAATATAATAAAAAGTTATTTATTGAAACAGGTGATGTAGGGATAGGATTTACAGGTCAGACAAAAGGTGGAGATACTTCTATTTCAGATGTACAAGAAATTATTATATCAGCTACTGGTGGGGATTCAGATTATCCTAATGCTCAAGGTATAGGCGGTGGATATATTATATCTTCCATTGTTACACCATCACGAACAGAAATGGGTAAAGGAAGTGGAGAATCTGGAGATTATAATTACTCACACGGTTGCGGTTCTACATACGCACAAGAAAATAATAAAGTTAGTGTTGGTTTACTAGAATTAACAGATGTTGGTTCTCGTGGAGTTGATGAATGATTAAAGATTTTATAATTGATAAAGATTTGAGTTTTGTCTTGTTTTTTAGAGAAAAATCAATCACTTTTTTTGCTCAACACGGATATTTGGTAGATGATAATGGTGCTTTATATAATGTTGCAACGCCTTATTTGGAAGATGATTTAAATGATTTGCAATTCGCTCAAAACGGTGATGTGCTTTATATTTTCCATAAGGATTATCCGACTAAGACTTTAAGCCGATACGGAAATACAGATTGGCGTTTAGAGGATTTTGAGTTTAAATCTGGTCCGTGGTCTAATGTAAATACAAGTGAGACAACACTTACAATATCAAGAACAACAGATACAGCAAGAGTAAAAGCGTCCGCTCCAGTTTTTACAGAAAAAGATGTAAACAGACTTATTAGATTAACTGTTGTAGATGATACAAATACAGCTTGGCAAGCTGAAAAAGATGTGTCATCAGGTGATATATTGTATTCTGATAATAAATATTATAAGGCCAAATCATCAGGTAAAACTGGAACAGTAAAACCCGTACACACTGAGGGTACACGCTCTGATGGATCTATTCTTTTTGAATATATGCACGCAGGATATGGACAAGGTAAAATATCAAGATATATTTCCGAAACTGAGGTAGATGTTGAAATTGATGGGAATATGCCTGAAACTTTGGTAAATAAACCAACAAATTATTGGGAGTTAGGGCTTATATATGGTGGCTCAGAAAATCCTATGTGTGGTACTTTTTTTAGGGGCAGATTCTGTTTTTTGATAAATGATAATGGCATACCTAAAGTATGTTTATCTTGTTCAGATGATTATAATAACTTTGCAGACAAAGACTATGGGGAAGTATTAGCCACAAATGCTATTACTGTGTCTATTACTAATGCTAAGTACAATGCAGGAAGGTGGTTAAATTCATCTAATGTTTTATTTGTAGGAACATCATCTGGAGAGTTTTATATTGATTCTGCGACATCATCTGAGCCTTTAGCTCCTGACAATGTTAAGACACAAATTATATCTGAAATAGGCTCGTTACCTATTACTCCCATGAAAATAGGAGCGCATACTTTGTTTGCAACAGAAACAAGTATAAGAGATATAGTTTATTCTTACGCTAATGATTCTTATGATCCTATTGATTTGTCTTTGTATGGTAAACATTTGTTTAGGTCTGGAATTAAAGATATGAAGTATCAAGAAACTCCAGATAAAATAGCTTGGTTTGTTGTGGGTAATGGTAATTTAATAGGATTAACTTTTTCATCTGAGCAAAATGTTTCTGCTTTTCATCGTCATAACACAGGAGGAAAAGTTAAGAGTATAGCCGTTATACCTAATCCTAACGGTTTAGCGGATGACTTATGGTTAGAAGTTGATAGAGACGGAAAAACTTGCATAGAATGGCTTGATAATGGTTATCCTCTTATCTCATCTGATGAAATCGAAAATAACTTTGATTATTTTAGCAGAGAAAGTATGGAGAGTGATTACTACAAAAGGAACAGTTTTTATGTAGATAGCGGTTTATCTGTTGAGAGAACAATTAGTGTAAGCGGAACTTTTTTTGCTATTTCCGATAACTTACTTAACAGGACAATTACTTGCTACAATCGAAATAGTCAAATACAAGCACAAAAAACATTAACTGTTGAAGACAATACCCTAGATTTTATTATTGATAAATTTGAAAATGGTGAGGGATATGTTTCCATTTATGCAGAAGTTAAATCCGGTGATTCTTCAACCTATAATATCAGATTAAGTAATAACTTTATTGGTAAAAAAATAGAAGTATTAGGATTCTTTTATAAAAATGAGCAAAGCGGTTTTTCAAGAACTTTTTATTCTGGAACATTAGAAAGTGATAGTTTAACATTTGAAGCAGATACTGATACTACCATAGGATATACATTTACAAGAATAAGTATCAAAATATATTCTGAATTAAAAGAAAACGATGTTTCTTTAGATGGATTAGACCACTTAGAGGGTAAAGAAGTTGCCATTATGATAGATGGTGCTGAATATGAAAGACAAATTGTTAAAAATGGTGCAATTACTGTTCCATGGAATAGCGAACATATTATTGTTGGATTACCAATCAATAGCGCTTATATACCGCAAAATATTTATTTACAAGGTAATAATAGTTCGGGGATTGGTGATGTGCAAAGAATAGATCACGTTACTCTTATGCTGTGGCGGTCAATGGGTGGTAAAGTTGGAACAAACAACAAAGATTTGCAAGCGATATATTTCAGAAAAACAGATGATGTAATGGGTGAAAGTTCTGACTTATATACCGGAAATAAAACAATTCCATTAAGTTTTAATACAACAACCATTAAAGAAAAGGGTGCTACGGTAATGATTCAAAACGATTCCGTATATCCTATGAATATTTTAGCGATTGCCCCTCATTTCTCAACAAGCGGAAACGGACTATGATAAGACATTTTGAAAAAGGCGATTGTGATAGAATAAAATTACAGCCTGAGCAAAAACATGAAGATACCGATAATTGGTATTTATTTGATGATGAAGATACGATTGTCTTTGAATATGATAATAGAGTTTTAGCTATTGTTAGACCTTTTTTTGAGGATGGTGGGAGAGTATGGTTGTCTGCTTTAATATCTGCCGATTGTCGTGATAAAGGTTTTTCAATGTTTAAACAAATGAGAAAAATTATTGATGATTTTCTTAATGATGGCGAAACACAAAGAGTTGAAATGATAACACAAGATAATTTTCCGGCAGCAAAAAGATTAGCTAAAATGCTAGGTTTCACATGTGAAGGGACGATGAAAAAATATTATAATGGCTTAGACTTTAATATTTGGGGAAGGGTAAAATAATGGCAGATCCTGTATCTTTAACAATAGGCGCTATTTCAGCAGCGGCAACTATTACTCAAGGGGTTGCTGGTATGCAAGAAGCAAATTTTCAAGCTGAGCAAGCAAATAGTAATGCTGATATTTTGCGCCAAAATGCGTATCGAACACGTCTTGAAACAGCTATCAACGAGGATAGAGAGAGACAACAAAATCGCAGAATTTTAGCTCAAAACACGGCGGCAAGTATTGAACAAGGCATGGGTAATAGCACAACAACTATTGGAGTATTAGGCCAGCAAGCTACCGATTTAGAACAGAATGCTCTTGATTTGCGTTATAAAGGCCTTTCTTCGGCAGAAGGTATGGATATTAAAGCTAATTATTTAAATCAATCGGCTAATATAACAAAGAAACAAGGAAAAAATCAATTTTATATGAGTTTGTTACAAGCTCCAATTTCTTTTGCAAAAGGTTATACATCAATGGGAGGTACTTGGTAAATGGCTAATAAACAAACATTACCTGGAATGGTTGATACTCAAAAAAGATATGTACAAGCCGATACATCTCCTCAAATCCCGCAGATTAGTTGGAAATCTCCTTTAAGGGACGTATCAAATCTTATGAATGAAACAAATGAATTTGCTGAAACGTACAGCAAATTAAGATATGATGAGTATGAAGCTAAATACGATAATATGGCTACACAAATGTTTCATGAAATGGACGATGCAACCGATCCTTGCCAGCTTCAAGAAATCAAAAATAAATACGATACAGAATTTAATAAGCCATTAGATAATACGGTATGGGCTAAATCTTACAATAATAGCCGTTATAAGAGAAGCTGGATAGATGGCATGAATTTGAATTATGAAAAAAAATATATTCAAAAGATGCATGAATTTACAGCTATTCAATTAGACCGTACATTAAATGAAATGTCTTCCGCGGCGGCCTTAACAGGGGACGTAAGAAGTGCTGCAAGTTTTTTTGATAGCGGTATAAATGCTATTGGCAATACAAAACACTTGAATATTGAAGTCAGAGACAAAATGCAAAAACAATTTGCCACAGATTTTATTGGTAAATTATATACAAGAGATCCTAATTTTGCTCTTTCTTTTGTAAATCAAGCAGAATCTGGATTGGCTAAATATGGAATTGATGTTAATAAAATTAGAAGAGATGCTGAACAGTATAATTCACAAAAAGCAAATGATGAATGGCAAGCATATCAAAGAGCAAAAACTATTCAATCTGATATGAATACAGCAAAAGAGGAATATTACAAAGCTCAAATTATTGCTAATCCCGAAAAAACAGCTGAAATTCAAAAAGAAGCGTTACAATACGATAATGGTGTAGGGGTAAATGTAAGTGAGTTCATACGCAAAAGACAAGGTTCTTCTACTTCCCCAACTGGATTACAAGTAGGTTTATCTGAAGCCGCTAAAAAAGGAAAAGAGGAATATGAAAAATATGTAAAAAATAATTTTGCTGAAATTGCTATGGATTCAAAAGCAAGAAGTACAAGAGATGATTTAGATAAAGAATTTGGTATTAAACGAGAACAAGGGGAAAACGATGAAATTAAATATAAGTTTAAAAATAATTTAGAGTCTCGGTATGTAAACGGAGAAAAAATAGATATAGCTAAAGAAGACAAGAATATAAAAGATTTAAATATTTCTGAAAAACAAAAAAATGATTTATATAATACCTTATCGTCAATAGCAAAAACTCAAAAAGAAGCAGAAACTAAAAAAAATGATGCCAATATTAAAGAAACATCTAAGTCAAGGTTAAATGATGCTAATATAGCAATATCTAATTCTTCAGACGATAAAACATTATTAAATATATATGATACTTATGCTAAAGAATTAACAGAAGACGATAGAGGAACGTTAATTGATAAAATTTCTGCTAAAATAGAAAATCTTAAAAAAGAAGGAAAACTTAATAATGAATCTGCAAAAAAGCTTAAACAGGATATTCGTTACACTCAATTATTGAATAGTAATGATTATCTTAGTCCTAAAGAATTAGAAAATTTAGTAAGTAATGAAGAAATAAGAGTAGAACAAGCAACTGCGCTTAAAAACAATCAAGATAAAAGATTAGAAGAAGAAAATAAATTATCTAAAGAGAGCCGTATAAAAGAGGTTTTTAAAAAAGCTTATTTAAGTAGCGAAAAAGGTGTTATTTTTGACTATAAATTATTTGAAGATGATTTAAGTCAGGATGATATTTTAAAGTTACATACACTTAATCTGAATACTCAAAAAAATAAATACACGGCAGAATTATCTAAAATTGTTTTGCAGCATATGGGAAACGTTGTTCCTGAGGACATGCAACGTCAAGATATATTGGCTCTGACTAAAATAGCTCCATACGGTACGAATGTGGAAGAAGACTATAAAAAGAAATTTCAAGAAATAGGAAATGTGGACGAATCAATTTTAAATAATGTTAAATCTAAGGTGGATTTGTATTTTACACCGATTGGATTAGAATTAACCGATTATGAACAACAGCAAAAATATCAAGCGGTTAATGAAATATTAACAAAGGCTAGAGACAAGGGGATATCTGATGCTGAGATTATGACAATTATAAACAAATATAAACCTTCAGCGGAACAATTACGACAGCATGGAATAAATCAAACCAGTGCTCGTTATTTAATTGATAATCAAAAAGATAAGATATTTTTAATAGGTGAGACAAAAATAGAAGATGATGATACAACGTATAAAACATCATCAATATCATTAAATAAGGATGCGACTTTTGGTAATTTAAGAAACTATGAAATGACTGTACAAGATTCATATAATAAAGGTTTTATAACAAAATCAGAATATGAAGAATATATGCGTCCTTTAATGGCAGCTTATGAGCCTATTGTTAAAGAAACATTGGCTAAACCAGATACTGTAATAGGAGATATGGCTGTAAGGTTAAAGAATTTTTTATATCCCCAAACTGATGACTTTGATTTATTCTCTTCGGAAATTAAAGATTATCAAAATTTTTATAATAATTTAAATGAAATTGCTGCTAATTTAGAAATGTGGGGTGTACCTTTAGATAAAGAGAAAACTTTGGGGTATAAAATTGCTAATTTAGCAAGGGAAGTTTTTGGGGGTAATGTTAGCATAGATGGAGATTTTATTAGTTCAGAAGCTATTTTTTATGAATATATAAGTAAAAAATATTCTAATTATGATGGTGGTAATATTATAAAATAATTTTCAACAGCCCTATAAAGGGCTTTTTTTATGGGAAAAGACATGGAAGAAAATACTGAATTAGAAAATTTTTATATTGTAGATTATAATATAAATGTTCAAGCTCCAAAAAATTGGAATAATAGCCTTATTAAAGAATATAGCAAAAATTTAAATAATTCTTTATCGCCTGAAGAGAAAATTGCTTATGGTAAAAAAAGTATTCCTTTTAATGAAGATTATACACCATCTGTTTATTTTACCCCTAAAGATATAAATAATGTTCCCAAATTAGATGATGCAATAAACAAGAGATTAGCTTTTGAAAAATATAAACAAGAAGGAAAAGATACAAATTGGTTTTCGACACTTCTTCGCTCAGGATGGAATCAAAGCGTTGATATAACCGAAAGCTCATATACGTATTTAAGAGAAGCACCAGAAGCTATTGGGGCTGGAGTTGCATGGCTTGAAAATCAAGATAAATTATCTCCTGAAAGTAGAGAAAAATGGAAAAGAGATTTAGCAAAAGATGTTATAGATAGAATGAAAGCAAGAGAAAAGTCAGCATCCAGATTTAAATATGACATAAACCCTTATGAATCAAAATCGGCTCAAGGTATGGGTTCATTAGCCCCGACACTTTTAGCAACTGGAGTTTTTGGATTAGCTTCAATATTAAGAGGAAAAGGACTTAAAGCCGCTTTAGAAACAAACGCACCCATTGCGTCAATTTTTGGATTAAGCTCTGCGGAAAACATGTACCAGAATGTACTTGAAAATGGTGGAAGTATTGTAGATGCGTATATTCGTTCTAATCTTGCAGGAGCAGCGGAAACTGGATTAGAGCAGTTTGGCTTGATGTCTTTGAATCGTTTTTATAAAAGAAAACATTTTCCTTGGCTTATTTTAAGTTCTGGTGCATCAGAAGGAATACAAGAGGGTTCACAGTCAATCAAAGATATTGCCATTTCTGGACAATATGATACAAGAACAGCAGATCAAAAACTTGATGATGTTTTTGATAGCGTCTGGTATGGTTCATTAGGTGGTATGACATTTACAGTCGGTGCGGCAAAAGGAACAAATCAATTTTTACATAGAAGAGAATTAGTCTATAATGCAGCGATTGAAGCAGGAAAATCTCCTGAAATGGCTTTAAAACTTGCTCAAGGTGCCGTTCCAACAGAAGGACAAATAACAGAAGATGCTACAGAATTTTTAAATAGCTTAGTTAATAATGTACCAGATGTGTCTCCCGAAGAAATGCAAAAACTTGCGGCAGATTATGAGAAAAGTATAGAATTGTCTCGTGGATTGGATAACGAAGATGCCATTGCAGAAGTATCTTTTTATGATGGTTTATTAAAAACATTAACAGATGCAGGTATTCAAGAAAATGAAGCAAAAACACAATCTCTGTATTGGGGACGTGCCGTCAAAAATGATTATGAATTAGCTAAAGAAAACGGCGTTTTTCAAGGAAGTTTAAGCGAATTTCAAAAAAGATGGCTTAATTTAAATATTGCAAATAAATCTAACGTGGAAGCTGTTAAGGTGGGTAATCAAGTTATAGAAAAGACAGCTCCCATGACAGAAGAAGAAATATCTCAAATTTGGTCTGAGCGCCAAGCAGAAACAAGACAAATGTCTGATGATGAAATAGATTTTTTTGAAGGACGGCCAAGCAGAAGGTTATTTAGTAAAAGCAGAGAAGAAATTGCAGAAGAGGATACACAGCAAAAAGTTTTTGCTAAAAGTGTTCCAATGCTTATTCGAGAAGCAGATAAAAAAATACCTGATGCAAAAGTAAAAGCAGGTTTTGGAACGGCAAAGGGATGGCTTGTTACAATATCCAAACGTCTTGGTTTAGATATTGAGGGATATAAACATATTGTTGATGCAAGAAGTATTAAACATATTTTCAATCGGCACGGTAAAGGAAATGAGCTAACGGATAATCAGATACCAGTTACAGATAAAGATATTGAAAATATACCTAATATTGTTAATTCCCCTGATTATTTAGTATACGGTACAAAGACAGATAATGGAAGAGATGGAGTAGGTTATTTAAAAACAATACCAGACGGTACGACGTATTATGTTGAGGAAATTAGGGACAAAGAAAAACAGTTAGCAGCTAAGACTATGTATAAAATTGAGGGAGTATCATCTGATAACCTTGTTAAAGCTATCGGAGAGCCTACGTCCGAAACGACTCCCTCTGCAGTCAGACTAATTGATAAATTAAAAAAATCAACAGTGGTACCTGCGTTTACCCAAAATATAGCATCAGGAAACATAAAAGTCAACAATAAACTTTTTTCTAAAGAAAATAATCAATTACCTCCCGATGCTTATGATGAAAAAGGCAAAGCAGATATAAACACACCTGAGTTTAAGAGGTGGAGTGGTAATAGCGAGGTTGTTACATCGGAACAAGCTAAAGACTATAAATTTGAAACAGGAAAAGCTGTAACTGTTGAAGGTTTTCATGGAAGTGATAGATTATTCAATGCTTTTAAAACAAGAAGAAGTAGAGGTTTAAACAATCTTGGACGAGGTTTCTATTTTGCAAATAATAAACAAGCAACACATTTTTGGGGTGATAATTTATATGAAGTATATATATCTTTTAAAAATCCTTTTGTTACCGAGCAAGCTTGGTTTTACAAAGATGAGTTAAAAAATATAGCAAAATTTTTAGGAGTAGATAAGGATTTATTATCAAGAGATAATGTAAACGAGTATTTAGCTAATGCTGGATATGACGGGATTATTTCTAAAAAAAACGGAGATTATGTAGCGTTCAATCCTAATCAAATAAAATCCGTATACAATAGAGGCACGTTTAGCCCTGAAAGTAATAATATATATTATTCAAATAGTGATGAAAAAGTATATGGCACTTATGATCCGTCTGAGCATTTAATTGAATTATTTAAGGATGCTAGACCAGACACGCTAACGCATGAATTATCGCATCACTTCTTCCAAAATCATTTTAGGGCCGCTCAAGAATTTGGCTTTTCTGATTATGATAGGGGCGTATTTAAATGGCTATCGCGCCAAGGAAAAAGAGAAATAACAAACTTTGACGACATGCAAAATCAAGATTGGGAAAATTTAACCGAAGCGTTTATTCGTTATCTTAATACCGGAAATTCCCCCACAATCGCGACACGTGGTTTATTTGAAAAAGCAAAAGAGTGGATTCTTGATGTATTTAATGATAACAGAGAATACGCTAACAGCGAAGTCAAAGATTTCTTTGATTCTCTAGTATCTAGGGAAGGGGAAATTCCAAACATAGATAATATTATAAAAAATAAAGCTGATTTTGAAGAAGCTATACAGCAGGCTTTACGTGGAGAAAGTGCTACATTTCGCGGCCAAAATAGAAAAAGTATAGCTAATTTGCGTAAAGGTTTACATACAAGAGTTCGCCGCCCTGGAATGACTTTAGATAAAGAATTAAAATCTTTAGGCTACAAGGTTGATGTATTAAACGGACGTTTGGTTTATGATGCCGGAATTGTTGAGGATAATCGCGTTGCTGAAATATTTATGGATTTAGGTTTATTGGATAATATAGACACTGAAACATATACTCAAACAGAAGCGTTATCATCTAAAATTCAAAATATTTTACAGGATGCCGAGCATATTTATTCTAGGCGTGAAGGTGAAATACAACGTCAAAGAGATGCAGCTATTCAAAATCAAGCAAAAATTCAATCGTTTATAGATGATTTACTAAAAGACAATAAACTTGGTTTGAAAACTATTGAAGATTTAGACACCTTGTTGGCGAATGTTTTGAGTAAGTCTGATGATACCGATATTGTAAAAGTTAATCGTAATGCAATTAAGTATTTGCAAGCTAAACTCAATGAAATGAATAAAGAATATCGCAATACGATAAAGCAATTATATCAAGGCGAAAAGGTACGGAATGAAACCAGGTATGAACTTCAAGACCGGTTACGTAAATTTATTAAAAATCTTCCTATATCCGGGGATAGAAAAGTCTCTTTAGATGGCAATATTCAACGGGTTAAAGATGCCGATAGTTTTGCTAAGGTATTTAATGACGTACGTAAAAGAGCTAGGGATTATATTGAATATGAGGAAAAACAATTAAATCGCCGGAATATTGAGGAAATTATTAAATCAACAAAACCGTTAAAATTCCGTAAACAACGCTATACATTTGAGGATAATAAATTCTTTCAGGAAATGCGCGATATATTAAAACTTTCTCAGGGAGAAGCTGCAAAAGCCTTTGAAGAATTAAGTAATAATATTTTTTCTGATGAGAATATGGCTCAAGGAGTGAGTGAATATGATCGCGTAAGAAATATGTTGTATAACTATAAAATCAATGGGGCCGATACATCTTTAGCCTTGTTGCAAGATTTAGCATCTTCTCTTGAACAGCTCAAAAATGAAGCCGTTGATAAAAGGTTGCAAGAGGATGAATTAAAAGCGGCAGTAAAAACCGAAAATAAAAATGAGTTATTAGATGCTATTGAAACTCTTAAAAAATCAAATTGGTTTGCTGTAAAATTAGCGGAAATTGGTACAATTCGTTCAACCATGAATGAAATGTTTGGCAAAAAGCTATCTGATAAATGGAACTTAGAAACAGCTTTTGAAAAGGTAAATATCTTTTTAAGAAACAATAGTGCTAAAGTTATGCAACAGGCCATGAATATTTATGGCTCAAAGTCTAAAGGTGATTTTCTCCAGTTGATGCAAAATAAATCAAAAGAAGAATTTGAACTGCGCGACAATGATGGTGATTACCAAAGAATGTCTGTCTTGGATATATTAGATATATATATTCAAATGAAGGATGATAATACTCGTGCAAACTTTTACGCGGCTTATGAAACTTTTGACGATACGATGCCAACAGATAGAGCATCTTTAAGAGCAGCCATAGAAAGCATGTCTGACGAACAACTTAAAGAGCATCTTCTAACAGATAATTTAGGAAAATTATTAAGTCATTTAAGTCAAAAAGATATGGAATTTGCCGATATGCTGCAACAAGAAGTTGCCGATATGTGGGAAATTGAAAACGATATATTTGTAAAAATGTATGGAATTGATTTACCTCATAATAAGAATTATTTTCCTAGAACTTCTAAAAATACGCTTGATTATGATGTTATGGAGAATTTACGGGTAAGAAGTCAAACTCCTTCTTTCTTTAAGGAACGTGCGTCAACGGTTACGCCACGTCCTAAAAATGTTTGGACAAAGTATCAAGAGTATATAACTAATGTCGGATATGTTCAAAATGTAGCTTTAAAGTATAAAGATCTGCATGCTTTGATGACAGATAAGGCAATAAGAGGAAAAATTGTTGAAAAATATGGAGATGATTTTTACAGAGCATTTATGGCAAATCTTGATGATTTGAGCATTAAGGGCGCTGTAAAAACATACAATGAAGTAGGTAGATTGATGCAAACGTTGCTTAATAATCTTGTAAGCGGAACTGTTGCTCTTAACGTACCGATGGCAATTAAACAATTACCGGCTGCCTTAAACTATTCTGTGAATATGCCTAAAAAAGAATTTATAAAAAACTTCATGTATGCGGCAACGCATCCAGCAGAAGTAAAGAAAACTATGGATTCTTATGTTGGTGATTTTTTGAAAACACGTTTTGAACAAGGCTCTCAATCAGATGCTATTGGACGTGCGATGGCAGAAGCTAATAATTTGGTTAATTCAAAATATTCATTAGCAGGATTTACTCATAATTGGAAGAATATAGCAACAACGCCTATTAGATTTGCTGACATATTTGCAATTTACTGGGGCGGATATGCTAAATTGAAATACAATATTGATAGAGGGGTATCACGTGAAAAAATTATTGAAGACTTTATAGATGAAACATTAAGTAATCAGGCGGCTGGTAATCCGGCAACTCGTGCTAAGTACCAAAGAGAGCAAACTTTGCGCTTCTTTACAGCTTTTAGAGATGTACCGGCTCAATATATGCGTTTGATTACAACAACGGCTACACAATGGAGGCGTGGTGAAATATCAGATGCACGTTTTTACAGCAATATAGCAAACTATGTATTTATTCAGTCTGCATTATATATCGCATTAGGTTGGATGATTAAATCATTCCTATATGGTGATGATGATGACGATTGGTATGATGGCATGATGACGGAAATAGCATTATCACCGATCGCAGGTTTACCTATTGTAGCCGATTTAGCTAGATTTGGTGTTGATAAAATTGAGTCGGCTGTAACCGGAAAAAGTCCAGAACCATGGGATGCTTTGCAAGTATTTGGTGTAGATTCACTAAATAGGCTAATGTGGAAGTCCGTTAAAAAAGATAAAACTTCTTGGGATTGGGCTGAAATATTAGGCGCTATAGTTGATGTTGGCACTGGTGCCGGCTTAGGAACAGCGGTAAGAACAGTTAAAAAAATAGCAGATTAACTGTTGATAAGTAAAACAGACTTGACACTTTTGACAAGTTTTAGTTAAGATTTAAGTATATTGGAGAATTGGCTCATAGCCTTTTCTCCTTTTTTTATGGAGAAAAGGGCATGACAATATTATCAAACTATTCAGAGAAGACTTATTCTTGCAACGGAATAACAAAAACTTTTACAATCCCGTGGAAGTTTTTTGATGACGAGATTATGATTTATAAAAACAAGTCTTTTTCTACTTACGTTAAAGATGAGGATTATACTATAATCAATAATGGAGACGGTGGAGAAGTAACTTTTAAGGAAGCTCCGGCAAAAGATACTTTTATAACAATCACCAGAGGAATTCCTTTGTATCAGTTGATTAAGTTTCTTGAGGGTGAGGATTTTCCGGCAGAAGATTATGAGTATTCACTAGATAGAATCTATATGGCTCTTCAAGATTTTTATGCTAGATTGGAAAGATGTGTTACCATTGTCCCCGGAGGAGAAACTTTTGAAGAGGTGTTTTCTTCGTTTCTAAGGCTAGATTGTCAAGCACAAGGGCAGACATACTGGAAAGAAGATTATGAGTATTCTGCTATGGAATTAACTCGTTATAACGGTTATTGGTGGATAAGTCTTTACAATAAAAATAAAGGAAACATTCCCGGAGATGAATCTTCGTATTGGTCTAAGTTCTCTATTTACGATTCTTATTCTACGAGCGAACTTGATAAACTATTGCAGGCTAAAGCCGATAGTATCAATGTTTATACAAAAGATGAGTCTGATGATTTGTTTGGGCTTAAAGCTGACAAAAGTAATGTTTATAGCAAGTCTGAAATTGACAATATGATTGGCGATATTGAAACAAGATTAAGTGAGGTATAAGATGAGTATAGCTGAACAAATTACACGAATTGAAACAAATATTTCAAACGCTTATACTAAGTGCCAAGAAAAAGGTGCGGTTATCCCTGAGCAAAAAAACAGCGAAAATCTTGCTTCTACGATTGAAAGCATAACGGCAGGTGGTGGAGGAGACTCCGTTTTTGCCATTAACAATACTGGTGCTAATATTGTGGCAGGACAAAAGATTTGGTTAAATAAACACAACCTTGATGAAAATACTGCGTATGAATATACAGGTTATACAAACTCTTATTCATCTTGTGCTTTCTTTAATGAAGATAACAACATTGTAGTTATGACAGGTACATCTCAAAAACCTTTATATACATATAATCCTGATACTAAAAAATGGAGTTATCAATATTTAACAAATAGTTTTTCAACTACAAAATATTTAAAACACATTAACGGTAAAGTAATTGCTTCACATACAGTTGCTGTATCAAGTCTTAATAAAACATATAGTTGTATTACAGATGATACTTTAAGTGTTCCCGTGGTAGGAACTTATGTTGATACAAACTTAGTTATTTATAAAGATAATGAAAATAACATGAAATCAGCAACAATCAATCCAACCACAGGAGATATTGTTGAGGATAAATTGACATTTTCACAAGGAGTAAATAGTTTTCTTAGTGCTTTTTCTAGTAGCTCAAAATACTTTTATAATTTATCAGATGGTAGTTATTTTTACTATTCTGATAATGGTACTGGAAGTGGACAAGCTACTCTTATTAAAACGGGAATAAGCGAAATATATAAAAATCATTTGAAATATGTAACTGGATTAGAAGTTGGGGAGTACATTATAACTACAATAAATGATTTGTTAGGGATTTATAAATTTAATGATGAGATGTTACCGATTGAGGACGCTTCTTTACAACCAGACTTAAAGGCATTAGTAAATACTGAAAAGGTTTGTATTGATTACAATAATGATACAGGTATTTTAACCATTGGTGGTATGACAAATGTTTATGCTTTTAAGTATAATAAGGAAACAAAGACTTTTGAAAATCTTAATTTAACAATAAAGCTACCAACAGAAGCTACACCAACAGAAGACCCTTGTAGATTCTTTTTATCCGATGATATGACATCAGCTTTTATAGTTCCTACTAGAAGTTATAATGCTCGTTACAAACTTGCAACAACTTCCGAAGATTGGTATGCAGACACTTATCCGCAACGTAATTCTTTAACATTAACAGGTTTTGCTACAGGAAGCACAGACGACCAAGGTCGCTATGAAGTTAGCACAGTATTGGGAGAAGCTTAATTTTTAAGCAATAAGGAAGTAAAAAAATGGAAAAAGAATATGCCGAATATATGTATCAACGATTATCGTCAGATACCGCTATAAGGCTTATTCTTTCTTTTCCTATTCGACAAATAGATAAAGAAGTCCTGATTGATGGTTTTATAGGACATAAATGTAAACGCGGATGGCAAAAGATTTATGCAAATGAAATAAATGTTGATACAAAAACAGTTTCAAGAAGGTATCAAAGAGCGTTATCAATGTCCTCAAAGTTTTTGATTGCTTACGTTGCAAGGCTTTTAGAGTGTCCTCAAAAGTAGAAATGTAAGCGTGTATTATTGTGGTTTATTTTTTTAAAATGCCTTCGAAGGCGGAAATGTTTATAAAATAATTTATAAGCTTTTCGCCTTTTTGTTTTTTTAAATTAGTTGAGGATTAAAACTATGATTATTAAAACTTCAGAAGGCGATAAAAGTGTTGCATCTGCTGGTGTTGGTGGTGCAGGACTTGGTTTGGGTATTGCCGGTACAGCCCTTGCTCTTATGAACAACGGTTACGGTAATGGCTTATTTGGTGGTTTGTTTGGTGGATGTAATTCTTATGAGAAGGACAGTCGCCAGATTTCTGCTCTTGAATCAGAATTGGCAAAAGAAAAAGCTGAACGTTACGCTGATTCCGTAGGTATTGGTGTTTTCAAAGAAGCTATTGCTTTGTCAAATAAAAATGATGAAAAGCTCAATGCTCAGTTTAAAGAGTTTGCAGCCGCTTATGCTGCTCTTGATAAACAAAGCGCTGTCAATAATGCTACAACAACGGCAACTATTGCTTGCATGCAACAGCAAATTGCTCAACTTCAAGCTTTAACTAAGTTGGTTGTACCAAATTCAAGTGTTTGCCCTGGGTGGGGTAACGTTACAATTACTCCCGCAACAACAACGTCTACTCCCGCAGCTTAATAGTCTAAATGAGGTAAAATTATGGAACAGCAACACAAAATTTCAGAACTTGAGCGTAAACTTGAAGAGCTCAGAAGAAACGCCGAAAGCGGTCAAAAAATCACGTCGCAAGCGCAAGTCTGGGATAAGTTTGACGCAATAAGAAATAGTTTATCAGAAACGCAAATTTCATACGTAGCTAATGACAAAAATGTGTTAGAAGCAAGACGTAAGATGATAACGGTGTTTGATGATTGGCTGTTTGAAAAGTTCAAAAATGATTTTGTTTCAGTTCCACAATTTAATGTGCTGGCCGAAAATTACGTTGCAGTTGTTTTTACTGTCGCGCAGGAAAGTGCAGAAAAAGCCAAAAGTTTAGAACAGGAAAATATTGAACTTAGGGAAGAGCTTGAAAAGCTAAGAGCACAGACAAAAGGTGATATGCTATGAATGACATGCAGCAGATGGAATTAGATTTGTTTGAGAAAAAACTCTTAACAGATTTATTTGGCGGGTATGAGCCCGAAAGATTTATTATTAAATTTGGAATTTTTAAGTATGATTTATCTGATAAGGTTCAAAAATACATAACTATTTTTGAAGAGTTAGCTGTTCCATGTATGAATGAACAAGGTTTGGTAGATGTTAAAAAACTTAAAAATATCATAAGTGATAAAATTCCATTACCTGACAATCAATTCAGATTGGTTGATGTTTATTCAAAAGTATCACCTTTTGTTTTGAAAATGAAAGGTATATAAAATGGAAGAATATTTGAAAAGATTAGATGTCCTTAAAGATAAAATCTTGCAACGTGTTGAAGCAAGACTTGAAGGACCGGAGAAAATTTCGGCCGAATTACTTGGTGTATTGTCCGATATTACAAAAGATATGGCATCAACTCAAAGAGATATTGTTAAATCTTGGCATTATCTTAAAGAAGAACACCATGAAAATTCTGAATTATAATCCTTTAAGGGCGATTATTATGAAAAGAAATAATTATAGGGGGCTATTGCCTCCTTCTTTGTTCGGGATTAAAATGGATAAAATTAAGGAAGTAATTGCAACGTATTCCATTTGGGGAGCGTTTCTTGGTGTTATATCTTTTTTTATACGACCTTTTATTTCAATTAAACATAGTATTCGCGATGCAATTATAACTTTTGTAGTTAGTATGTTATCAGGATTGATGTTTGAGTATTTTGATATGCCGGATTCTGTTCGTTATGGACTTTCTGGAGTTTGCGGACTATTTGCTGTTCGGTTATTTATGATTGCCGAAAGTATATTAAAGTCGGTAGAAAAAGATCCTATGAACTTTATTAAAATGTGGAGGAATCATGATAAAAGTTGATAAAGATTTTGATTGGTTAGCTCGCCGTCTTGAATTTCATGAAGGTTTTAGAGATAAACCCTATAAATGTTCAAAAGGGAAATTAACCATAGGAATAGGGCACAATATAGAAGCTAGAGAGTTTACGGAAGCTGAAAAAAGAGCGTTGGGAGATTGGCGGCATGGTATAACACGAAATGCCGCCTTAATGTTATTAAGAAATGATATAGCTATCTGCTTAAAACAATTATCCGGTATAGATTTTTATGCAAAGCTAGATATTGAGCGACAATATGCTTTACTTGATATGTGTTTTCAACTCGGTTATGAGGGCTTATGCAAGTTTAAAAAGATGCTAGATTATATGCGCTGGGGTAAATTTCAGCTTGCATCTAAAGAGTGTTTAGATTCGCTTTATGCGCAACAAACACCTGCAAGAGCCAGGAGAATCGCAAAATTGATTAGTGATGGTATTTGGTTAAGGAAGTAAGATGGATATTTGGGTGTACAGACCAGACATTGAAAGCAATATGCGTAAGATAAATCGTAATTGTTTGTACAATTCACGAGGGGAAAATTATTTTGAAGTTATGGATAGAAGAAGTGAATTGTCTAAAGAAATAGAAAAATACAAAGAGCAAATTAGAAAAAGTGCATCCGAAACAAAGATGGAAGTGCCAAATGACTAAATTTTTATCCTATTTGTTCGTTTTTTTGAGCGTGGTAATCTTTATCTTGTTTAACTTATATACTGAGCGCGGAAATGAAATTGAAGCGTTGGAGACGAAATTAAATGCGTATAAAGGGAAATCAACTTTTTTGGAGGGTGAAATTGCGAGAAGAAACGAAAAAGCGCTGGCGGCCGATAAGCTTAAACAGGAAAACAACAAACAGATTGACAAGGATAAGACGGGTTTTAATTGGAATTATGATTTGTCTGATAATCCTGTGTTGCTTAATTTTAAGCGGTTGCACAACAAAAACTGAATATGTTTATGTTGAGGTGCCTAAAGAGCCTGTTCTTTGTATAGACAGCATAAAGACACCTAGAGATATGTTAAACTGTTTAGCGGAGTATTCTGCAAAATATTAGAATTAACAAACACAGCATTAGCCACCTGAAAGGGGGGCTTTTTTTATGGAGAAAACAATGGTAGAAGAAGTGTGGAAAGATATTCCGGAACATCCAAAATATCAAATAAGCTCTTTGGGACGAATAAAAAGTATTGAACGGATTATTTCCTGTTTTCAATATAAAAAAGTGAAGCCCGAAAAAATATTAAAAACCTGTTTAAGCGATACTGGATACAGACAGATTTCATTGGATAATAAACGTCTTTATATTCATAGGCTTGTGGCACAGGCTTTTTTACCAAATCCTGAAAATAAACCGGAAATTGACCATATTGATACGAACAGAACAAATAATTCCATCAGTAATTTAAGATGGGTTACTCGTTCAGAAAACAATAGAAATCCGATAAGCTTAGAAAAATATAAAATAGGAAGAACAGGAATTAAAGATACCTCAGAAACTAAATTAAAAAAATCTCTTTCTGCATTTAAGCATGCTGTAAAATGTGTAGAAACAGGAAAAATATATACGTCTTGCAAAGAAGCTTATAGAAATACAGGGATAAATCCTTCGGGTATAAGTCTGGTATGTAAAGGGATTAGAAAAACAGCTGGAAATATGCATTGGATTTTTATTTAGTCGAGGCACCACGTGAGCCTATAACATGTATTGATAGAATTAAAACGCCGTTAGATATGGCAAAATGTTTGGCTGAATATCAAGAAAAATATTAAAGGGGGAGCGATGAGGGAAGTATATATAGTTAAGTTTGACGATTATGTTGGCATGTATATACCTGGGAAATGTCCTACAATATCTTATGAAAAACGAGAAAAATGGATTGATTTTGTGAAGAGCGTTCTTGAGTCCTATCCCGAATATAAAACAAGATGTGTTATAAATGATGGTATTGTTGAAGCGGTTAAAAAGAAAATACAAGCAGATAAAATGTTGCAAATGTATATGGGGAAAAGTCGTTAAAAATATTGATAGTTTATGGGGATGAACTAATATAAAATTATCTAGGGCAATAGATAATTTTTTTATAAGGTATTAGGTATCAGCTAAATATCGGTAATAGGTGGAACTGTCAAGTTTTGCTTGACAGTTCTTTTTTAATATGGCGAATCCGCCATAATAAATACCGTTTTGTGTGAAAAAATCTCACAGAATTATATTTTAGGCACGAAAAAATGGAAAATAATCACACTTTTAGCAGGGAAATATAGGACTGCAATCACATTTTTTGCAGGATAACGAACCGGTGACAAAATGACACCATTTTCACCAAGAGGGAAATATGGTGCAAACAAATAACGATGACACACAATTTTTATTGATATTCAATAAAATGAAGCCATTTTGTTGATGCCAACAATTTGGTAATGACATAAATGTCCTTAGAAAGAAAAATCGGAAAAACCGAACTATTCGAAAAAATCGAACAGTTGCTGACAAAATGTCACCGACTGAACTTGTGCAAAATTTGCACAGGTTGAACAAGTAAGCAATCCTTACAAGTTCAACTCTTTCCAAAATGGAAAAAACGAAACTAAAAATATTGTGCTAATTTTGTGCTAATTTAATGAAACGAATCGCAAAAAAAGAACATCCCCTTGCAAACAATGCCCTAACTAAAACACAAAATAAAACACGTAAATACAAGGGGATGTAGTGGTAGACGCGCAGGGATTCGAACCCTGGACCCACTGATTAAGAGTCAGTTGCTCTAGCCAACTGAGCTACGCATCCATAACCAAAATCTTCAATGACTATAACCAAAAGATTTTTTTTTGCAATAGTTTTTTTTGATTTTTGATATTTTTTTTAAGCACCGGATAAACACCTTGCAAAATTGAGTTTATTTTATTACATTACCACCTAAAGAAAGGAAGAAAAATGCGTTTTTATCAGGTTGGCGGAGCCGTTCGGGATAGGGTACTAAAACGTCGGAGTCAAGATAGAGATTTTGTCGTTTTAGGAGGCTCAGAGGCTGAAATGTTAGCCTTAGGTTTTAAGAAAGTAGGTAAAAGCTTTCCTGTTTTTTTGCACCCCAAAACCGGAGAAGAATACGCATTAGCACGAAAAGAAATAAAAATCGGGAAAAAACATCAAGATTTTAAATTTGAATTTACCCCAGACATAACTTTAGAAGAAGATTCGCTTCGCCGTGATTTTACCTGTAATGCGCTTTATTTTGATGAAGAAAAAAATGAAATATTGGATTTTCATAACGGTATAGAAGATATAAATAAGCGAATTTTAAGACATATTTCCGCACATTTTTGTGAAGATCCCCTTCGTATTTTGCGCATGTGTCGTTTTGCCGCACAATTGGATTTTACAGTAGCGCCGGAAACAATGGATTTATGCCGTCAGATGGTAAAAAACGGCGAGTTGAAAAATTTGAGTAATCAACGTATCTGGAATGAAATAGAAAAAGCGTTGCATTGCAAGCATTTTGATAAATTTATCTTAACGGCAAGAGAGTGTGGAGCACTACAAGAGATTTTTCCTGAAATAGAGAAACTATGGAGTGTGCCGGAAAGATTAGACTATCATCCGGAAGGAAACAGCGGGCAACATACATTATTATCAATTCAAGCCGCATCATCAGATGATTCTTTTGTTAATTTTGGAACGTTTTTGCACGACGTAGGAAAAGGCGAAACAAATCCGCAAAAATGGCCGTCGCACAAGGGGCATGATGTTTTAGGGGATAAACTAATTGAGATAATGTCCAAGAGAATGCATTTTCCGACGTCATATACTAAATTTGCGCGTTTTTGCGCACTTAATCATATGGTATCGCATAATCCATTGATAAAAGTCAAAAAGCAATTAATGCAAATAGCCATAGGACTGCATAATTTTCCGCAAAGAATATATCTTCAGCGTTTTATCGCCGTAATGTCAGCAGATATACATGGGCGAGATTATAAAATTCCGCCGGAAGATGAGAAAAATTTTAACGACATAGCAACAGAGCTACAAGATTTATACGATAAAGTTTCCTCAATAAAATTACAAACAATTCCAGAATTTAGAGAAAGTTTATCTCTATTAAAAACTCATAAAATCAGTCGTGAAGAATTTCAAAATCAAAAAGCAAATCTGATGTTAAATGAAATAAAAAAGATGCAACATCAGAAAAACACACACGCCTAAATCAAGTTGTGTAAATAAGAATTAATGCTTTAAAAAATAAGATATATATGTTTAAATCAATAGTGGAGAACTTTATATTTAATTTTAGGGATTATGGTGCTGTTATGAAAAAATCACTTAGTTTAGCTTTAATGTTAACTGTATCTTTGCCGGCGTTAGTGTGGGCAAACTCAGCCATTGTACAACAAGATTCATCTTCAACCGGTATTTATCAATTAGATGAAGAAAAAGCGGCTGCACTTCAACAAAAAGCACAAGCAGAGGTGAAAAACGTTGTACCTTTAAATAAGGAAGAAACAACGGAGAATACGGCGGATAAGCCTAAAATTATCAAAGAAGAAACAGAAGACGGTTATATAGAAAAATTACTTTCCCCTGATGGAAAAGTAATTGCCGAAAAGACAATTAGAGATAGCGAAGTAATTAAAAAAGTTCTCAATTATTATCACCCTAACGGACAAATTTCTCGTCAAATAACAGCAATGGAAGGCAGTCAAGGCTTCTATGCGGAAGACTTTTATCCTAACGGAAAACTCGCTGGTCAAGCTACCTACCTGAATGAAAATAATAAAATAGGAACAGAGAAACGCTATGACAATAACGGCGTGCTCCGTCAAGAAATTCCGTGGGTGTTGCCTAAAGTTGAAGATAAAGATAAAAACAAAATTCAGCAAACGATTCGTCAGGGAAACGTAATCACCTATTATCCGGATGGACGCATAGCCGCATCTTTTACCGTAGGTAAAGAAGGAAAAAATATATTCTTCAATCGTCAGGGGCGTAGCATAAAAGAAGTTGAAAATGTAAATATTTTGAATTTTGCTCCGGATTTAAATGAAGAAAATTGTAAAGATAAAGTTGTAAAACTGAGCTTGGATGAACTGGTGGAGTTATATGAAGACGAGGGAGATATTTCATATAACAAATGCGGATTGCCATATCGCGAAAATTTTGTTTATGAAATCGCCGATATTCGTGGTAATATGACTTCAAAAATTAGCTATGATGAAACAGGCATGATTAGGAAAATCACTCCATATGTCGGCGGCTTAAAAAATGGGGTAGAGCAAAAATTTGATGCATCAGGTAATTTAACAGCAGAAATAAATTACAAACAAGGTATAAAAGACGGAATGGCCAATGGTTATTTTCCAAGTAAAGAAGTTGCCTTTAGAAAGAGATATAGTAATGGTAAAGTTTCAGGAACTCTAACATGCTATTTCCCAACAGGCGGCGTTGCTGCGGAATTTCCATATAAAAACGGTATAAAAGAAGGTGTTGCCAAGATATATGGACCACAAGCCAGAGAAATTAAATTCACAGATGGAAAAATTGATGGTGCTGAACCGCAAACACAACAAAGAATGATTAATCCATCAAAATTAGGAGAATTATCCCAACCGGATAAAGGCTGCCTTGATTTTGAAAACAAGCGTAACGAGTTGCAATTAGAAGTTGATGCCAATATAAACACTATAAAGAAAGCCTTTGAAATTGATATTCCTTGGGATTGCATTGACTTCAATTCCTTTAAGCCGGAAAACAGCAATTATGCCTGCTATGATCGCTTAAATAGATTAAGAGCCGTTTTCCCAACCGGATACAACCGTGGAGAATACGCATCAGAAACGGTTTATGACGAAAAAGGCAATCGCATTTATAGTATTCCGTATTATCAAAAACAAAGACAAGGAATTGCTCAGAAATTTAATGAGAACGGAGATTTGCTTGCGGAAATACCGTTTAATCAAGACAAACAAGCTGAGAGTTCCAGAAGTTATCACCCGAACGGGGCTGTAAACGAAATGATAACTATTGCGGACGATGGCTCAAAATCAGTCTATGTACGTTATGATAAAGATGGAAAATTAGCTTTTAGCGCTAATTATTCTCAAAATGAAAAGAAGGATGCTTTTATTGCGGAACCTAGTAAAAACAAAGACATATTTATCAGATTTTATGACGATAAATTGGACTATGTCAGAGAAGTAAACGCAACTAATCCGTTCAATTACATAGAATATAATTTAGCGCTGGGCGAGTACTTGGTTTACAAAGAGAATAAATTGATAAAAGGTGGTCATATCTGCGGATATGAACAAGTAGCAACGCCTCAAGAAACTTTGCCTCAGTCATCCGTTGCAAAGCCGGAAGCCGAAAAAATACTTCCACCTGCTGAAGTAAAGATTGCAGACCAATCCAAAGCAACCGAAGCTAAAGAAGATAAAACCTTTGAAACGATTGAACAGTTGAATAAAGCAAAATCAATTTTAACGGAAAATGTAGCTGAAACAGCTAAGGTTATGGATAATAACAAAGCGCAAACAGTAGAAAATGTTGTAAAAGAAACGAAGGTTATTGCAGAAGCAGAAGAGCCGATTAGCGATAATGATGAGAAAAACGCACCTGTCTTGAAAGCTGAGAGTAATCAAACAACCACGATGCAAGAAGTTCAAGTTTCTCCGAAAGCTGATATAAAAGAGGAGAAAGAAAAGGTTTCAGAAGAAAAAGCACCGACAAACACTTTAGAAATCAGTGCCTCCAAGCCGGTAGCTAGTGCTTTGCCGATAATTACACCTAAAGCAGTAGTTAAAGAGAGTGCGCCAAAGGCTGATATAAAAGCAACAGAAAAAACAAAAGCTCCGACCAAGCTTAATAAAAAAGAAGTAGAAGTATCTCCGATCTTACCAGAGGAAGCTGCTCCGATGGTAGAAGATTTGGAGCCGATATCTTTTGAAGATATTAAGGTAAAAAATGCGATTATACCGACAGCGGAAGACAAAAAAGAAGCAGAGTTAGCTGCGAAAAATATCGGACCCGTTTCAAAGCCGGATATTGAGGATTTAGCAGATGTTGTATCTAAAGAACACTTGGGGCAAAAAGCTGAACAAACAGAAAAAGCTCAAGAAGAGACACAAAAACTGTACTATCCGAACGGTAATCTTCGTAAGACTATAAAAACAAAAGATGGCCGTACGGAAGAAATTAAAGAATATTCCAAAACAGGTCTGCTGATAACCGATACAATGTACGAAAAAGATGGTATTTTGATTGAAAAATACTATGGTTCCGGAGAGATACGTCGTAAGACACACAAGGCTTACACTGATAACGCAGTTATGGCTTTTGTTTCTCGTGAAGATTTTTACGACAATGGAAATGCCCGTTATGAAATAAAGCGTAAACCGGAAACCTTATTGTTTAGTGATAAAGAATACTATCCTGAAGGTAAAGTGAAAACTGAAACGGAACAAACAGGACCATTAGTGTTTGTAACTAAACAATATGCTAAAGATGGTAAATTGTCTAAAGAAACAGAGCAACATGGTATTGCTGTTATAGAAAAAGAGTATAATGACAAAGGAGATATAAAGTCATTAAAACTCAATAAAGCAGATATGCCGACAAACTTGGCAAAAAATAGCACCAGTCTTTTGAAAGATAGCTTAAAAGTTTATGGCAAGAAAGGCGGCGTAACATCAGAATTTAAGTCTGATGGCAAGAGCAATACCGTTGTGGAATATTATGGCAATGGTAAAGTAAAGACAGAAATAATATTCTACAACAATGGGGAAATTTCTGTTAAATCTTATGATAAAGATGGTAGTTTGGTAAAATTTGCCTACCTTGCACCGAGCGGAAAATTACATATTCAAAAACCAAGCGTACAGACAATTCCGTCATATCGTGAACGTTATTGGGTAGATTACAATAATCCGCGCTGGATTGAAAACCAAGATAAATATAGCATTAAGTCAATTGCTAGATTAAACTTGGATACAGCTGCATATGTTTTAGCGGAATTAAAAGTAGATGTACCGGAAGTCTTAAAAAAACTCTACGATATCTATAAATAAGAAGAGGGGGCGCAAGCTCCCCTTTTTGTTTTAAGAAAATAGATTGACAAAAAATGAAATCTGCAATACATCAAAAAGCGATAAAATATACATATGTCAAATCAATTAAAATGTACAAATTATGGAAGAAAAAATCAGTGTTGCAGAAATCAGCCGATTACGCGAAACTGCAGAAGAAGAAAGAAAGCAACATCACGCTGTAATGGAAAAGATTGAACAGCAGAAGTCAGGTAAAAAGGACATCAGTTCAGAAGAACAAATGGCGATTATCAAGAGAGGGAATAAAACCGAAATCAAAGCCATGTTAGAAGTTTTCGGAACGAAAACACCTCTGAGTAGTGAAGCCCAGATGCATATATATAATCATTCATCTGAATCAGATAAGATTAAAGATTGGATGATAGAAAATTGTATTTGGTGCTGGGAATTGGAAAAGCTACTGATTGATAAAAAAACAAAAATTCAGAGAAAGCTGTCTTCTCAAGCTGAAGTTTACTTACTTCAACAAAGCTTGGAGGAAAGCCGCAATACAAATAATCTGGATGGTGTTAAGGCAGTTGCAAAATATCTGAATAAGCATGAATTATCGCCTGAAGGGCAAAAGGAGCTAATGAGCTATTTGAACTTAGGCTCTGGACGTGATAGTTTAATAGACAAGTGCGAACAATGTGTCAGAGATTATATCCTTAAACACAAAGATTTATGTATTGACGCGCAGCGTTTGCTTATCAAGAGTGGCAACCACAATGCTATCATGGATTATATTCAAGAATCAATCAAAGGGCTTGAAGCCGAGGATGAGCTGTTGGAACGCGGTAATCGTAAAGAGGTAGAAACCTACTTTGCGCGTTATGCAACTATGTAAACTGTAACACAAAAAACAAAAGCCTCGTAGAAATATTCTGCGAGGCTTTTCTGTATAAAACGAAATATTAGAAAGTTTCCCAATGTACTTTGTCAGGATTAAATCTATCTTCTGGTTGTTTCGGTTCTTCTTCTGGATAACCGATAGTAACAATTGCAATTGGGAGCATTGTTTCCGGCATATTAAACTTTCTGCGTAAATTATCAACAACCATCGGCATTGGAGCTGCCCCGCAAAAACATGCGCCTAAACCTTTGGCATGACAAGCTAACAAAAGGTTTTCTGCAGCCAAAGAACCATCAATTTGCGCATAATTCCAACCTTCTTTTTCGCGGTGGAAACATTCAACTTCATCAGCGCAAACAATAACAACACAAGCTGCATCTTTAGCAAAAGAAGTCCAAGGTTGAAGTTGTCTTAAGGTGCGCAAAGTTTCAGCATCTTTTAAAACCAAGAAATGCCAAGGTTGTTTATTATGAGCGGAAGGCGCATAGCTAGCAGCCCGTAAAAGTTCAATAATTTGTTCATCAGACAATTTTTTTTCAGGATTATATTTTCTGATAGAACGTCTGGTTAAAAGACCTTCATATAATTCCATATTAAAAACTCCTATAAAAAAAGCTAATTAACACTTCTCTGTAATTGTTCAATGTGAGGTAATACCAAATGTTCAATCAAGAAGTGCAAGGTTTTGAGCACCATTTGATCGGTATTAACGATAACCGGATAAATATCATCAGGCTTTTCTGATTGAGAAAGCTTTTTAGCAAGCATAGCATAAACACCGGCCATATCAGAAAGAGAAGAGATTAATTCAGCTGCAAAATTAGGGATATTAAGGGTTTCACAACCGCCCCAAAAGCCTTCAACAAAACCGCATTCAATTTGGTCAGAACGGTTGTAGCATAATTCAATAAGACTTTGAGCGTCGTGAATATCACCTTGAAATTTAGGTAATTCAAGAGTGTTCGTTTTAATTTCAACAAACATCTGGTCCCAAAGTCCCATAAAAAACTTAAAGAACAACTCAGCTTCAGCTTTAGTGGTTAAGCGAGGTTGAGCGTTATCCGGAAAGAAAGACGCAATAACATCAGTCGGTCTCAAGTTTGGGTTAGGACTACAGATAGCACCGGCAAATTTCAGTTTAGCAACATCAACCGGTGTCGGACAATTATAATGAGCGAGGAAGCGTTGAAATTTATCATCCCCAATATATACATTTTCACTTTGCATTTTAATTCATCTTTATATATAATGACTAACATACACAATTTAACGGGAGTTTTACAAATTGTCCACACTAAAATTATCATTGTTATTATCTATGTTTTGCTTAATTAGTGCGTGCTCACAGTTTGCACCTTTTGAGGACAGAAGACGTGAGCCCGGAACGGAATACGTATATGTTGGAGCATCCAAACCTGGACGTCCGGCAATATGCTATAATCCTTTATTTTATGACAGAGAAGAGGTAAAAGCTCAGGCCGATGAGCTATGTCGTCAGCATAAAGAAAAGACGCATGCCGAAGAGATAGACAATGATATATTTAGTTGCAGACTTTTTGTACCCTCCAAAGCTTATTATAAATGCGTAGCGGATAAGTAGTGATGAGATAGTAACGGAATAAATTAGCCGTAAGTCCAGTCTCTGTACACGCATTTGTAAGAAAGGAGACGCTATGAAGATATATATATTTGATATGGACGGAACAATAACCCCAGCGCGCCAGCCAATGACGCCTGACTTTAGTCGGAGATTTATTCCGTGGTTAAAATCTCATTTAGCTTATTTAGCCGCCGGCTCAAACTTTGAAAAAGTTTGCGAACAAATACCATCGGATGCGATTGGTGCATTTAGTGGTATATACAGTTCAATGGGTAATGTCTTTCATAAAAAAGGCGAAGAAATATATCGCCACGAGATAAAATTAAAGAAAGAATTGTTACAAACCTTAGAACGCTACCGCCGCAATACCAAGTATGAAGGACAATTATACGGAAATTATCTGGAGTTGCGTCCGGGAATGCTGAACTTTAGCGTATTAGGGCGAAATTGTCCGTTTACTGAGAGAGCAAAGTATAATGAATGGGATAATGAGCATCATGAACGAGAAGCCGTCGTTAAAGAAATAAATGATAATTTCCCGGATTATGAAGCCAGTGTCGGCGGAAAAATATCCGTTGATATAGTGACCAAAGGCTGCAGTAAAGGGCAAATTGCGCACAAGGTAAGAGAAATGTATCCAAATCATAAAATCATCTTTTTAGGCGATAGAACCGAAAAAGGAGGAAACGACTATACGTTGGCCGAAGCTCTGCGGAATATGGAAAATACGGAAGTCGTTGCGGTAAATAATCCGGATGATGTGTTGAAGTATTTGGAAATATAACCTCAGAAAGTAGAAAAGACGTAAAAATGAATAATTGACAGCTACCTGTTTTTTGGGTAAACTTAGGTATATGCAAAAAAGGAGTTTTTACAATGAAAACTAAAACGATATATCTGGAGTATCTGGAAGAATTTAAGAGTTTCGGTATACCTAAAAAAGAAATAGAAGAATTAAAGAAACAGGGAATAGTTGCCGATATTCGCTTTCATAAAGAATTATATGAAAATAAAAGCACAGATCGACCGACTGTCGGCTTTCTATTAGGGCAAGATAAAGGTGATAATGGTGAAGAATATTACACCATAGGATTGACCTATGCGCAAGCGGCGTTGTCAACAGGTGCGGAGATAAAGTTTTTAGACTATGAGAGTACCTATCAACAGATGAAAGGTTGCGATGGTGTTATTTTACCGGGAGGGGCCTTTGATAATCCGGAAGATTTCTTTATTGATGGCAAAGATATGGGAGGTAAAGAAGGAAAACGCTTTTTTGCTTACAAAGCAGCGATAACCGAAGCCCATCGTAATCATAAACCTATGTTGGGAATTTGTGCCGGTGCGCAAATGATTGGTGCGCTGTTGGGTAATATGAAAATGTACCGCAGCATTGAAAAAGAAGTGTCAAAAAAGACAGTTCATAAACCAAAAGCGGAAACAGATGTCCGTATCCATGGATTGAAGTTGATAAAAGGTACACCAATATATGACATTATGGGTTTAGCCTCAGACGAAGATAAAATCATGATAAATTCGCGTCACAATCAGGCTATGGTTCATCCTGCGTTACAAGATTATGTAGAAGGAACGCCGCTAGTGAAAATGGATATGTATGCGGTTTCTGATGCCGACGGAATTCCAGAAATTTGGGGGAATGAGACAGCTGGGATTTTATGCGTGCAAGGACATCCAGAAGATTTGGCTGCAACAGGAAATCAAAAAATGCAGCGATTATATAATTATATAGCGAAAAAGGCTACAGCATATAAACGTGCGCATACTAAAACCCCGCTAAAATTAATAAACCTACGAAAGAAATGTAAGATTATATAGAAACCATAATCACACCGACAACAATAACGACAAAGCAAACCACCTTTTTAGCCATAATAAGAGGAGAAATAGTTTCTTTAACACGAATATCAAATATTTTCTTTAAGGTAAGACTGATAAAGAGCATAAAGATAGGTGCGGTGGCATTGATAGCCGAAAGGGTAACGGCGGACATTTTAGATAAAGCGAAAATAAACGCGGCGCCGCCGAGGAAACATAAGAGTTCATTTAAGCAAAATATTTTAGTTCTTTTACGATAAGAGCTAAATGCTTTTTTGATGCGTTCCGCAGAAGTCGGATGCAAAAAAAGCAGAAACGGTAAGAAGCCGGAAAGTGTGTTTACATAAATCATCATATTAATCCAGCTATCGTCATATTGAAAGGCGCATTTTTGGATAACGACGTAAAAAGCTCTTAAGAATGAAACCAAGAGCATATAATAAAAAGCGCGATTAAGTTTCGGTATTTTGAAATCGTTGATGCTCAGCACAATGGAAGCCAAGATAATGAGAACAAAGCCAAAATACTGAGATGTTTGTAAATGTTCATCCAAAAACAAATAAGTCATAATCGGTATGGTAATTTGTCCCAAAGAGAAGAGGGCTGATACGATAGAGGTATCAATTACCTTCATCGCTTTATAGTAAGGGTAAAGGTAAACAACATCAATAACCGCCAAGATAAGATAAAAAGGTAAGACACTAAGTGTCGGTAAGGTAGGCATACCAAAGAAGAGTAGCAGAGGCAAAAAGACGCAGTTCATCAAAGAAATGTAAAAAATCATAGTGAGCGGATGCTTAAAATTATTATTAGAAAGTTTGCACTCAATGATATTAGCAAAAGACGTGAAGAAAGGAGCAAGTAAAGCAATAAAGACAATAAACATAAAACCTCTGTGAGCTGTTAATCCTACACTAATTATAACCTAAGAAGAACAAAGAGTAAAGGGGGAAGAGATAAGAAAAATAAAAAAAAGCCCTCCGAAGAGGGCTTGAAATAGAACAAACACAGCTTAGTGCGATAATAAATAACGCAGAATTTCGCGTTTGTTTAAAGTATCGCCTTGCACAAGCGAGATAAATTTCTGCCCATAGTCAAACAGAGATTCTGAAATATCTTCCCCTGGCACTTTACGAATAAAGGCATCAAAGAGCATCTTTTGCTGTTGTAGCGGAATATCAAGAGCCAAAACCAAAAGGCGATTTTGACGAACAAGACCAATAAATTTTTTTGCAAAAACGAAAACAAAATCATCATCTTGGATAGCGAATTTTTCTCCGTTACTAAAGCATAGAAAGACATTACCGACACTGGAAACCGAAAATTTACAGTTAGGAGCGCCTGGCAGACATTGATATTCATCAACGGGTTTTGCTGTCAGACAGTCATACGTTGCATCCATATTTCGACACAGTTTCTTTTGAACTAACCAACGATAATTAACGTCCAGATCATCAAGTAATGGGATGTAAGTTGGACCATAGAGGATACCTTTTTTCTCAGTCCAAACAATAAAATTACCACCAGCGAAAAAATCAACACCGCTAATATGAGGAATAAGATGGATTTTACAAAAATCCTTATCATACAAGACGACGCCATCTTCTTGATAAAAAGCGATTTTACCATCATCCGCATCTCTAAAGCAACAGACATGGTGTACAGATCCAAGAGCGCGCCCTTGGGATAAATCATCTACCGGCAAAACAAAAAACTTGTTATCTTTGCGTAATACAAAATGTCTATATTGCCCGAGATAGAGAACATTATCGTAGCAAGCAATCATCTCTCCTTGAGGATTATAAAATTGATACGATTTCTCATTTTCTGCAGAAAGAGCATAATATCCATTTTCAAATCCATGAAAATCAAATGCGTCTTTAGCAATCAAGCGACAACGATTATCATAAACTTGCAAATGATATGTTTCAGGATCCTTAATAGTAAAAAAGCCATTAGGATAAAAAAGCAGTTCATCAGGATCTTCCATATTAACTGTTCTTTCACCGAAAAAGCCCCAATAACATTCCAACGCTTCCAACACATCTCGTGTTTGTTCAACAAATTTCCAATAATTTTTTTCCATAACTGATAAATTTAAGTGAATAATAATATTTAGTTGCCAAAACTATAAGGAGTATTTGTGTTTTTGTCAATAAAAATGTGTCCAAAGGATAAATAATCACTACACAAATTTTCAAAAAGAACGACACAGAAACGTTTTACTTATATTAGTGATAGATAAAGTGGTGTTGTTGCAGTACAGCAGAAGAATTAAAAAGAGAGAATTTCGGGCCAATAGTCGGTTGAAGGAAGGAAAGCAAAAAAAAAGCAGAGCCGAAACTCTGCTTAAAATTTTGCATTTTATAAGCGATTCGCAATAAGGAAACCGCCATATTACAGCTATTATCTGGAGTAGAACTCGATAACCAAGTTTGGTTCCATTTGAGCAGCGTAAGGAACGTCATCAAATTTCGGAACGAAAGAATACTTAGCTGTTAATTTAGAAGCATCAACTTCCAAGTAAGAAGGGAAGTCACGTGTTTGAGATTGAATAGCAGCCAAAACAACAGCTAATTGCTTAGAGTTTTCACGAACTTCAATAACATCACCTGCTTTAACCATATAAGAAGGAATGTTAACTTTCTTACCGTTAACTGTAACGTGACCATGGTTAACAAATTGACGAGCCGCAAAAACTGTAGAAGCAAATTTAGCTTTGTAAACCAAGTTGTCCAAACGAGACTCTAACAAACCGATAAGGTTTTCAGCTGTATCACCTTTTCTACGAATAGCTTCTTCATAATATTTATAGAATTGCTTTTCAGAAATGTTACCATAGTAAACTTTTAATCTTTGTTTAGCATATAATTGCTCACCATAGTCAGTAGTCTTTTTTCTTCTTTGACCATGTTGACCAGGAGCATAATTTCTCTTCAAAATAGGGCTGTTAGCATCACCCCACAGATTTTGACCGTAACGACGGCTATTTTTCTTTTTAGCGTTAACAATACTTTTCATTAAAAAAATCCTTAAATTAGTTTATTAAATTATTGTCCCGATAGTTTTGTCGTTGAGATAAGATATAAGCTAAAGAAAAATGCTCTAAAGCAAGTATATCAAACAATCTGCGCAAACGGGGCGTTATGCCTGAGAAACAAAGGGTGCGTAAAACTCCCCACTTGAATCCCGAAAAACACCGTCCTCTTTCTCGGAAGTGAACCTAACATATCGCAAAAAAATAATTTTGCAAGCATTTTTTTATGCAATACACTAAAACCACTCAAAAAATGGAACTTAGTAAAAATTCTTCCGTACTTTAGTAAAGAGTGGTTCGTTCATATTTTCAAGCACACCGTCTTTGAGTTTGTATTGCTGATTCATCCGAGCCGCTAGTTCCATATTATGTGTAGCAATTAAAGCCGCCAAACCGGTTTCTTTGATAATCCCGAGCAAAGCGGAAAATACCCCTTCGGAAGTGTTCGGATCAAGATTGCCGGTCGGCTCATCTGCTAACAACAATTTAGGAGAGTTAGCCAAAGCTCTGGCAATAGCGACACGCTGCTGTTCACCGCCGGAAAGCTCGGCCGGACGATGTTTTAAGCGATGAGAAAGCTTTAATTTATCAAGCAATAGAGTAGCTCTATCTTCGGCTTCTTTAGGAGATTTACCCGCAATAAGCATCGGCAACATAACATTTTCAAGAGCGGAAAAATCCCCCAATAAATTGTGATATTGATAAACAAAACCGATGTAATCACGACGAAGAGACGTGCGTAAATCATCAGAAGCTTTACCAATATTTTCGCCATTAATAAAGATACGTCCGCCGGAAGGTTTATCCAGAAGGCCCGCAATTTGCAAAAGGGTGGATTTACCCGAGCCGCTTTGTCCGACCAAAGCGATAACTTCGCCTGTATGGATAGATAAATCAACACCGGAAAGGACTTCAAGCGTTTGTTTTCCTTGTTTATAGTTTTTAACGATACCGCTCAGTTGCAAAACCGGTGCATTATTAATTAAATCATTATTCATAGCGCAAAGCCTCCACAGGATCCATTTTCGCAGCCCGATAAGCCGGATAAAGTGTTGCCAAGAAAGAAAGCAAGAGAGAAATTCCCGCAACGGTTAAGACGACGGACATTTCTACTTTAGCCGGCAATTGAGACAAGAAATAAATCTCTGCCGCAAAAAGATCGCGTCCGGCAACAGATTGCAAAAACTGTCTGATATTTTCAATATTATCACAGAAGAGCAAAGCAAGAATAACCCCAAGAACAGTTCCAACCACTCCGATAAATGCACCGTCAAGGAAGAAAATGCGCATAATAGCACCTTTAGTTGCCCCCATTGTTCGTAAAACGGCAATATCGCGTCCCTTGTCTTTAACAAGCATAATCAAGCCGGTAATGATATTAAATGCAGCCACTAAGATAATAAGGGTAAGAACGATAAACATGACGTTGCGCTCAACATCAATCGCATTAAAGAATGCAGAGTTTGTTTGTCTGTAATCATATACAAAAGCTTTATTGCCGGAAGATTCTATAGCTGCAGCAATGATTTGGCGAATATAATCAACATCAGCATCATCACGAAGAGTAACGTCAATTCCGGTAACGCCGTTACCCAAAGAAAAGAACTTTTGCGCAGCTTCAAGCGGCATAAAAATAAAGTTGGCATCATATTCATACATACCAAAGTTAAATGTTCCCGCAACACGATAAGTTTTCATCCTCGGTACAGTTCCGAACATTGTAATTTTACCGCTTGGAGAGAGTAGGGTAACCTCATCGCCTTCCATAACACCGAGTTTATTGGCAAGACGTTGTCCTAAAACAATAGTATCCCCCTTAAACAATTTCAAATCAAAATCTTTGAATCCATCACGAAGAACCTTTTTCTTTTGAATATCCGTGGCATTAATTCCGCGCACCATAACGCCTTCTGCAGAATTACCTGCCGTTGCGAGTAACTGCTTTTCAACCATCGGAATAGCAATATTAACTCCTGGAATTTTGCTTTCTAACAGCTTAACGGCTTCTTGATAGTTATTAAACGGCGTATTGCGAATAGCGACAATGCTGATATGTCCGTTAATTCCCAAAATGCGCCCGAGTAATTCAGATTTAAAACCGTTCATAACGGATGTAACGATAATAAGCGTTGCCACCCCCAAAGCAATACCGATAAAAGCAAAAGAAGTAATAACCGAAATAAATCCTTCTTTGCGTTTTGCGCGCAAATATCTGCCCGCAACCATATTCTCAAATTTTGAAAAAATCATCAGAAAAACTCCTTATTTCTTACACCATAAACGCAAAGAGAAAACTTGCAACCATAAAACCCTTTTTCCCACAAAAAAGGTAAGACATAGAGATTGACAATTATAGATACCATCATATAATCGCCCACAAAGAAAATTATTATCAAAACTATTAAAATCAACAATTATGGAAAAATTAAATTTAAGCCAATTAAATGCCATCGGCCAAGAAATCGGCTATCCGTTTTATCTATTCAAAGATGGAAGCTATGGGCGTAAATTCGTCAACGGTCGCTTAAATGCCATTGCGACGATAAAACAGCCATTTGAGGCAGATAATTTGCAAGAAAAATCTTTTACAGAAGCAACGGAGAAAAAGCACCAACCGATTAAAATGCCGCGATCATCCGCGCCGATTATTGAGCTGGCAAAGAAGGTAACAGCGGAACAAATAGCAAAAGCCGAATGTGGCGGAAAAGTTTATAATAACGGTTCGATAGTCATACGCAATGGTTTTTCTATAGCAGAATTAAGCGGGTATATTTTGTGGGTAAATCCTGATAAAACCGCACCGATAGGTTATCGCGCTTTGTGTTGTGTCCCAGATTTTGTGGAAATGAAACTCATTTATTTAAGTTTGGATAAATATCTTCCGGATGCAATTGAAGCTTTTCCTGACGGCTATGCTAATACCAAAGCAATATATAAAGCGTTTCGATTAAAGGTAATAAAGACAGAAGTTTGGGAATATATTACCAATTATGCTAAAAATGGTCTTAATCCGAATGATTGCTTTATGATATCACCGGCAGAGATGAAAGCGGCTAGATCTGCAAATGAGATGGTTGCTCCGCTTTTAGGCTTATGGTACGGAGTAGGGACATTTCCTATGTCACATTGGAACGGCCGCTCTCTGGAAGGTATATCTATGCAAAAAGACGGAGGTTGCTTTCAAGGTTCTATCTACATTGACCGGGATATAAAAGTTATTCCATGCTTTTGGATTTAAGTAAAAGAAGAAAACAGTCTGATTTTGTATTCAGGCTGTTTTTTTTTACATAAAAAAAGAACCTCGTTTCACAACGAAATTCTTTTCTGACTTTGTCCAAATAAGGAGATCTCTATCTCACGATAATTCTCCTCAGTAACATGCTAAACAAAAAATAATTCAAATATAAATCATAAGGTTAAAGAAAATCACCTGCGTCACGAGAGTGACGTTTGTGAAGAGAGTGTTTTTTCTCACTGGAAAGTGACTGAGAAACATCCCCGGACTGTTTACCGCCTTTAGAAAGAAAATCGAACTTTGTTCGAGGCAAATAGTCATGCAAACAGAAATTTCCCGTCAAGCTGACTTTTGCCGCCAATTTGCTCAAATCTTTAACAAAAGTAACCGGAATAAAAAACTTCTCTCCTTGAGATGACAACATCAGATGAACGACAGAAAATTCCGTAGGACTGCTGAAATAAGCCTCGGCATACCATCCGCCTTTATTGACGAAATGGATAACAGCTTTTTTATCATCATCCAAGAAGCCCCACAAGGACTGTAATTTTCCCCCGTTATTCAGTTTGTTAAGATGTCTGAGAACAACTTCAAGAGCCGTAGCTGTTTCTGTAGAAAACAAGCAACTGTCTTCGGCAACCGTGGCCATAGAAGTAACATCACTGAGCGATTTGTTTAATACGATATTTTCCAAAAAATCGACCATACGTTTTCTGGTAATCATCGGATAAGCAACAATAAACTCACAAAAATCGGCAGGCTTCTTATTATTGGCTCTACCTAAATTCTGACTGGCAAGGGCTGTTACAAGCGCCTTGGCATCGGACCAAGCAACGGTCTTAACGATTTTTTCTTCCATAAAAATATATTTTTAATAAATGATACGCCAAACAGCATAAGTCAAAAAAAAATTTTGTCAAATAGTTTTTAGAAGAAAGAAACGTCAAATACAAAAAAAATCCAATCAAGTAAACGAACCTGATTGGATAAGCGTTAAAAACAGTCCATTTATTTAAGAGAAACCAAATCATCGGCAATAGTCTGAGCTAAAAGTCCTAGGAGTTTGCTCAGAGCCGGCACATAAGCATCATAATCACCGTCAATGACGATATTTTGTTTAAACTGTCCTTGTTTTAGGATAAGCCCCTTTTGATTTTTAATAAAGTAAGAGGCTTGCAACATAGCATTTTCATCAAGCCGACCGTTCATTTTTTGAATCTCAACCCATACGGCAAATTTATAGTTTTTGCGAAGAGTCGTTTTATTTTCAACAATAGCATTAGGGAAGATAAAGCTCAAATTATCATTAAGGACTTGTTGAATAAGTTTATCGGGATTAGCACCCCAACGGTTAAACTCATCAATTTTGAGTTCATAGTTTTCACGTCCCAAAGTTGTAATTTGGGGTTTAGATTGAGAAGCCGGCAAAAGGACATTATCAACTAAGATATTTTGTTTAAAATCGGGATAAACCAGTTGCGTTTCGTTCCAAGCAACGGGTTGATAGAAGTTAGGATTTTTACTGGCGCAGGCAGAAACGGTAAAAATCAAGAGTAATAACCAAAATCTTTTCATCTTATTCATCCTTTCCGGTAATAATGGAACTTGGGTACATTTGCAGATAATCTGTTAGATTTTTTAGAGAGTTAGCCGCAGCCGTTAAAGTTTCAATTAAGGTTGAAATTTGTGCTGCGTTCTCTCCCATAAGCGCATCAATAGACTTAGCCGCACCGCCGACGTTTTGTGCTGCCGTACCGAATTCAGCCACCATTTTTGTGGTATTATTTTTATTTTCTTTCAAGATATAATCAACGGTATCAAGAGTAGAGTTCATCTTAGAAAGTAAAGGCGGAAGTTCTTTGTTCAAAGCCTGAGTAATGTTGTGCACATCATCGGCAATTTGTGTAATCGGCATTACTTGAATACTCTTGGATATTTCAGCAAAAGGCGAACCGATAGTAGGAATTTCAAATTCATTTTTTGCTTCTTCGTGTAATATAATCTTAGATTTAGGGAACATATCCAATTCAATTAACAGCTGACCTGTAATAACAGAGTTAATTGCCAAGCGCGCTCTCAAACCATCTTGAATAAATTTATCAAGCCTGGTTCTTTCATCGCGATTATTGGTAATCAAAGATTTTCCGTTATAGATTTTGGCATAAACCGGAATAAGAAATTGCATAGTCTGCAAATTAGCTTGTAAACGAACCTCAGTAACTTCACCGATTTTAACTCCTTTGAATAAGACCGGAGCGCCGACATCAAGTCCTTTCACCGATTCGTCAAAATACATAACAACAATAGATTCGTTGTCAGAAAATTTAGATTTTAAGAAATATGCCAACATCAAAAAGAGCGATAAAAGCCCGATACTGACAAAAAGACCAATCATTTTTAAGTTAGGCTGTTTGACCATTTTCGACACCTCTGGTTAAAAATTCAAGTATTTCAGGGTTAGGCGGCGTTTGCAGCATTTGTTTCGGATTGCCTCTACCGGTAATATTTTTAACTTTTCCATCAAGAAAGATAGAATTATTACCGATTGCAAAAATAGACTGCAATTCATGTGTAACCACCACAAACGTCGTTCCCAAATTCTGATTAAGTTCCAAAATTAAATCATCCAACCGCTTGGAACTGATAGGATCCAGTCCGGCAGAAGGTTCATCACAATAAACAATTTTAGGATCAAGAGCCAAAGCTCTGGAAAGAGCAGCTCTTTTTTTCATACCGCCGGAAATTTCAGACGGATAAAAATCTTCAAATCCATGTAAACCGGTAAGTGCCAGTTTATAAGAAGCCAACTCGGCAATTTCTTTTTTAGAATAGTTGGTATAAAGTTCCAACGGCATAGAAACATTTTCTTTCAACGTCATGGAAGAGAATAGGGCGCCACTTTGATACAGCACGCCACAGCTTTTCATGATTTCTGTTTTTTGTTGAGCATCGGCATCAGAAAAGTTCTGCCCATTGACCAAAACTTCACCTTGCACCGGTGTAACCAAACCGGTTAAAACGCGCAACATACTGCTTTTACCGCAACCGCTGGCGCCCATAATGATGAAAATATCTTTTTCTTGTACAGAAAAGTTAATATCATCAAACAAGATAAAATCCCCATAAGCAACTCTAAGATTTTTGACTGTAATAATATCTTTCATCATATACCTGCCATTTCCAAAAGCACAGTCAAAATACCTGTGGCAACAATCATCCAAACTAATGCTGTAACAACCGCACCTGTGGTTGCTTTACCGACACTATCCGCGTCTCTTCCGGCATTAAGTCCCTCATAACAACCGCATAAAGAAATGATAATACCGTAGACAATACTATGCATCAAACCCACCAAAATATTTTCCAAAGTCAATGCCTTAATAGCAAAATCAAAATAAGAAGATGAGGAAATATCCAAAAAGGCAACACCAACAATAGCTCCGCCAAAAATACCTAAAGCATCAGCAAGCATTGTCAAAAACGGAATAGTGAAAACTAAAGAAATCAGACGAGGCGTAATCAGATAATCAGATATTTTGATACCCAAAGTTTTAAGCGCATCAATTTCTTCATTAACTTGCATGGTACCGAGCGTGGCCGCATATGAAGAGCCCGTACGACCGGCCATAATAATCCCCACCATAATGGCAGCCATAATTCGTGTCATACCGATAGACACCATGCTGGCAACATAAATACCTGCGCCGAATGTACGTAATTGAAGAGCCCCAACAAAAGCTAAGATAAGACCGACCAAAAAACTAACCAGAGAGATAATCCCGACAGCCTTATAACTGCAATCGGCAAAAACGAATAAAAAATCATTTTTTCGCCAAATAGCTTGACCGGTAAAGAAGCGCAAAAGTGATAAATTGGTTTCATGAATAAACAGACAAGCAGATTTAACTTTTTTGAAAACTTCAAAACTCTTTGCTCCAATTCTCTCCAAATAGGGCATAGCATTCTTTTTTTCTTTCGGCGGTGTATTTTCTACTTTAAGAGCGAGAACCAGCATCTCTTGCAAATTTTTAGGTAATAATGAGAGATTAAAATCAAGACCAAGCGATTTAATTCTCTTAGCCCATCCAAAAATTTGTGCGGCAATAGGAGAAGAGTAGGTGTTTGAAGCATCGCTCACCTCAAAAAAAATTATTTTTCCACCCTGATTTTTCCATGCGGTTATATCATCTATAATTGGCGTAATATCATCTTCATCAGCAGTATTTGTATCACTGTTGAAAGTTAAATGAAATTCTTGATTAATATGTTTTAATTCTACCGTCATTGCCCAAACTTTTTTATATATAGATAATACGTTTACGAGTTTTTACAAGAGGCAAGGCAAACTTCAACCGCTGCCTGATTAGCAATATCATGAGCTTCTTGCTGAGATTTTCCTTTAAGGATAGACGACATAAAAGCACCAGCAAAAGCATTTCCGGCACCATAAGCAAAGGATTGTCTAATACCGTCATTTTTAACAAAAGTCATTGTTTCACCAAAAACTCGACTTTCTTTAGCTGTATCATTTAAGATAAGATATTTTAGTTGGTAACGCTCTCTAATTTGTCCGCACATCTCTTCAGTAGAGCCTGAAAGTTTAAGTATGTTTTTTAAAATTTTCAGTTCATCCATATTAACTTTCAAAATATCAGCCATCTCAAGCAATTGCAGAATAGTCTGTTTATCATAGTAATCTTGCCGCAGATTAACATCAAAAAACTTAACAGCTTTTTTAGGAGCCGATGCAATTAAATCAAGGACAGTTCCTTTTGAATAGGCTTTACGAAGAGCCAGCGTATCAAAATAAACCGCATCAATATTTTTAATACATTTTTCAGCATCTTCAGTAAAAGGAATATAATCCCATGCAGCATTTTCTAGAATATGAGCGGTAAGTGAACCATTTGAATTTTTAAATATGATAACTCGACCGGTCGGATATGGCGTGATGGCTAAGACTGGATTAATTTCAAATTTATGCAATTCTGCAACAACTTCGCGTCCTAAATCATCTGCACCGATTGCACTGATTAAATGTCCTGCTGCACCATATTTAACCGCATAATGTAAAAAATCGGCTGGTGCACCACCAAGTTTTCTGCTTTCGGGCATAATATCAAACACAACTTCACCGATAGCAGCCACCTGAGGTTTTTTACTTCTTCCAACCATGACGCCTCTTTTATTTTTTTTCTTATAAAATACAACCTATAACAAAGTATAGACCATAAATTTATAGTGTCAACGTGTTTAATAGTTGTTCAAACGTAATTTTAAGCTTTTTTGCAACAAAATAGCCGCATCTTGAGCCTTGAGTTTACAAACATCCGTACCAAAGCTTTTACGGTATTGAGTTTTAAAGTTTATGCACTCTTGGGATTTTGAAAGTTGCTGATAACTTTCAATCGCTAAAACCATCGGGGGAAGAGGATCATAATAATGATCCAAATTTTTCAAAATAGAAGGGATACGTAAGATTTCTCCGCTTTCATCTACCAAAGCCAAACATGTGTATTCAGGTAAATAATATTCACAAAAAAGATTGTTGTTATCAAGAGTAAGAATAGGGACATCTTTCGGTACAAATAATCTAAGATCATGAACGAGATTTGAATAGCCTTTATCAAATGAAGCAGCACGAACATCACCATAAGTAACAAAGAACCCTAAAAAAGCCAAAACTAAGAAACCTTTTTGCAAAAACTGATAAGAAGAAAGCACCACCGCACCGGCTAAAAGCCACAAAGGAGAGAAAATAAGCATATAACGAGAAGTTAACATCGGTCTGACTATAAGTGAAAGCGCATATAATAAACAATATGAGGCAATGACCGTAAAAAATGCGACAGCCAATAAACGATAAAGTCTATTATTTTGTTTTAGAATACCACCAGGCGAACATACCCCGCAAACAATAACGAAACTTAGCGCCCCAGCGGCAAGCATGGTAAAGGCGTGGAAAATAGACTGCACCATATCCCCCATCACTGGATTAACAAAAAATTGGGTACTTAGTTTTACAAAATCAGCAGTGACATACCAAAATTTACTGATAGAGGATGCAGTATTGTAAGGAACATAAAGCCAAGGCGCAAAGAGTAAAGCCACCCCAAAAGCCACATATAAGAATTTTTTTAATGTATCTTTATGACGAGCGTGCAAGATAGTTACAAACAAATATCCATAGAAGAACATAAGCCATATGGCGCAATAATAATGAGTGTAGAGAGCGGCTAAAGATGTGAGTGCAAATTTAAAAAAGTCAGAACCTCTAGGCTTATCAAGTAAACGTAAACCATAGACAAGAGCCATCAGCATTAAGAGTGATGATAGCATATAAGTACGCACCTCAAACGCCAGCCATAAAGAATGCGGCATCAGCAAAAGTAAGGCTATCATCCATAAAGCAACTTTATTACCATAGTCACGCCGAATAGCTGTGGCAGCAAAAAGTTGCGCTCCGAGAAGTAAAATGTAAGATGCAAAATGTGCTCCGAAAATCTCATAAGTTTTTGGGAAAAAGCATAAAACAAATTTGAGATACAAATAATAGAGCGGAGGTTTTGAATCTTCTGTAAATAGCAAATGGAACATATCTTTGAAACTGTCATTAGCCATGAGCACAGAATATATTTCATCGCTCCAAAGATTGATATTATTGAGTAACAAACCATAGAGTATAGCCGTCAACGCAATTAAAAGACCGGCTTTAACTTGAAATTTAGCTAAATAACTTTTGGCACTAATCAGTTTGTTCAAAATTGTTCTCCCAAAATTTATTACAGCCTAACCAATGCATCAATGAAGGTCAATACCTGAACCCGTGTTTCACACAGTCAAATGGTAATAAAAAAGCTGCCCTGAAAACAAGACAGCTTTTATAGAAAACGGAACCAAACTATTTTTTCGTTTTTTCTCTTTCAAAATAGTCTAACAACCATTTGTAATAAGGATTTTTGAAATCCTCATACATTTGCTTAACCAACTCAAGATTTAAGTCTTTTTTATTAAAAGCAGATTCTGTCAAAATTGTACAAGTGTCTTCTTTAATGTCCGCGGAACCGACGGAAATAAACCATTCATCAGCCACATGATTGGCTTCATCCAAAATCTGCACCAGCCCCATACCTAAAGCCATCAAAGTTGGCGCTCTGCCTTTAATAACCGTAAGAGGCATCTCACGAGCCGGCAAAACAACACGATAAACTTTCGTATCGAGAACCAATTTTTCAGGCATATAAATCTTAAGTTGAATATCCAAAGCCATATTTAGGCAGCTCCCTTCATTTCTTCAGCTTTTTCCAAAACTTCCTCTATAGTTCCAACCATATAGAAAGCTTGTTCCGGAATATCGTCATATTTTCCTTCAAGAATACCTTTAAATCCTTTAATAGTATCTTCAAGTTGAACAAAACGACCTTTTTTACCGGTAAACACTTCAGCCACATGGAATGGTTGAGAAAGGAATTTTTGAATTTTTCTGGCACGAGAAACAACCATTCTATCGTCATCAGAAAGTTCATCCATACCCAAAATCGCGATAATATCTTGTAATGAACTATATTTCTGCAAAATTTCTTGAACACCGCGCGCAACTTTGTAGTGCTCTTCGCCCACAACATCCGGATTTAAGATACGGCTTGTCGAGTCGAGCGGGTCAACGGCTGGATAAATACCAAGTTCAGAAATTTTACGAGAAAGTACGGTTGTTGCATCCAAGTGTGCAAAAGTGGTAGCCGGAGCCGGGTCGGTCAAATCATCGGCAGGCACATAAACCGCTTGCACAGAAGTAATAGAACCATTTTTCGTAGATGTAATACGCTCCTGCATGGCGCCCATATCCGTACCCAAAGTTGGTTGATAACCCACAGCGGAAGGAATACGACCGAGCAAAGCGGATACTTCAGAACCAGCTTGCGTAAAACGGAAGATGTTATCAACGAAGAACAAAACGTCTTGGTGTTCAACATCGCGGAAATATTCAGCTTCGGTCAAACCGGTCAAAGCCACACGAGCACGAGCTCCAGGTGGTTCGTTCATTTGACCGTAAACCAGAACTGTTTTAGAGTTTTCGCCGTTTAAGTCAATAACGCCGGACTCAATCATTTCATGATAAAGGTCATTACCTTCACGAGTACGTTCACCCACACCGGCAAAAACAGAATAACCGCCATGACCTTTTGCAATGTTGTTAATCAGTTCGTTAATCAGCACGGTTTTACCCACACCGGCACCACCGAACAAACCGATTTTACCACCTTTGGAATAAGGCTCTAGCAAGTCAATAACCTTAATACCTGTCACAAAAATTTCCGGATCAGTTGATTGATCGGTAAATGCAGGCGCATCACGATGAATAGGCATATAACTGGCAGCATCAATTTTACCTCTGCCATCAACTTCGTTGCCGACAACATTGATAATACGACCTAAAAGGTGCGGTCCAACCGGAACCGTAATTGGTTTTTCGGTATTATATACTTTAACACCTCGGTTTAAGCCGTCCGTTGTATCCATAGCGATAGTACGGACAACATTTTCTCCTAAGTGTTGCTCAACTTCCAAGACCAAACGGCGTCCTTTGCATTCGCATTCAAGAGCACTCAAAATTGGCGGCAATGCATTGACATTAGAGAATTTAACGTCAACAACAGCGCCCATAACCTGATGAATTTCACCGAGTTTGTCGGTGTTTTCAAGTTCGCTGATATGCTGTCTTAATTCAGCTAACCGCAAATCAGCCTCTTTTTTCAGAGTATCCATTTCGGTTTTCTCTTCAGTTTCTTTTTTCTTTTTTGCCACCATCTTCTCGTATTCTCCTAAAACATTTATCAAAAACAAGTGTATAGCATAATTTTACATTGCCTCGGCACCGGCAACAATTTCGGTTAATTCCGTCGTAATAGCCGATTGTCTGAGTGTATTATATTTGAAAGTCAGAGAGCTAATCATATCTCGAGCGTTTCGATTAGCATTATCCATTGAACTCATACGAGCCGCATGTTCAGATGCTTGTGAGTTAATAAGGATTTCAAACATAGCGGTACGCATATAAAGGTTAGAAAGTCTTTTAAGTAATTCCAATTTATCCGGAAGGTATCCGTAATAAGCGTTTCCCACCCGATTAACATCAACATCATTTTCATCTAAAATAATGTCAAACGGAAAAACTTGTTTAGAAACAAGTGTTCTCGTTAATCCTGATAAAAAGTCGCTGTAAACAATCTCGCAAACATCTGCGTGATATTGTTCTTTTTTATCCCACACATCATGCAAGAAAGAAAGTGCTTCTTCATAAGTCAAATGCTTTTTAATAACGGTAGGGTAGGTTTCAACAATATCTTTGATGCCCATTCTGTTCAGGGCTGTACTGCCTTTTTTACCATAACAAAAGACAAAAACATTTTTGCCTTCCTTTTTCAATTCCTCAATACGACGTTTAGCTTCTTTAGCAATTTGAGAATTGTAACTTCCGCAAAGTCCTCTGTCTGAAGATAAAACAAAGAGAACATAAGTTTGCGGATTTTTAGGTTGCACCAAAGTCGACGGCAATAAAAATGAAATACCTTTCTCTTGTTCTTCGGATTTAAGCTCAAACAAAACATTTTTAATTTGTTTAATCAACATATCCTGAAAGAGTTCACTTTTATCCAAAGTCAACTGAGCGCGACGAAATTTAGACGCAGCCACCATTTTCATCGCCGAAGTAATTTTTTGAGTAGACTTAATACTTTCAATCCGAGTACGGAGTTCTTTTAAGCCCGCCATAACAACAATCCTTTCTATGCAACCATAAAGAAAACGACTAAATTTTCCATTAGGAACAAAGCCGAAACTCTGTTCCTAATGTTAAGAAACTTTAAGCCGCTTCTTGAGCTGTTTTTTTCTTATAAGCGTCCAGAGTTTGCTTCATGAAATCCGTAAGAGATTTTTCTAATTCCTCAGAAATCACTTTTTGCTCACGAATTTCTTTCAAGATGCTACTCTTTTCACGTTTAATGGTTTCAAGCATAAATTGCTCAAAATCTTTTACTTGTGCAACTTCCAATTCATCTAAGAAGCCACGTGCGCCGGCAAACAACGAAACAACTTCATCTTCAATCGGAAGCGGATGATAAACAGGTTGTTTCAGCAATTCTGTCAAGCGAACGCCACGTTCCAACAATTTCTTCGTTGCAATATCAAGGTCTGAAGAAAATTGAGAGAAAGCTGCCATTTCACGATATTGTGCCAAATCAAGTTTCATAGTACCTGCAACTTGTTTCATTGCCTTAACTTGAGCAGCAGAACCTACACGGCTTACGGAAATACCGACATTAACCGCAGGGCGAATACCTTGATAGAATAAGCCCGTCTCCAAGAATATCTGACCATCGGTAATAGAAATAACGTTAGTCGGAATATAGGCGGATACGTCACCGGCTTGTGTTTCAATAACTGGCAAAGCCGTCAAGGAGCCGCTACCATGAGCCTCATCAAGTTTAGCCGCACGTTCAAGCAATCTTGAGTGCAGATAGAATACGTCACCCGGATAAGCTTCACGCCCAGGCGGACGACGTAAAAGCAAAGACATTTGACGATATGCCGTAGCTTGCTTGGATAAGTCATCATAAAAGATAACCGCATGCATACCGCGATCACGGAAATATTCACCCATTGCACAACCGGCATAAGGAGCGATATATTGCAAAGGAGCCGCATCAGAAGCGGTAGCTGCAACGACAATGGTATAATCCATAGCCCCGTAATCTTTAAGGGTCTTAACCACTTGTGCTACCGTTGAACGTTTTTGCCCGATGGCAACATAAATACAAAACAGCTTCTCTTTATCGCTTTTAGCTGCATCATTAACAGATTTTTGGTTAATGATTGTATCCACGATAATAGAAGTTTTACCGGTTTGTCTGTCACCGATAATCAATTCACGTTGTCCTCGTCCGATAGGAATAAGCGAGTCGATAATCTTCAATCCGGTCTGAACCGGTTCATGTACGCTACGGCGTTCAATAATACCCGGAGCCTTGGTTTCAACATTAGCAAATTCTTTTGCTTTAATTGAACCCAAACCATCAATTGGCTGACCTAAAGCATCAACCACGCGGCCGAGTAATTCTTTTCCGACCGGAACGCTAATGATTTTATTCGTACGTTTAACGATATCGCCTTCTTTAATTTCAGCATCGGAACCGAAAATAACTACGCCGACGCTGTCCTCACCGAGGTTAAGAGCCATACCTTTAACGCCGGATGAAAATTCAACCATTTCATTATATTCAACACCGGTCAAGCCATAAACGGTAGCAATACCGTCGCCGACCGAAAGAACACGTCCAACTTCTTCCATATCTGGATTAAAGTTGTAATGTTCAATTTTTTCTTTGAGAATAGTGGAAATTTCCTCTGCTTTCACAGCCATATCAGTTTCCTTTCTTCACCATAAAAATTAGAAAAAACATTACTTCACATCTCCTCCGCTCAAAAGCAACTTCATACGTTTTAATTTTGTCTGCAGTGTATCATCAATCAAAAAAGAATCAAAGCTAACTTTTAAACCGCCCAAAACTTCAGGATTTACTAAATAGTTAAGTATAACCTTTGTATTTAGTTTATCTTCCAAAACTGTACGTAATTTTTTATCCTGAGTATCAGATAATTCAACAGCGGTTTCCACCGTAACTTCAACGATTCCTTTATCTTGATAATAGAGTTTGATAAACTCATCAAGAATAAAACCCAATAAAGCAATTCGCCCATTTTGAGCTGTCAACAATAGAGTATCGGTAGAAACTTCGGAAAGTTTAATTTTTTTCGCTACGGTTTCAATAATGGACTGTCTAATAGTATCATCATCAATCGGAGCTGCTAAAATATTCCAAGTTTCTTTATCTTGCGCATAAGAAGCCTTCAATAATTGTATTTCATCAAATACTTTATCTTCAATTTTTTTATCTTTAGCGGCATTAAACCAAGCATAAGCATAATTCGCTGCGATTTTATATTTTGAATATTTTTGCATTTATAACAACCTAAATTAAAAGCCTCTGTAAATAGTTTACAACTAATCACTTAAACTACGATTACTACAAAATTACTTATTTTAAATTAAAATTTCCATCACTAAACAAATTTTTTCACAATGAAATTGCATAAAAAGGTATGGAAAAGAAAAAAATAGATATCCCCGGGTAAACCCGGGGTTCTTGGAAAGGCACCATTAAGGTGCCTTTCTTTACAACTCCAAATGGA
>CALXPU010000002.1 GCA_944390455.1 uncultured Alphaproteobacteria bacterium | reverse complement strand
CAAGTTCTAGCCTGAACTTCAAACAAAAAAATAAAGCCAAGCTCTAATTGCTTGGCTTTATTTGCATCTTCTTCCCTGTCATAAAAAAAGCTCCCGACTTTTTCCACAAACTTAAACTTTTTTTAACCCCTACTCTCTAGACTGAAAACAGAATAAGAGAATTGAGGAAAAAATGCGAGTATTTATCTTAACACTTTTAAGCTTTATCATAACGTTAAACGCCAATGCTGTCACCATACACGAATTATCACCTGAAGAAACTCGTTTTGTGGCCATGCGTGCAGATAAAGTAAATGCTCGTTCCGGTCCAAATATTCGTTATCCGATAGAATGGATTTACCAACAACAAAATCATCCTGTAGAAATCATCGCAGAATATGATCAGTGGCGTAAAATCAGAGATTACGAAGGCACAGAAACATGGATACGTAAAAACCTTCTAACCAATACTCGTTACGCACTTATCATTGAGCAAGGTGAAAACAACGTATACGAAAAAGACAGTTTAAACTCAGACGTTATTGCCCGTGCAGAAAATGGTGTTGTTGCAAAAATAAAGAAATGCGGTCCATCATTTTGCCAGCTTGAATTTGAAAACAAAATAGAAGGTTGGATGCAAAGAAGTATATTATATGGTATTAAAAAAGGCGAAATAATCGATTAAAATTCGTTTCTACAATCCATTTTTGTCCAAATAAATGACAAAATATCTTCCTCAATAGTTACCAATTCCTTAACAATATTAAAATCGATTCGCACCTTGTAAACTAAAAGGTTAATTAAAGATTAATAAATATTGATTTTTTTTGCATTTAGACTTTAAAAAGCGAATGTTATACAAAAAAACATCTTTACAAATAAGATTTTATATGCTAGAAAAGTTGCAAGGTGTATCATATGCGCCGGTTTTTGTGCACAAAAAACATATCGTCCTAGAAAAATAAATAAAAAATAGGACAGAGGAGATACGTATGAATAAAATAAAAAGACGTGTTAGTTTTGGATTAGGAATTATAGGTTTTCTCTGCAGTTTATGCATTGGAACAGCCGAAGCTGCCACCAGATTAACCCCTGCTCACCTATATGATTGGGCAAGAACTGGAAATATAACAAGATTACAACAATTTAAGCGTTACATAAACCTACAAGATCGCAATAAGAACACAGCTTTATGCCTTGCACAAAAGGCGCAAGACCGCAATGCTTATGCTCTTTTATTAAAATTTGGAGCCAGTACAAAAGTAGCTTGCCACGATGATGATGATCCAATATGTGCCGTCATCGCCGGTGAAAAGACCAAAATACATCCGGCTGCATGGTGGTTATTAGGTGCAGGCGCTGCTGGTGCATACTTTTTATTTGATGACGATGATGATGACAAAGATCCTGAAAATGGATGTCCGACTGGTTATGATACCGCAATTCAAACACCGACAGACTGTGGCTCTCAAGGAGCAAATGGTTGGGATGTCATCAACAATGGAGAAGTTGATGGTGTTTCTTGCGGCAAATGCGTTGCCAAAACATGTGCCCCAGGAACCTCAATCCAAAGATGCCAAGATGGAACATTTACTAAAGTAGACAGCGAAGTTATAGATGGTGCGGCTGGTGAAGATAATTGTTACAGATGCACCTATGCTTGTAATAACACCACAGCCTTTACAAATCAAAACGTCTGCGAAAACGGCGGATATATTTGTACGAGTGTTAGCGAAAACGGTCAAACCTGTTATCGTCGTACCGGATCTGAAAAATGTCCGATAGAATATCCAAGTGCAGAACCTTGCACGCCAAGCGGAAACGGTTACACAACTTCCGAGACTTCACAACAAGTTGGCGACACCACTTGTTACAAATGCGCTTACTCCTGTGCATCAGGTTGGACTGCAGGCAAATGCCCGGCTGGTAAGACTTGTGAAGAAATAACTTTACCGGATAATAGTGGAACCTGCTATCGTAATGCACAATGCCCAACAGACTATCCATATACCAGTGAAGCAACCTGTACAACAGGCGGATACACTTGTACAGAAAGTGCCCCTGGCTCTGGCTGTTGGAAGAGAACTGGAGATGAACAATGCCCTGCAGGATTTTCAACCGATTATCAAAGCGTAGCTGATTGTGGAGACGGCAGTGTTGGAGCTAACGGTTGGGATTTCACCTTTAACGGGCAATCCGGTGGAAAAGTTTGCGGTAAATGTACAGCAAAAAAATGCCCGACAGACAGTAGCACAAATCCGACATGCTCCGACGGAACCTACACAAGCGGCTCTGCTGTCGCCAGTGACAACTATGCCGGCGACGAACAGTGCTACACTTGCGAATACAAATGTAACAATACAACCGCCTTTGCAGACCAAGGAACTTGCCAAGCTGGCGGATATATTTGTACGAGTGTTAGCGAAAACGGTCAAACCTGTTATCGTCGTACCGGATCAGAAAAATGTCCGATAGAATATCCAAGTGAAGAACCTTGCACGCCAAGCGGAAACGGTTACACAACTTCCGAGACTTCACAACAAGTTGGCGACACCACTTGTTACAAATGCGCTTACTCCTGTGCATCAGGCTGGACTGCAGGCAAATGTCCGGCTGGTAAGACTTGTGAAGAAATAACTTTACCGGATAGTAGTGGAACTTGTTACCGTAATGCACAATGTCCAAGCGATTATCCTTATACTGATGAAAACACTTGTACAACAGGCGGATACACTTGTACAGAAAGTGCTCCTGGTTCTGGTTGTTGGAAGAGAACAGGAGATGAACAATGCCCTGCAGGATTTTCAACCGATTATCAAAGCGTAGCTGATTGTGGAGACGGTAGTGTTGGAGCCAATGGTTGGAACTTCACATCAAATGGTCAATCCGGCGGAAAAGTTTGCGGTAAATGCACAGCTAAAAGCTGTCCAACAGACAGTTCAACAAGCCAAACATGTAAAACCGGAACCTACACAAGCGGCACAGCTGTTGCCAGCTCAAATTATGCCGGTGACGAACAGTGCTATACATGCGAATATAAATGTAACAACACTCAAGGATATACCAGCCAAGACATCTGCCAAACAGGAGGATACATCTGTACAACGGTTGAAGAAAACGGCGTAACCTGCTATCGCCGTAGTGGTTCAGAAGATTGTCCGGCCGGATATCCGGATACAACACCATGTTCTGGTGGCACGGGTTACACATACAGTCAAGATCAAACAACTGTCGGTGACAAGACTTGCTACAAATGTACATATTCATGCGCAAGTAGCTGGAATTCAGGCTCTTGCCCAAGTGGAAAAACTTGTACAAACGAAATCACTTTACCTGATAACAGCGGCAAATGTTACCTAGATGCAAAATGCCCAAGTGATTATCCTTTCACAGACCAAACAACTTGTGAAAACGGTGGTTACACTTGTACAGAAAGTGCTTCTGGTTCTGGTTGCTGGAAAAGAAGCGGTAGCGAAAAATGCCCAACAGGTTATGATACCGCAATACAAGATCCAACAGATTGCGGTGTAGGCGGTGCAGCGGGTTGGAAAGTTGAAACAAACGGACAATCTGGCGGCGAATCTTGCGGTAAATGTGTCGCTTTACAATGCGATACAGGAACAACAACATGCGAACCAGCAGGAACAGGATTTACCCTAACCCAGAAAGAAAATGGCGACTACAATGGCAATACACCATGTTTAACATGTAGTTATGCCTGCGCATCAAATTATTACACCACAGAAAATGAATGTACCAATAATGGTAGTTACCAATGTACTTCTGTAACCAATCATAGCATCACATGCTGGCTGAGAGGAGAGCCCGAACAATGCGAAACTGGTTCCACTCAATATCAAAGTGTTGATGACTGCGGAGACACCGGTTCAAAGGGATGGAGTTACACTTCAAGTGGAATGTCCGGCACCTTAAAATGTGGTATCTGCTCTGAATTAACTTGTAACAGTGGTTACAGCACAGCCTATCCGAACGCTGCATCATGCGGTAAACTTGAAGGATGGACTTATGACCAAGATGAAACACGTTTTGCAGGTGATGCCGTATGCGGAAAATGTACAATGAAAGATTGTCCGAAAGGCTCAACTACCACAATATGCAAAGCAGGAACATATACCAAAATTGTAAGCCAAAACACAACAGGCTATCATGGAGAAGAAGCATGCTATGCATGTACCTATGCTTGTAACGGGACAACCGCTTTTTCAGATCAAGGCACTTGCCAAACCGGTGGTTACACTTGCTCTCAAGTATATGAAAATGGTCAAACTTGTTGGTTAAGAGGCACCCCTTCTCAATGTCCTGATGGCTACACTCAAGGATTAGAAAATTGTACTGGAAAATCTCATCCGGAAGGCTGGACATACAGTTCAAATGGTCAATCCGGAGGAAAAGTTTGCGGTAAATGTGAACCAAAATCTTGTGAAACAGGCTCAACATCAAATACAAGCGTTAACAGCTGCGGAGACGGCGCAAATCCAGAAGGTTGGGATTTTACAACAAACGGATATTCCGGAGATAGCGCTTGTGGCGTATGTACTCCAAGAACCTGCGATACGGGTTCAACCTCAATAACTTCAGTAACAGACTGCGGCACTAGTGGTGCAAACGGTTGGACAATGACAACTGTGGACTATGCAGGCGATACAAAATGTAACGAATGTAAAGCCAAGACTTGCCCTGGTGATAGCAGCACCAGCCAAACCTGTACTCAAGGAACATACACAAAGGGAACAGCAGTTGCAAGTTCAAATTATGCTGGTAACTCACAGTGTTACACTTGCGAATACACTTGTAACGGAACAACAGGCTACAGTGACAATAGCTCTTGTACATCAGGTGGTTATACCTGCACAAGCGTAAGGGAAAACGGACAGACTTGTTACCGTCGTACTGGTTCCCAATCATGTCCTATAGAATATCCTAGCGAAACAGCATGTTCAGGTGGCACAGGATACACATTTAGTCAATCAACCACCACTGTTGGTGACAAGACTTGTTACAAATGCACATACTCATGCGCAAGCGGTTGGAATTCTGGTTCATGCCCAACCGGATATACTTGTAGCACAATTAGTAGTCCAATCCAATGCTATCAAAAGACCGGATGTTCTTCAGAGTATCCATATACCAGCCAAAGTTCATGCCAAGAGGGCGGATATAATTGTACAGAAAGCTTCAGTGGCTCTGGTTGTTGGAAACGTAACTCTGCATCAAATTGCCCAAGCGGATACAGCACTTCTTACCAAAGCGTATCAGACTGCGGTAGTACGGGTATAAACGGATGGAAATTCAGCAGCAGTGGAACTTCTGGTGGAAAGACTTGCGGTAAATGCGAAGCTAAATCTTGCTCAACCGGTAGCATCAATCCAAGTTGCTCAGGCAACAGTTACGCCAGCGGAACAGCAACAGGTACCGATTCATATAGCGGTAACCAAGAATGTGAAATTTGTAGCTACAGCTGTAACAACTCTACTGGATTTACCACTTGCCCAACCGGAATGATATGCGGACAAGACAGCACAAGTAAATGTTACTACAAGACAGGATGCGACTCAAGTCACGGATATGTTGATGCTGGAAACACTTGTGCTTGTGATAACAAGTACAAATTCTCAAGTTGTCCATCAACCGCTAAATCTTGCGAAACAACAACTTGTAACGGAAAATATGCTATTGCACAATGTAAAGATGGCTACCAATTAGAAAACTACGATTGTGTAAGTGCTGGTGGAATGTCTGTAAATAACATCATTCGTTCAAACCAAACCGCCATCAATCAAGACATTACAGGTAGCGAAGACGGCTATGGTATGAAAGATACAGCAAGCATAGAAAACGGTACGAATATAGTTACCGGCACAACCGGCAGTATTGAACTGAACCACTATGGCAGCGGCACGGCATACGGCATGTATGGAGCATCAAGCGGCTCTGTAACCAATGAGACCGGAGCAACCATAAAGATACACAGCTACAATGGCGGCAACGCTGTCGGTATGTATACCAATGTTGGCGGTAAAATAACCAATGCCGGCACCATTGAGATTACCGGTAATGCCGAAAACGCATATGGTATCTATGGCGAAGGCCAAAACACAATAACCAACAGCGGGGACATTTCCGTTGAAGGCAAAAACGCATACGGTATCTATGTAAAAGATGGTACAGGCACAACTGTAACCAACGAAGAAGGCGCAAGCATAACCGTTAACTCCGATGAAAATGGTCAAGCCCATGGTATATATATTGACCAAAATGCGCTTGACGCCAAAGTCAACAACTATGGTACCATTACGATTAACGGCGAAGTTAAAGAAGGACAAAGCGGTATAACCTTAAATGGAGCAGAATTACATAACTACAGCCGCATGGCCTTCAGTGGCGCCGCAGATTTGAATGCGATGGATGGTAAGATATACTTAGAAGACGGCGGTGTCTATGAAGCAGAAAGCCTAGAGGGCGAATTAAACGTCGGTACTTCAACCGTTATGGGCGGCAACCAAGACACCTATATCCAAGAAGGCAGTTTACAAGTCAGCGACACCGACGGACTAGAATTAGCTTCTGAATCTGCTTTGTTTACTGCAAATAAGCAACAGAATGCGGATGGCAGCTATGATGTCGTTATGAATCGTCGTAACTTCAACGAGTTCACCGATAACGCATCTTTAAGTTCATATTTGGAACAAAACTACAAAGATGGAAATCTGGAAGGTATGTTTGACGAGATTAAAGGCGCCGGCGACGAGCAATCCACACAGTCTAACATTGCCGACCAAGCCGGTCTAAACACGATGTTAAACTTTGCCGACGAGAACTTCCAAGTAATTCGTAGCTTAAATCGTAATATGGCCGATACAATATTAAAACCGAGCGATGAGCCTTATCGTGTGGTTGCCGGATATGATAATTACAATCTTGAAACCGACAGCAAAGGCTTATTGTCAGGATATGATTTGAGTTCAAACTCCATGTATACCTTTGGCGATAAACGTCTAAACAACAAGAACCGCTTAGGTTTAGGTATTGGTTACACGAAACTGTCAACCAGCTATGACGATGGTGGCGATCGTGACTTGAATATTGTCAATATCTTCGTTCCGTATTTACATAAATTCAGCGACAATTTACGTTTAGCTTCTATTGCAAGCGTAGGTTACGGCTGGGGTGAATATGACCGCGGTTCAGAACGAGATTCCGATATAACCGACATCTTCTATGGCTTAACCAACGAATTACGTTACACCATAGATTTGAACGGCTTTGCCGAATTAGAACCTGCGTTGATGTTAAATGCCTTAGGTTACAGCGAAGAAGGCTTTGACGAAGGTTCTGAAGGCTTAAGAACCAAACGCACCAACAACCTCTCCGTAGAGGGCGGTGTCGGCTTATTCTTGAAGAAAAACGTCAAGATGGAGAAATACGGCAAACTTGGCTTCAAGATTGGTGGTGTTTACTACCACGAGTTTGCAACCCCGTACGATAAGATACAAGCACAACATAACGGTGCAAACGGTTGGTATTACATCAACGACTACGCAAACTTGTACCAAAGAGACAGAGCCGTTTTAGAGGCTGCCGTTGACTACGAATACAAAGACATCTCCTTGTATGCAAAGTACAACTACCTCATTCAAAAGAACGATCCTCAGCTCTTTGACTTAGGCGTCAAGTACAAGTTCTAGCCTGAACTTCAAACAAAAAAATAAAGCCAAGCTCTAATTGCTTGGCTTTATTTGCATCTTCTTCCCTCTCTATACATAAAAAAAGCTCCCGACTTTGGCCGAGAGCCCTTTTCATCTATACCTAAGTCTTTATCCCTTTTTATTAACTAGCTCTTCCATTTGGTCAAGGTAATAGCTAATCAGGTTCAATCCACCCTGCCAAAAATCATGACTTTCGGGATTAAGGTTAAATGGCGCAAAAATCTCTTTATAATCGCCTATAGCTGTTTTAGAGAGTAATTCCAAATACTTATCTTCAAAATTCTCAACTTTGTTCTGAAGTTTCAGCCAATAGAGAGAATTAACCACACAATCAGCAAAAGAATAAGCGTAAACATAAAACGGCAAGAAGAAGAAATGTCCTACCTGTTCCCAAATATAAGCAGAATTTTCATCAACCTCTACTGATGGCCCCAAACTCTCTTTCATTTCCTCAAGCCAAATTTGATTTAAGCGTTCAGAAGAAAGTTCTCCGTTTTGACGTTCATCATGAGCTCTCGTTTCAAAGAAGTGAAAAGCAATCTGACGAATAGCCGTATTAATCATATCATTGATTTTCATTGCCAACAGAGAAATTTTCTCATCATCAGATTTAGCATTATTGAGCATAGATTGAAAAACAAGCATTTCTCCAAACACAGAAGCCACCTCTTCTGTTGTCATTCGTGTCGTTTCATTAAGTGTTCCGTTTTTACGTCTTAATTGGTGATGACATCCATGTCCGAGTTCGTGAGCCAATGTAAGCACATCATTACGTTTCCCAACAAAGTTAAGCATCAAAAACGGATGTTCTTCAACCAACGGTCCCGAACAAAATGCGCCACTTCTTTTACCATCTTTAGGAGCAACATCAATCCATGGATTTTCAAAAAACTCTTTTGCCACATTATAAAGTTTCGGAGAAAACTCATTATAAGCCTTAAGTACGGTTTGTACCGCTTCATCCCAAGTATATGAGCGATCATCCTCTATAGGCAACGGTGCGTTTCTGTCCCAATATTGGATTTTATCTACGCCCAACAGTTTAGCCTTAAGTTTATAAAAACGCCATGCAATATTTTTATAGTTATCACGTACGGTCTGCGCCAAAGCATTAACCGTTTCGTCGCTAACTTCTTCAGAAAGATTTCTGGCAGACATAGGCAATTTAAAGCCACGTTTTTTATCTTCCACCGCTTTATCTTTCATAATCATATTGTAGATATAACAAACACTAAAGCTGTTATCTTTAGACACTTTATTAATTTCTTTTCCTGCCTTTGCACGCAATTCCGCATCAGGGCTCAAGCATAAGCGGCCGATTTGCGCATCATTATACTTTTTGCCATCCACTTCATAAGACAAACGAGCCATAGATTCTTCATAAAGTCTAACCCAAGCAGAACCGGAGGTAACATCTTTTTCAAGCAGTGTTTTTTCAACATCTTCAGAAAGTTCATAAGGTTTAAATTTACGAACTCTCTTCAAATAAGGAGCATAAACTTTAACCTCTTTATCTTCTTCCAATTTACGAATGGCTTTTTCATCCATTTTATTATATTCCAAACCAAAGAAAAGCAAATCCGTTCCAGCCTCGCTCAAAGCCTCAGAAACCTTTTGATACAAAGCCGATGCTTTTGCATCCATAAGTCTGGTTGTAGAATTCAAATAAGCAAAACCGCCCAATTTTGATCCCAATTTACTAATATCTTCAATTTCTTTTAATGCCGCAACAAAAGCTTTCGCATCAAGTGCTGCCACCTTACCTTTATATTTCTTTGCAAACGCAGCGGCTAATTGAGCATATTTTTTTATATCTTTATCAATTTGTTTATCGTCTGTTCCTTTATAATACTCAGACAAATCCCATTCAGGCATTTTCTCATCACTCATTTATCTGTCTCCCTATTTTGATTTTCCTGATAATTTTCAAAAATATCCTGCTCCTCTTCCTCATCGTCTAAACGATTAGCCTTAAGCAATTCTTCTGAAAAAGGTTCGCTCATTTCTTCAGGTACTTTAAGCGTCTCCGGTTCAAAGAAATAATTTGCCCACGGGGTAGGCTGTTTTCCGTTAAGCCATAACTTAACCCCTTCCCCCATTACGGCTGCATAACAAACATAGCTTTCGGCAATTGAGCCCAATACTCCAGCAATATCGCTTTGCGTTGAATATAAATTCAGGTCATATGCCATTTGAAAAGTACAAGGCGCAAATCCACGCATTTTTAAATCATCATGCGGAGCCGCCGCAACAATAGCAACAAAAACCAAAAATATCGCCGATAACGTGCATAAGAGTATTCCAAACCAATATTCTTTAATTGTCTTTACCAATTTTCTCTATCCTTATAAAATTCTTCCAACTGAGCCAATTCCTCACGCGTATTAGCGCTGGCAATTTCTTTAGAATCACCGACAATAGCCGTACATTTCAGCCCCAACTGTCTGGCAATTTTAACTGCATCTGTAAGATAATATTCATGAGCAGCATTTTCATTACCGATTCGACTTAAAATCTCAAATAAATATCTTCCGTCAAATCCCATACAGCCGGAATTACAAAAATTTATAGCTTTCTGTTCATCGGTTGCATCTTTAAATTCTACAATTTCCGTAAGTTCATCACCATCCATTACAAGACGACCATAGCGTGCCGGATCCTCTGGCTTAAATCCCAAAACCACCACGGCAAAACCTTCTCGGATTTTATCAATAGTTTTCTGAAAAGTTTTTGCGGTAATCAATGGCGTATCGCCAAAAACAATTAAAACCGGTCCATCAAAACCATTCAATACAGATTTTGCACAATTAACAGCATGTCCTGTACCAAGCTGTTCTGCCTGCACAACGGTTTGATATGGAGCAACTTCTTTTTTCACCAATTCACCATCAGCCGAAATAACCGTAACAATTTTCTGTATTTTCATAGATGTAAGCGTTTCTATAATATGTTTAATCATAGGTTTTCCATGCACCGGCATCATCACTTTCGGCAAATCGGATTTCATACGTGTTCCTTTACCGGCACCCAAAATAATGGCGGCTGCTTCATTTCTACAATTATTTACACTCTCGTTGACCATATCAAAATCTCCCATTTTATGCGTAAGAAACGCGAATAAAGAGTTATCCCCTTTTAAAAAAATTAACTACTTGTCATTATAGTAAAACATATTTATGCTGATACCACAAAATAAGAGTGACCGCAACTTGAAAGAAAAGATATGAAGAGCTTTTTTAAGTATTTTCTGATAACATTTATCATTGTCCAGCCGTTCGTCGCCAATGCCGGTGTAAACAGTATTGCCGAAAGACAAACCACCATGGCGATAGACCCTAATGTTCGTCTTAACGAGATGAAAAAGTTATATAATGAATTTCCTGATTTGCAAAATCCGCAAGATGTCAGAAAATACCTTCAAAAACGCTTATCCATAATCACACAAGCAGAAGTAAGCAAAGACGAATTATCAACCCCTTCAACAACCAGCATCATAGATGTCAACGCTCTTAAAAAGGAAGAAAACACCTTATCCGCATACGAAAAAATTTATCAAGACAGCATGCAAAAAGCCGGCAACATGGATGAAACCATTAACCAAGATGTTGAACTGCAAGGTACATTTTACCGCTTAAAAGAACAAGTTAAAGAAGATAAGCCTTTTGTACCGGATTTCCCTTATGTTAAAGTAAAACTATCTGATGAACGAGAGATTCTAGCCCCCGCAGATGAACATTTTCCTTATGTGCTAACCACAATCCGCATAGAACCCACCGGTTTATTACAAGTTACTGAAGAATTTACGTTTATTTCCAACAACGAGAGTTTCCCATACGGATTTTTCCGTATTTTACCAAAATACAATTACTCCAGAAATGGTGACAAACGCCGCACAGACATCACGCTAAAATCTGTTACCATCAATGGAGAAGAATATCCTTACAAAATAACCGAAATCGGTAACTATTTACACATAGAACCGAAAGAACCGTTAAATCTACCAACAGGCATTTACACATATCGCTTCAGATATTTTATAGACAGAGCCGTTTGGTATTACGACAACTTTGACGAATTATATTGGGACATCACCGCCAAAACCTTAAAGAACGTTGTCGGTTCAGCCAATGCAATTGTTTACTTACCTGAAAACAAAACCTTTATTGCCCAAAATGCTATTGCCAGCACCAAACAAGGTCTAGATCGCAATCGTGTATCAATCACCACTTTGGCACCAAACGCCCTAGGCTTTGCAGACACAAACGCTTTAGGCGTAGGCGAAGACGTACATTTATTTTTAACAATGGAAAAAGGGACATTACTTGCGCCCGACTTCTCTAAAAAATACCAATGGTTTATACATGATTACGGTGCAAACCTATTTGCTCTCTTTGCTTTACTTGCCATATTGTTATCGTACCGTATTTCATTTGAGCAAATTCGTCGCAACAAAGATAAGACCAGAGCATATTTGAAAAAGACCCCTGCAATATATCGTATGTTAAACGCAAACACCTATGACAAAACCTCTCTGGGTGCCGAAATTCTTAATTTATGCGCTAAAAACATATTGGAATTACGTAACAATGGCGAACAAGTCGTTTTAATCAAAAAAAGTGATAATCTGAAAAAATTATCCAAAACCGAACAACGCCTAATAAATATATTGTATCCCGGACAAGAAACCACTTTAAAAGAAGGAGCGGAATCTTCCTTAAAGTTAAAACGCGCATACAATTATCTCAAGTATAACACCTATAAGCAAATTCACATTTTCAAATTGAAATTAAATGCTTTATACCTAGCTTTCAGTATTGGTATGCTTCTCTGTGGAACAATCGGGGGCGCATTATTAGCCATCAACCCGTGGAATAGTTTTAGTATTTTAAGTTCTTTCACGCTCATGCTATTCCCGTATATGATAATCTTCATTAACGTCAATCCGAAAAAGAAACTATGGCGTTACACCCTAAAAACATTTTTAATTCTCGGCTTAGTCTGGATAGGTGGTATTTTGAGCATATACAGTTCTCTATTCTATACCATTGTTCAAATGCTAACGGTTTATCTGATAATCTACTACTACAACATGTTCTCTCGTCGTAGCGGACTGTTAAAAAACAAGATTAAAGAAACCGAAGATTATAAGAGTTATCTACAAAAGAACCCTGAACTTGAACAGAACAGCAAAGATTTTGCCAACAAAAAAGCATATATATATACGTTTAATATTGACAATCGCTATCCAAACGTAGATGATTTCAGTAACATAAACAAACTATTGCAAACATTAACCCCTAACCCGCAAAGGAAAAGCTAATGAAAGGAATTATTTTAGCCGGTGGCTCAGGCACAAGACTATATCCGCTAACCCAATGCGTTTCAAAACAGCTGTTACCGGTATACGATAAGCCGATGATTTATTATCCTTTATCTGTGTTAATGCTTTTTGGCATAAAAGATATACTTATCATCTCCACCCCAAAAGACACTCCCAACATTGAAGAACTTTTTGGAGATGGCAGCGATTTAGGTTTACATTTGGAATACAAAGTTCAAGAAGCGCCAAATGGCATCGCCGAGGCTTTTATTTTAGGCAAAGATTTTATTAAAGATGACAAAGTTTGCTTAATATTAGGCGATAACATCTTTTATATCCAATCACAAATGAACGCATATCGCACGTTAATACAAGAAGAAGACAACACCGCCACGGTATTTGGCTATCACGTATCCGATCCGGAACGTTTTGGCGTAATTGAGTTTGATGAAATGAAGCGAGTTGTTTCCATAGAAGAAAAACCGAAAAAACCAAAATCAAACTATGCCGTTACCGGATTATATTTCTACCCGAAAGACGTTGCCGAAAAAGCCGCATCGCTAAAACCTTCCAAACGTGGAGAATTAGAGATTACGGATTTAAATAAATTATACTTAAAAGAAGGTCGTTTATCGGTTATTCCACTAAAGCGCGGCAACGCATGGTTAGACGCAGGCACACCGGATAGCTTAATGGAATCAGCCCAATTCGTACAAATCATTGAACAACGCCAAGGTTTAAAATTAGCGTGTATAGAAGAAATTGCATATCGCCAAGGTTTCATAGACGGCAAACAAATGCAAAAACTGATTAATCGTCTAAAAGACGGCGTTGCCTATAAAGCTTATTTACAAAAAGTATATGAGGAAAATCATGATCTTTACTAAAACCAAACTAGAGGGTGTCTATATCCTCACCCCACGCGTATTCACAGATACACGAGGCTACTTCTTTGAAAGTTATAATCAAAAAGAATTTGAACAAAACGGATTATTTTATAACTTTGTTCAAGACAACCAATCTTTTTCAAGCTATGGAACCATAAGAGGTTTGCATTTTCAAAAAGGAGAACACGCTCAAGCTAAACTTGTACGTGTAATTTCCGGTGAAGTATTGGATGTTGCCGTAGATATTCGCCGCAACTCTCCAACTTATGGTCAACACGTAGCAGTTAAATTGTCTGGAGAAAACCAACAACAATTACTCATCCCCAGAGGATTTGCCCATGGCTTTTCCGTATTGTCAGAAACAGCAGTTTTCGCATACAAATGCGATAACTTCTATTGCAAAGAAGCAGAAGGCGGCCTATGTGTAAACGACCCTGCGTTAGGCATAGATTGGCAAATAGACATGAGTAAAGCCAATGTTTTGGAAAGAGATTTAAATCACCCGTTATTAAAGGATTTAGAACCATGTTTTTAGTTACCGGCGCCAACGGTCAATTAGGAACCGCCTTGCAAACAATGTTACAAGACCAAGCCGAATACATTGATCGTGAAGATTTGGATTTAACGGATGAAGCTGCCGTAAAAGCTTTTTTACAAAACAAAGATTATGAATATATCATCAACTGCGCCGCCTACACAGCCGTAGACAAAGCCGAAGCCGATGAAGAAAACGCCCGCAAAGTTAATGCTCTTGCGCCTCTTTATCTTGCGAAATACGGCAAAAAGATAGTTCATATTTCAACCGATTACGTTTTTGACGGCAATAACTGCAAACCTTATAACGAAGAAGATGAAACTCATCCGTTATCGGTATATGGCAAAACTAAGCGCGAAGGCGAATTAAACGTATTAGCCAATGCAGACACCGTCATCATCATCCGTACCGCGTGGCTATATTCTCCACATGGCGGCAACTTCGTCAAAACGATGCGCAAATTAGGTGCGGAAAGAGAAAGCTTAAATGTTGTATTTGACCAAGTTGGTTCGCCGACAAATGCCTACGACTTAGCCGAAGCAATCGTCAAAGCCCTCCCGCAAATTAAATCCGGAGAAAAGGAAATATATCATTTTACGGATGAAGGCGTATGCTCTTGGTATGACTTTGCCAGAGAGATTATGGAGCAATCCAAATTAAACTGCAAAGTACGCCCGATAGAGAGCAAGGACTACCCGACACCGGCTCATCGCCCGCACTATTCGGTATTAAACAAAACAAAAATCAAAACACGTTTCAATATAGAAATCCCCCATTGGAAAGAAGGATTAATTAAATGTCTGCAACAATTTTAGTAACCGGAGGAGCAGGTTTCATCGGCTCCAACTTTATTCCGTATTTTATGGAAAAACATCCCGATTATAAGGTTGTAAATCTAGATAAATTGACTTACGCCGGCAATTTGGATAATTTAAAAGAAGTGGAGAACAATCCAAACTACACTTTTGTTCAAGGAGATATTTGTGATGAAACTCTGGTCAATGATTTATTTGCCAAATATGACTTTACCGGCGTAATTCACTTTGCGGCAGAAAGCCACGTTGACAACTCCATCAAAGGACCTCGCGCTTTCATCAACACTAATTTAGTCGGCACTTTTAATCTATTAGAAGCCGCCAGAACCCACTGGTTTGATGCGCCGTTCACCCCAAAAGCCGGTTATGAAAACCGTCGTTTCCATCATATTTCCACCGATGAAGTATATGGCACCTTGGGCGCTGAAGGCTATTTCAAGGAAACCACACCATACGCACCCAATAGCCCATATTCAGCCAGCAAAGCCGGTTCAGACTTTTTAGTAAGAGCATATCATCATACCTTTGGCATGAACGTAACCACTTCAAATTGCTCTAACAACTATGGTCCGAAACAACACAGTGAAAAACTAATACCGACCATCATTCGCAACTGTCTAAACTTATCTCCGATTCCAATTTACGGTAATGGTCAAAACATTCGCGATTGGTTATACGTCGCAGACCACGCCAAAGCAATTGATATGATTTTCCACAATGGCAAAAGTGGTGAAACATATAATGTCGGCGGACATAACGAATTAACCAACATGCAAATCACTCATACCATCTGTGGCATATTAGATGATTTACGTCCAAGACAAGACGGCAAAAAATATGCAGATTTAATAACATTTGTTAAAGACAGAGCCGGCCATGATTTGCGTTATGCAATTGACCCGACAAAAATCACCAGCGAATTGGGATACAAACCGGATGAAACCTTCAAAACCGGAATTGTTAAAACAGTTCAATGGTATTTAGATAAAGCATAAATCGCGCTAAAACAAAAACGCCGATACAGCCTGCCAAAGTATAATTAATATATTGCGGCAGGCTTTTTTGTGTCCACCAATGTCCCAACCAAAGCAAAGAAAGAGGCAACAAAATCATCACATACCGAAACTCGCTGGAGCAAAAATAAGGATACTCAATCCAGAAATTCATCCATGCGATTAAGACAGAAAAAACGGCAATCACAACAAACAAATTAAAGCTCCAATCTTTGCCCAACTTATCCGTCAACAGCGCAAAAAATCCCACCACACATAGAACAGCAAACAGACCGGATAAAGCATATAAAATCCAAGCCCAAACAGTACCTTGCCAGCTCCATTCTCCAAAGAGAGAAGTTTTTATCAAAGCCAACCACACATTAGGTTCTGTCAGACCATGCCGAATATCCGCAAAAGGGATGAAAACATTTTGCAAACTCACCAAACGTTGTCCGATAGAGTAAGCGCTTAAATCTTGAAAATTATTATTAACCGGCGGCGGCACCAATGGAAAGTCGTGATAAAGCAAAAACCATCCCCAAACAAAACCACAAATAGTAGCCGATGCGATAGTCATAAATTGCCTCCACATCTGACGATTAAATTTATCCTCGGTCTGTATCAGACGAAATACCCCAAAGACGCCCAAAGCCGGCACCAACATCAAACCGGAAAATTTAACCAATCCCGCCAAAAACAAAGCCAAAGACAAACACAAACAATCACTCCACTTGCCTTCAAGATGCCATTTATAGCCCGAATAAATCATCATTATCATCAAAAAATACGTCAATGCGTCATTATTCACCAAATTAGCCACAAGCCCATGTACAGGAAAAAAAACAAACAAAGCGAACAAGGTAATTTTAAGCTTTTCGGAAAATTGAAACATATTCAGCAAACGCCAAAACAAGATACCGACACCGGCCACACAAAACAGACTGATAAACCGAACACTGTCAAACCCCATATTTTGAGTTGCACCCAACCACATGGAAAACTTGGTTACAAGAGCAGAAATCCCTCCCCAAAGCGGCGGCTGAAAATAAACTGACTGCAAATAAGCAGAAGGCTCTGTCAAAAAGAAATCGTTTTGCAAAAAATAATCAGTATGCATCACAAAATTAAAATAATCATACTGCCGAACATTACCCCAAGAAGCCAAGACATACCAAAGATTTAATAAAAAAGCAGCTATAAAACATGCATCTATCAGAGACGGACGCACACCATATTTCCATCCCAATCCCATAAAAGCAACACAAATCACCACGCCTGCTGTTAAGGTATAAGGCAAAAACAAATGCCACAACAACAACACCATCACAATCGCAAACATATCTCTTAAATTAAAATGTAACTTTGCCATATACTTCGCCTTCTCTGCATAATTAATTAGCTTTATCATAAGCGAGGCTTCTAAACATAAACTTAACGTTCGTATAGAAAAATAAAAAACATCACCTCTACTAAAAAAAATCTTGCCATTAATCAATGAATTGACTAAACTGCATCAGATTTAAAATTATGATGATATTACTATAAAACAATAAGAATTATGAAAACTTATACTTACGAAGAGTTGCAAAATTATATTGCACTCGAATTATCTAAACCGTACAACTACCAACTTGTTTACTGTTACAGTCGTCGCCAATCAGATAAAAGCCTACATACTTTCATTAAAGTCAATGAAGATCTGCGCTATGAAGTACCATGGCATGATGGCCCGAAATACTTAAAAGCCGGAGATTATTTACATGCAAATAAGATGGACATTTATGGTATTTCCGCTGCAACATTTGACAAATGCTATCAAGTTGTAGATTTAAACAGTCACATTGCCCCCTAATCGGTACAATAAGACAAGTTTCTTATAACAGATCGTTTTTCTCATAAAACGGTCTGTTTTTTTATGTAAATTTTTCCCTAAGCATTCCCTCGTTTTTCAATAAACATACCAATTCAAAGAAAAAAATTACCTACCTACATAAAAAAATATAGACAAAATCATTGACAATTAAACAAAATAACCTTATATATTAAGCAAATATTAACTTTTGGAGGAATTTTGCCATGAAGAAAGCGGCATTTCTGCTACTATTTTTATGTCTGAGCAACAGTTATGCCCTACCATTGTCCGCAGAAACAGAAAACTGGTGCGGAAAATATTTTGAACAAGATGGTCGTGGCTACATTCAGCTTGCCCGCAATGATTTCGGCATAGGCAGCTCAGACTGCAGCATTTCAGGATATTCTAAACGAGCCTCTGAAAGCGGCACAGCAAATATTGAATTAGAATTTACACGAAACCGCTCAACCGTTGGTAAATGGCGTAAATTCCACAACCATATAATAGAAGTTCGCGGAAAATTTTCAAACGGAAGCATTACCGGCACACGTTTCATTCGCGATATGGGGATATAAAGCCAATTCCCCTATAAGCAAAATTACTTCATAATTTCGGCCCAAATTTCCGTTGGCAAAGTACCTCCGCCCACCTCGTCCATAGGAGAATTGTCATCATTACCAACCCAGACGGCTGCCGTATATCTATCATTAGAACCAATAAACCAAGCATCACGATAATTTTGAGAAGTACCGGTTTTTCCGCGTGCGTTTTTAACCTTGCGTGCTCTTTTACCCGTACCGGTAGCCACAACTTCACGCAACAACATATTAATATTCTGCACGGTTTTCGGTTGCAAAACTCTTTCTCTCTCTGACGAAGAATATTGATACAAACGGTATCCATCCGTATCGGTTACTTCACGAATAGCGTATGGGAAAACAGCAAAACCTCCGTTAGAAGTAGCCGCATAAGCTGCCGCCATATCAATAACACGCACCTCTGCCGCACCTAAAATAATAGATGGCTCATCTTTCACATCTGTAGTAATACCAAGTTTTAAGGCCATAGAAATAATATCTTCCAAATTAAGATATGTCGCCAAATCCACTGTCGCCACATTAAGAGACTGAGCAAATGCCTGCTTAAGACTAACCGCCCCTCTAAATTTTTTATCATAATTTTGCGGTTCCCAATCATCAATCCGAATAGGCTCATCAGAGAGTAACTCATCAGGAGAAAATCCGTTTTCAAACGCCGTCAAATAAACAAACAACTTAAAAGAGGAACCTGCCTGACGAAGAGCTTGCGTAGCACGATTAAATTGGCTTGTATTATAATCAGCACCGCCGACCATTGCCTTAATAGCGCCATTTCTATCCAAAATAACCACCGCGCCTTCTGTAACGTGTTTATCCGCATTTTCGCGTAAATGCTTACGCAAAAGATACTCGGCTCGTTGTTGTAAATTATAATCAAGAGTTGTTTTGACATACACATCTTCATTAGAAATCTTCACCAACTTTGCCAATTCCGTCATGATATAATCACCAAAATAACGAGCCCCTAAAATTCTATCTTTATTAGCATCGCCAATTGGCAAATTAATTGCATTTTCCCACTCTTTAAGCGAGATAGAACCTGCACGACGCATCAGTTTCAATACAACCTCTGAACGTGCTAAAGCTAAAGTTTTATTACTAAGATAATTATAGCGACTTGGCGCCTTAAGAGCCCCAGCCAAAATAGCAGCTTCACGCAAATTCAAATCTTTTGCTTTTTTATTAAAAAATCGCTTTGCAGCCGCATTAAGCCCATAAGCACCGCTACCAAAGAACACACGATTAAGATAAATATTCAAGATTTGTTTTTTCGTAAAATGTTTTTCCAACCATTGCGCCAAAAGATATTCTTGCACTTTACGTTTAATACTTTTCTCACGCGTTAAAAACAGATTTTTAGCCACTTGCTGAGTAATAGTAGAAGCACCTTGCGCATACCTCATTTTAACCACATTAACCGCCATAGCGCGCGCAAATCCTATATAATCAAATCCGCTATGTTTAAAGAAACGCCTATCCTCAGTATCAATAACTGCCTGATAAACATAAGAAGGCAGTTCATCCACGTCTACTGGTTCAGCAAACAATCCACCATATGAGGTTATTTCACGACCGTCCGATGCTAAGATTTTAACTCCTGGCTGTCTCTCAATATAAATTGCCTTAGAAAAATCGGGTAAAGTTTTATAACAATAAAAAATAAACAACCCGCCCAGCACACCGACAAAGAGCACCAACCACAACAAAATCATGAATAGCTTAAATTTCCATGACCTACCGCTGTTCTTCTTTTGAACAGCTCTTTTACGAGCAGCTTGACGCAATTTTTTCTTGCGTTTTACCATATTTTCATCAAGCTCTGCGTTTTTCTTTATTTTTCTGTGGTTTGAACGAATCTTCTTCATGCTAAAATGCCTTTACCATAACGTTTCAAGCATGATATAACACATTTTAGTTAGAAAAAGTTTAACTTTGCTTAAGCAGAATTCTGTTTTTGTTTTTTAAAGAAAGAAATCTGTGACGGCGTTAATTTTTGCACGGACGTACTATCGTTTTGCTCCGTTTTTTCTGCATTAAGACGCTCTTCAATCTGTTTACTCAAGTTTTTAGGAGCTCTACCCACCTTAGCTATTTTAGTTTCAGCGACCTCTGACGATTGATTTTGTTTATTTTCAGCCACAACTTCAGAAATATCCTTAGCAGCCAAGCCAACATCAATAGCGGTACTAGCCGCAGTTCCCAAACCAGGCAAACAGCCCAATGCACCGGAAGCTAACTCTCCGCATGCGCCTTTCCAATCACCATCTTTAATTCTATCCCAAGCAAACCAAGCACCCGCGCCCAAACTAACCAGCGGAATTTTCTTCAAAACCGATTTGCCGACAGCACTGCCTGCGGTTTTAGCAACCGTTTTAGTAACCGCTTTACCCACTGTGGTCTGAGCAGCTTTTTGAGTAGCCTTTTCAACTGTTTTAGAAACAGTTTTAGCCGCCGCCGTTTCACTAACCACCTGAGCTGCTTTTTCATAAGCTTTACCGACTTTGGTATTATTAAGCGCCTGAGCCCCTTGTTCTACGGCATTATCAATCGCCTTATCAAACTTGGCATTTGCCGTCGCCGCCTGCGCCAATATGCCGGATTTCTTCGCCGCTTTCTCCGCAACCTGCTCCGCCGTCATCGCCGCCGCTTTGGCACTCCCTTTCACCGCCAGCTTCTGCTCAACTTTATCCATCGCATCCTCCGCCGCTTCTTTAGCAGCCACATTCTGCATTGCAAAACCCTTTTCTCTTGCTTCTTTTTCCCGCAGACGTTCTCCCATCATCTTAATCGTTTCCGACGACGGCACCCAATGGGGAGTAAAATCCTTAATGCCCGCCTCAGCCAGTTCCCTTTGAATGCGAGCCTCATGCGTGCGGGCTATCAACTCAACGCCCTTTTCATTTTCCTGCAAAAAAAGCTCAATATCTTTGGCCGGAAAATCATAAATAACCCCGGCTTGCGCCATCACCAGCGATGCCATATTGTTCTTATCAAACTTTATACTTTTAAGCTCCGGATTTAAATCGCAAAGTTCTGCCCAGTCTTTCTGCAGCCCACTTAAAATTTGCTCACGATCCCCATATTGCAAATTCCGCCACGCCTGAATATAAGCTCTCGTCTTATCAGGTTTCGGATTAACAAATATTTGTCCATCTTTTGTTATACTACTGTCAAAACAAAAATCTCTTCCATTATCTTCCTGAAACGGATTGAAGCAACCGTCTTTTATCGTATGTTCTCTATTATATTCAACATCTGACATTCCGTTTGGAAACTTATAGCCGCCACCTATGGCAATACCGAGTTTTTCTTCTGCTTCAGGAATACTCTCTTTCCCATCAACCACACCTTCAGCATACCAATCCGCAACCATCTTCTTTATTTGTTCTTCCGATGGTATCCTTTCCCACCATTTTTTCTTGAGTTCGGGACAAATGCGAATCATTTCCTCATAATACTCTTTACCGCTGAAACTCTTTGACCGTGCAAAAATCTCATCCATGATATCCGCATATGATATACTACCAAATTTCTCACTCATTATCATTCTCCCGGAATATATCTCAATAATTGCCATAATAATACCACAAAATTAACGCTCTGTAAACAAAAATCGCATAACCGGGAAATTCCCCTTTACCACAAAATTTTCCGGCACTATATTGGCAAAAAAACAGGAGGTACGATATGGCGGAAGAAACAACACCCCAAAAAGAAAAAGTATGCTTGATAGACGGCTCGGGCTACATTTTCCGCGCCTTTTTTGCCAGCCCCGCGATGACCAATCCCGAAGGCTTGCCGGTCAATGCCGTCTATGGCTTTCTGAATATGTTTTTAAGCCTGACCGCCAACATCAAGTGCGATTATTGCTTGGTGTTATTTGATGCCAAACGTCAAAATTTCCGTAATGAATTCTTTCCGGAATACAAAGCCACCCGCCCCGAACTTCCACCGGAATTAAAACCGCAATTTGCCCTCATACACGAAGCTGTGGAAGCCTTAAATTTACATTGGTTGCAAATGGAAGGATATGAAGCAGATGACCTCATCGCCACCTATACGGATATAGCCTTAAAAGAGAATAAAGAAGTCACAATCGTCTCTGCTGATAAAGACTTAATGCAGCTAATTCGCCCCGGCGTAAAATTCTATGACGGCATGAAAAACAAATTTTTTACCCCCGAAGATGTTAAAGAAAAGTTTGGTGTCTATCCGGAACGAGTAACCGATGTACAAGCCTTAGCCGGAGATTCCACTGATAACATCCCCGGTATCCCAGGTATCGGCTTAAAAACCGCCGCTGAATTAGTAAACATGTTCGGTTCTTTGGAGGGAGTATTAGAACACGCCGAAGAAATTAAACAAAATAAGCGTAGAGAATTAGTCTTAACCCATAAAGAAGATGCTCTGATTTCTCAAAAACTGGTTACCTTAAAAGCCGACGTACCGGTTGAATTAACTTTACAAGACCTACGTTGCATGGCTCCGCATGAAGATCTTTTAATAAATCTCCTTGACCGTCATGCGTTCAAAAGCCTAAAAAACAAAGCCGCCAACTGGCTCAAACAAAGATGTTGCGATTTACCGGAAGAAAAGAAATTAACCGCCGTTTATAAACTCATCCAAACACCGCAAGAGCTGAAAGATTTACAAAATCAAATCCTCAAAAATAACGCATTTTCGTTCAAAACACATCTATCGGATAATACGTTATTAGGTCTTTCCGTAAGTGTGGATAATGCCGTCGCCTACTACATCCCAATCACCCAAGAAATTCAACCAACAACCGATTTGTTTGCGCCCATTACAACCAATCAAAAAGGCATTAATATCACAGAACTAAAATCATTCTTGCTACCATTACTAAGCAATCCGGAAGTCTTAAAAATTTCACTAAACATAAAAGAAAATCTTCGTCTGCTGGAAAAAGAATTAAAACAAGAATTGAATGCTTTGCCATATGATGACGTCGCCATAATGTCGTATGACATAAACAGTTCGTCTGTCACTCATGCTTTGCCCAACTTGGCTGCGGATATTTTAGATATAATCCCCAAAGCCTCTGCTCCGGAATATAAAAAGACGGATTTTAAAGCGATGCCTGTAGAAGAAGTCACAACTTTCTTTGCAGAAGAAGCAGATTTAATCTATCGCCTTCACAAACATTTTCATGCGCAATTATTACCGGAAAAAAAGCTTTACGTATACGAACAAATTGACCGCCCTCTTTCAGGTGTGTTACACAGCATGGAAAGAGAAGGTGTAATGCTTGATACTCTAAAGCTAAAGCAATTAGATACGCGCTTTGATGCGGAAATGAATAAACTTTCTGCAGAAATATATGCGCTGGCCGGAGAAGAGTTTAATTTAAGCTCCCCCAAACAAATTGGCGAAATCCTGTACACAAAATTAGGCCTTAAAGGCAAAAAACATACATCTGGCTCACTAAACACCAGCGCCGAAGTCTTAGAACAAATGGCGGAAGAACACGAATTACCACGCAAAATTTTAGAGTGGCGCCAATATCAAAAACTAAAATCAACCTACACGACGGCACTTCTAGCCTTGATAGACAAGCAAAACCGTGTTCACACCACCTACAGCCAAATTTCTGTAAATACCGGTCGTCTGTCTTCATTAAATCCGAATTTACAAAATATTCCGGTGCGTACACCGATTGGACGAGAAATCAGAGAATGTTTTATCGCAAAACCGGGATACAAACTAATCGCCGCCGACTATTCGCAAGTAGAATTAAGATTATTGGCCACTATTGCCGATGTCAAATTCCTACAAGAATCATTTCATGAAAATGTAGATATTCACCGCAAAACAGCCGCGCAAGTTTTTGGAATTCCTTATGAAGAGGTAGACGCCAACCATCGCCGCCGTGCCAAAGCCATCAATTTCGGTATTGTTTATGGCATTTCCGCCTTTGGTTTATCTAAAGAAATAGAAAGCACGCCGGCCGAGGCACAACGCTATATTGACGCATATTTCGCCAATATGCCGGAAGTCAAAACATATATGGAAAAGACCATCAACTTTGCACGTCAAAATGGCTTTGTAACCACGCCGTTTAATCGCAAAATCAGCATTTATGGCATTCAAGACAGCAACAAGCGAGTATCCTCATTTGCGGAACGTGCCGCCATCAATGCTCCAATACAAGGCGGAGCCGCCGATATCATCAAACTTGCGATGAACCGCATATATGCCAAATTAAAACAATCCGGCTTACAAACCAAAATGTTGCTGCAAGTTCACGATGAATTGGTCTTTGAAGCCCCCGAAAACGAAGTGGAAAAAGCCGCCACTCTTATTAAACAAGAAATGGAAAACATCACTGGTATAGAGTTAAAAGTGCCTCTAATTGCAGATGTAGGCATCGGCAGCAATTGGGGCGAAGCTCATTAAAGCACAAACGAAACCTAAAAAACAAAGAGGAAAAAATGATAATTTTTGATTTAGACGGTACCTTGCTAAACACCGCAAAAGATTTGGAAATAGCCTTAAACTATGCACTCAAAACGCATAATTTACCACAAAAAAATGAACAAGAAACTTTAGCATTGCTTGGTAACGGAATAGATATGCTTGTTGCCGGCGCTATTCCTAACGGCAAAAACAATCCTGATTTTCCGAAAATTTTTGCCACCTTTAAGAACTACTATTCCGAACATTTAAATGACTACACCGCTCCGTACGAAGGCATAATCCCGATGCTGAAGACTTTGCAACAAAAAGGTATAAAAATGGGGATTGTATCCAATAAATTTGATGAAGGTGTAAAAGCTTTGGCTCAAAAGTTCTTTGGTGGATTAATTGATTATGCGCAAGGCGTAACCGATACTGTAAAGAAAAAACCGGCCCCCGATGCTGTCTTTGCTTTAATAAAAGAACAACACGCCGAAAACGAACCCAACATCTATGTTGGAGATTCAGAAGTAGATATCGCCACCGCCAACAATGCCGGAGTACCTTGTATCAGCGTTTCTTGGGGTTTCAGAACCAAAACCACTTTACAACAACTAAACGCAAAAACAATTATTGATAAGCCGGAAGAATTGCTAAAATTTATTCCATCCAAACAATAATTGCAAACACTATAAAACAAATAAGGCGCCAAGGATATAAAAACCCAGCGCCTTTATTTTTGCATCAATTTTCATCAATTATTTACGCACACTTTTCCGATACAATACCACATTACGATTATGCTCTGTTAAACTTTTCGCAAAACGATGTCCACCGGTCACTCCGTCTGCCACAAAATAAAGAAACTTTGTTGACTCAGGATGTGCTGCAGCATGCAAAGCATCTCTCCCCGGACTACAAATCGGAGCCGGAGGAAGCCCCACATTACGATACGTATTATAGGGAGAATCAACCTCTAAATCCTTACGATAAAGTGGACGCCCCAAATTCATCTGCCCTTTGGTCACCGCATAAATAACCGTTGGATCCGTCTGCAATTTCATCCCCAAATTCAAACGATTAACAAATACGGAAGCTACTTTACCACGTTCAGAAGCAATTCCTGTTTCTTTTTCAATAATACTTGCCAATATCAATAACTCTTTTTCAGATTTAAGCGGAGAATTTGCATCTCTTCCTGCAAAAGCTTTTTTGAGTTCATTTTTCATCGCCTGTTTGGCTTTTCTAAGAATGCTATTCCGAGATTCGCCACGAGAAAAATGATATGTTTCAGGCAAAATTTCCCCCTCTTTAAGTTCCAAAGTAATATCACCCGTCAAATAAGGATTATCTTGCAAAATCTTTTTAATCTCTACTAAAGCCTTCCCTTCAGGAATAGTAACTGTGCGCACAATAACTTCGCCATCCGTTAAACGATGAGCCACATCTTTCAAAGAAAGTTCACCCGAAAAAGAATATTCTCCGGCTTTAATTTGTCCCGCCAAACCTTTTAAACGTACATAAAGAACAAACAATAAAGCCTCACGGATAACCCCTTTATCTTGCAACATCCGAGCCGTACGGTTCAAACCGGCACCTTTAGGCACAACCACCTCAATTTTAGGAGAAATAGGATAAACTTGCGTAATTTGCTGACTAACCCAAACACATAAAAAAGCTCCCAATGCCATCATCACAAATAACAACATTAGGAGCTTCCGAAATATTCTCATTACAAACCCGAAAAAGTCAGCAATTAACCATTAAACTTTTTGAAAACAATAGACGAGTTTGTACCACCAAATCCAAAAGAGTTGGACATAGCAGCTTTAATTTCACGTTTTTTCGGCTTCAATGGAACCAAATCAAAATCAGCCAATTCATCTGCCGGATCTTCCAAATTCAAAGTTGGAGGACATGTTTGTTCCTGAATAGCCATAATTGTATAAACAGCTTCAACTGCACCAGCAGCACCAAGCAAGTGACCGATAGCTGACTTTGTAGAAGACATAGAAACATGTTTAATGCCTTCATCACCAAACAAACGTTTAACAGCCATTGCTTCACCAACGTCACCTGCAGGAGTCGAAGTACCATGAGCATTGATGTATCCAATATCAGAAAGTTCAACACCATTCTCTTTAGCATGGTCAACAGCCATCTTCATAGCACGGTAAGCACCATCACCTGAAGGAGCTGTAATATGATAAGCGTCACCGCTCATACCATAACCAACAACTTCGGCATAAATTTTAGCACCACGTTTTTGAGCATGTTCTAATTCTTCCAAAACAACGGCGCCACTTCCTTCACCCATAACGAAACCGCTACGAGCCTTATCCCATGGACGAGAAGCCTTTTCCGGTGCATCATTAAAGTCAGAAGTAATAGCCTTCATACGAGCAAAACCAGCCAAACCCAAAACATTAACAGCGGATTCGGCGCCACCTGCAACCATCATATCAGCATCACCACGAGCAATCATAGCAGCGGCATCACCAATAGCGTGAGTACCCGTAGAACAAGCTGTAACGCAAGCGTGGTTAGGACCTTTCAAACCGTGTTTGATAGAAACATTACCGGAAATCAAATTAATCAACACAGAAGGAATAAAGAATGGAGAAATTTTCTTCATACCGAATTCGTTAAAGGAAATAGAATTTTCATAAATTCCTTGTAAACCACCGATACCCGCACCAATCATCACGCCGGCGCGATATTTCTCTTCTTCTGAAGCCGTTTCAGGATTCCAACCAGCATCTTTCAAAGCATCATCAGCTGCTGCCATACCAAACATAATAAACTTATCATTTTTCTTTTGATCTTTTGGAGCAAACACTGTATCCGGATTAAAATCTGGTTCACTTTCACCAAACGGAACCTGACCTGCAATCATAACAGGAATATCTTTCAAATCCACACCTTCAATCCGTCTAATACCGGACTTACCAGCCATCAAAGACTCCCAGTTATGTTTAACACCTCTTCCGAGCGGAGAAACAACTCCCAAACCTGTAACGACAACTCTTCTCATAAAAAAACCTCTTCAATTTTATCCGTAGTTCGCTCAAGCTCTAAAGAACCCGAGCGAACAAAACGAATAACCCTAGTATGAAAAAACTCGCTTAAAACCTTTGAGCGAGTTCTAACTTATACAAATCCAAAGACTTACGCAGCTTTAGAAAGATAGTCAATAGCATCTTTCACTGTAAGAATTTTTTCTGCTGCTTCATCAGGAATTTCGCAACCAAATTCTTCTTCAAATGCCATAACCAGCTCAACAGTATCCAAACTGTCAGCACCCAAATCATCAATAAAGTTTGCGTTATCTGTTACTTTTGTTTCTTCAACACCTAAATGTTCAGCAACAATTTTCTTAACGCGATCAGCGGTATCAGTCATTAATTCAACCTCTAAAAATTATTAAAACAAATCTTAGACTAACGTCTGAAATAGACGCTACACACAAAAACTTTATTTGACAAGCATTTTTTTAAACTTTTCAACTTGTAAGCGCGCATAACAAAAACTAACATATTGATTTTATTGATTTTAAGCGTATAAAAAAAGAGAGGATAAACGTGTAAAAAAAATTACATTTTAATGCAAAATAAGACTTTATTTCTAAAAAAAGACATACTATATATACCAATGAGATAAAAAGTAAGACCATAATATATATTTTAAAAGGAAAAAGGACATGCAGATAGGAATTATCGGAACCGGAATGGTTGGTAGCGCAATAGCTTTTTCATTGGCCAGCGAAGGCAGTGCAGAAAAGTTAATTTTAATTGACGTAAACAAAGAACGCGCCATTGCAGAAGCTATGGACATCTCTCACTCCACCCCATTTACATTCGGTGCTAAAGTAATGGCTGGTGACTATAAAGACCTTAAAGATGCCGGCATCATCATTATCACCGCCGGAGCAAACCAAAAACCTGGCGAAACCCGTCTTGATTTATTGGAAAAGAACGTAAGCATCTTCAAAAGCATTATTCCGGAAGTTGTTAAATACGCACCAAACTCAATTTTAATTATTGCCGCAAATCCGGTAGATATAATGACTGAAGTAACCTTAAAGATGTCTGGCTTCCCGAAAAACCGCGTATTCGGTACCGGTACGGTTCTCGATTCGGCACGTTTCCGCAGCATTTTGGGCCGTCACTTAGGAATTTCTCCTAAATCTGTACATGCCAATGTAATCGGAGAACACGGTGACAGCGAAGTTTTGGTATGGTCTAGCGCCGTAGCAGGAACAACTTGCGTAGAACGTATGGCTCAGCAAACCGGAAAAGAATTAGATAAAGTAATTAAAGGCTCTATTGATAATGAAGTTCGCAACGCTGCTTACACCATCATCAAAGGCAAAGGCTCAACATATTTCGGTATTGCATCAGCCACACAATATATCTGCAATTCAATCATCAGTGACAAACACGCAATCTTGACTGTAAGTTCTCACCACGATGAAGGCATTGGCGGCTATGACAATATTTGTTATTCATTACCGTCTATTGTTAGCAAAAACGGTGTTGAAACAGCATTAACTCCGGAATTGTGTGACAGCGAAAAAGAAGCTTTAATCAAGAGTGCCGAAACACTGTCTGAATACACTAAAAAAGCATTAGCTATGCTGTAATTTTTCAGAAGGATTTTCCTCCTGAAAATTTCAAATTCTCCAAATATAAAGCGTCCGTTCATTCGGGCGCTTTTATTTTACATTCATCACAAAACGTACCATAAAAAATCCGGACTTTTCATCCGGATTTTTAAATCAAATGCCTTTTTACTTCTATGGCACTACCTCCAAAGGCGGTAAATCACGATAGTATTTATACCACAATCTCTGTAGCATATAGAAGAAATCCGTCTTAGGCACAACTGTTCCCAAAGGCTTTTTAGAAGATGCAAAATGAATAATAGTTGCTGGAGCAAAAACTTCTTCTAATGTTTGCCAATTTTCACCATAATATTTCGCCATTGTCGGCAAATCTATATGTTTGAAAAAGAAGTTCATGGTATTGTCTTTAAACGGCAAAACAGCAACATCATTTCCCACCACCACATTAAATGCGTCTTGATCCATATAAGTGCGGAAATTATTATTCGTATAGTCTTCCAATTTAGCCAATAAATTATCTTCTCTGATTTTCTTCAAATTCATCAACATAACACCGGCATTGAAATAGAAACCACGTTCTTCCAAATTAAGTTCAAGCACATGCGCGTTTTCAAAAAACCAAGAAGGATCTTTAACTGCAGCCAAATATTTACCATCAATATTGGTCTGATAAAGTTCATTTAAGTCATGCAAAATAAGCACGTCTGAATCCACATACAAAACTTTATCCAATTCTGGCAAAGCTTCTGCAATATAATATTTCAACAACGATGTTTTAGAAACATGCGTATCGCGAATATAGAATAAATCAATCTCTTTTTGCGGTAAAACAGTAACTTTTACTTTATCCGTTTCCATAGCTTTCAGCGCTGTTATATCGGAATCATAAACATCCAAAGTCATCACATAAAAATTATATAAGCTATTAGGACATTTCGTTTGTTTTGCGGAATTGATTGCCACTCTGGTAAAGTCCATATAATTAGCATCAGTAATCAAAACCACATTAACCGAACCATCTACGCCTTCACAATTTTGTGGTGTAAGAGTCAAATCAAAATCATAATTTTTAGCCTGAGCATCTTGTCCCAGTTGAGCAGCTGCCTGAGCTTCCAACTGTTGATTTGCGACTTCTCTTTCAATATATGAAGCCCACAACAGCAAACCGACCACAATCACTGCCATCACATCAGCAACGATGACCCACCACATAGCTTTATCTTTCATATTAAACTCCTTAAATCTATCAGCTTACAAACAGCCTAAAACAAGATATGTAAATATCAAGTAAAAAAAAGAGGAAGTAACAAGTACTTCCTCAACAATTCAACCACGTAACAGATTACATTTCAAAATCTGTAACACCTTCATAAGCCAATTCATAAAGTTTACGAATTTCTTTAATTAAAGGATAACGTGGGTTAGAACCGGTGCATTGGTCATCAAATGCGAGGGTCGGCAAAGTTTCCATAGCTTTCTTGAAATCTTCGTCAGTATATTCGCCTTTAATAGCAAACCACTCACGAATAGATCCAGGAATACCGATTTTCTTTTTCAAATCTTGAATACCGGCAATTAAAGCATCAACTTTTTCATCTTCAGTTTTACCCTTGAAGCCCATAGCTGTTGCAAATTCTGCATAAGCAGCTTTAGCGTGAGGGAACTTATATTGTGGGAATGCACATTGTTTAGTTGGTTTATCGGTTGCGTTATAACGAATAACCTGACAGAACAAAAGTGCATTAGCAACACCATGCGGAATATTAAATGCCGCACCAAGTTTGTGAGCCATAGAGTGGCAAACACCCAAGAAAGCGTTAGCAAATGCCATACCGGCAAGCGTAGAAGCTGCATGCATTTTTTCACGAGCATGCAAATCACCTGTTGCATAAGACTGTGGCAAGTAATCAAATACCAATTTACCAGCTTCAAGAGAAAGACCTCTTGTATATTCGGTAGCCATTGAAGAAACGAAAGATTCGAGAGCGTGTGTCAAAACGTCAATACCGGAAGCAGCGCAAAGTCCCTTCGGCATAGTTTGAACCAAATCAGAATCAACAATAGCCATAGATGGTGTCAAAGCATAGTCGGCAACTGCGTATTTAACCCCTTCACTATCATCAGTAATAATAGAGAACGGTGTAACTTCAGAACCGGTACCAGAAGTTGTCGGAATAGCAACCATCATAGCTTTTTCACCCAATTGAGGGAATTCGAAAATACGTTTACGAATATCCATAAAGCGCATAGCCAAATCTTCAAACTTCAATTCAGGATGTTCATACATCATCCACATAATTTTACCGGCATCAATCGGAGAACCACCGCCAAGAGCGATAATAACATCCGGTTCAAAAGAACGTAAAGTACCGATAGCCATATTAACCGTCGTCAAATCCGGATCTGGATGAACATCTGAAAAGATTTTATAAGCAACACCGATTTCATCCAAAACATCGGTAACTCTTTTTGTAAAACCTAAATCAAACAAAGGTTTATCTGTAACAATGAAAGCACGCTTTTTACCTTTAAGTTCTTTCAAAGCAAAAGACAGAGAACCCGGTTTGAAATAGATTTTCGGTGGTACTCTGAACCACAACATATTTTCTTCACGTTTAGCAACATTTTTAATATTCATCAGATGTTTTACTCCCACATTTTCACTAACCGAGTTACCGCCCCAAGAACCGCAACCTAAAGTCAAAGACGGTTCAAGTCTAAAGTTATAAATATCACCGATAGCACCCTGAGAAGTCGGGCAGTTAATCATAACACGACCGGTAATCATCAAATGACCGAAGTATTTAATTCTGTCATCATTTTGCGGATTGGTATAAAGAACGGAAGTATGTCCTCTACCACCATGAGAAACGAGTTCTTTAGCCAAGTCTGCACCAGACTTAAAGTCATCTGCTTTATACATAGCCAAAACCGGAGAAAGTTTTTCTGCAGAGAAAGGTTCTTCAGCGCCAACTTTTGTACATTCAGCAATAAGAGCCTTAGTCTCTTCCGGAACAGAAATTTTAGCCATTTCCGCAATTTTATAAGCAGGCTGACCAACAATAGCTGAGTTAAGATGACCATCAATCATAATAACTTTAGCCAATTTTTCTTTTTCTTTCGGAGACAAGATATAAGCACCGCGTTTAATGAACTCATCTTTAACGGCATCATAAACATCTTTAACGGCAGTAACAGATTGTTCAGAAGCACAAATCATACCGTTATCAAAAGTCTTGGACATCAAGATAGAAGAAACAGCCATTTGAATATCTGCAGTTTCATCAATCAAAGCAGGAACATTACCGGCACCAACACCAAGAGCAGGTTTACCTGAACTATACGCAGATTTAACCATTCCCGGACCACCTGTTGCCAAAATAATATCTACTTGCGGATGTTGCATCAAATATTGAGTTTGGAAGATTGATGGATTCTCAATCCAACCGATAATATTTTCCGGAGCACCAGCTTTAACAGCCTCTTCAAGAATGATACGAGCTGTTTCAACTGTACATTTTTTAGCACGTGGGTGCGGAGAAAAGATAATACCGTTACGAGTTTTCAACGCAATCAAAGATTTAAAGATTGCCGTAGAAGTAGGATTCGTCGTCGGAATAACACCGGCAATAACACCCAAAGGTTCAGCAATTTTAATTAAACCGTTAGCTTTATCTTCTTCCAAGATACCGCAGGTTTTGGTATTTTTAAATTTATTGTAGATATATTCGGAAGCAAAGTGATTTTTAATAACTTTATCTTCAACCACGCCCATTCCTGTTTCTTCCACAGCCATTTTAGCCAAAGGAATTCTTAGAGAGCTTAATTTCAGAGCCACACGTCTGAAAATATAATCAACTTGTTCCTGAGTATATTCGGCATATTTTTTCTGAGCTTCGGCAACTTTAGCCACAATCTCATCAACATGCTTTTTTTCAGCTTCTTCATTAGCTTGAACTTGAGTTTCTTTTGCCATAGTTTACACTTCTCCATAACAATTTAACACTATTGACAAGATAATAGCTCAGAAAAAATTAACAAGGCGTTTAAAAGCCTTATCAAGACACGAATTATTTCAGATTATTTCGTAGGTAAATACAAAAAATCCCCACTCTGCAGTAGGGATTTTTGCATAAGATAAAACAGCCTACGCTTTAACAATATGTAAAACGTTTGTGCTTCCCACTTTACCAAACGGATATCCGGCAGTAACCACAATATATTCGCCCTTCTTAGCCAATCCGGAAAGAGATGCAAAAGAACGAGAAACTGTTTCAATATTATCAAAACTCTCAAATACTTTTGTATCAATATAGGTTTTAACGCCCCAGACCAAGTTAAGTCTGCGAGCAATTTCTTCCGTCGGATTAATAGAAATAATCGGCAAATTCGGACGTTCCTGAGCCATAGCCAAAGTCGTCGCACCACTAACAGAAAAAGTTGCGATGCAAGCTACTTTATCAAGAGTCTTAACCACTTCACCGGCTGCATGCGTAATAGCGTGAGCCTCACTGTTGCAATTACTTCCCTGACAGAAATGATGTACATTTTCCAAATATTTCGGATCACTTTCCACCTGTTGAATAACGCCATGCATTGTCTGCACGGTTTCAACCGGATAATTACCGGCAGCAGTTTCCCCTGAAAGCATAACCACATCACAACCATCATAAACTGCATTGGCAATATCAGATACTTCCGCACGAGTTGGCATTGGAGCATTCATCATCGATTCGAGCATCTGCGTTGCAACAATAACCGGTTTGCCAAAGATACGGCATTTAGAAACGATTCGTTTTTGTAAAACCGGCACGGTAACAATCGGGCACTCCACACCCAAATCACCACGAGCCACCATAACCATATCAGAAGCTTTAATAATATTATCCAAATCATCCAAAACCTGTGGTTTTTCTAATTTAGAAATAATCCAAGCTCTTTTACCGATAATTTTACGTGCTTCTTTAATATCAGAAACACGTTGAACAAAGGACAAACAAATACAATCAACACCAAGTCCCAAAGCGAATTCCAAATCATCCAAATCCTTTGGTGTCAACGGTGAAATATTAAGGGAAGAGTTCGGCAAATTAACACCTTTGTGACCGGAAATAAAGCCCCCTACTTCAACTTCGGTAAGAGCAGATTCTTTATTACATTTCAAAACATTCAAAACAATATTGCCGTCATTAACAAGCAATTTATCGCCAACTTTCAATGCTTCAAAAATCTCTTTATGAGGAAGTGTAACGCGATTCTCATCGCCTTGTTCATTTTTCATATCAAGAGTAAATTTCTGCCCTTTATGCAAAAGAACCTTACCATCCTTAAACGTACCGATTCTCAGCTTAGGTCCCTGCATATCAGCAACAACCGTAACCTGTACACCTTTTTCCTTAGCCAATTTTCTGACTAATTGATAAATATTTTTATGTTCCTCGTGTGTTCCGTGGCTAAAATTCAATCTAAAACCATCAACTCCGGCGTCAATAAGCGCGGAGATTTTCTCTTCGGTATTAGAAGACGGGCCTAAGGTTGCTAAAATTTTTGTACGCGTATTTTTTGGCATGTTCATCCCCTAAAAAAATTAAAACCAAACTTTCGTTATGGTAAGATATATACCATAAAAGTTTAATAACTTATTATTCTTTAACTTCTCCACAACAATTTAAATGTAACAAAAATGTATCAAATTTATTACTTGTCAAAAAGAAATATCTTTGCTAAAGTCCGATACCGAAAAATGATTCTTTAATAACACAATGATAGGGAGAATAACCATGGCAGAAAATGAAGTTGGTGGTATTGACAGCACCAGACTGAATTCTTTAATTGAACGTATTGAACGTCTTGAAGAAGAAAAGAAAGGTATTTCATCAGACATTCGTGACATATATGCCGAAGCCAAAGGTGTTGGTTTTGATGTTAAAATTATGAAAGCAATCATCAAATTAAGAAAGATGAATCAAGCAGACCGTGATGAACAAGAATTCTTGCTTGAAACATATCGTAAAGCATTAAACGTATAAAAGAGAATAAACACAATAAAAGCACCGTATAAACGGTGCTTTTATTTTATGCTCAAACTAAGCGCTGACAATACCTAGCGCCATAAATTAAAAAATATTATTCCTTACCTCAAAATCTAGAGAATTTAGGCCAACACCAAATCAAGATATTGCTGCGGTGTTAAATTTTCTGCACGCAACGTCAAATCAATACCGAGTTGCTGAGCTTTTTCAGCCAAATTCGGAATCGACTTCAAACTTTGCCGTATCATTTTGCGCCGTTGTCCGAAAGCAAGTTCGGTCAACTTTTCAACTTTAGCTAAAATATTTTCATCTAGTGGATGTTCTTTCGGCTTAAACAAAAGCACGGAAGACCAAATTTTCGGTGCCGGTACAAAACAAGTCGGTGGTAAATCAAACAATTTTACCACATCGCATTGCAATTGTGCCATTACAGAAATACGCCCATAATCTTTTGTACCAATATCCGCCGTAATTCTATCCGCCACTTCTTTTTGAAACATCAACGTCATACTCTTATAGCAATCCACATGCTTTAACCATCCGGTTAAAAGTACCACGGAAATATTATAAGGAAGATTGCTGACGATATGAAATTTTCCATCACTTTCAGATTTAGCGCAAAAATCAAATTTCAGAGCATCTCCTTCAAGAACTTCAAGCTGCGGATAAAAGCTCTGAATTTCATGTAAAATATCCAAACACCTCGCATCCATTTCAATAACCGTCATTTTCTGCGGATGCTGACGTAAAACAGCCTGTGTCAAACCTCCGGGGCCCGGACCAATTTCCACCACTTGCTCAGCACTCAAATCCTTAAGTTTTTGCTCATTCAAAGAAAGACGCATAATTTTATCGGTAATATTACCATCCAACAAAAAATTCTGCCCTAAAGCCTTTTTAGCCATCAAGCCATATTTTTCTACAAAGAACTTTGTCGTTGGCACATCTACCATATTCATTTCCTCAAAACCGCATAATGCCTAGAACTTCTTTTCCACTACGGCGCGATTACGCAAATCACGAATGTATTTATTAGCAATTTCATCCGTTTTACGATTCTTAATAAATTCGCGCACTTCATCTTCAGTCGGCATTTTCTGTTTATCTTTAGCCGGATTATAAATTTTATCCATTTTAAAGATATAAAAATCTGTTCTGTACGGAATAGCCTGAGAAACCTGCCCTTCCTTCAAATTACGAATTGCCTTGTCTAAAGGAGCCGGCAATTGTCCAACAGCCACCCATCCAAGTTTTCCTCCTGACGGAGCACTTGCACTTTGCGAAAACTGAGCTGCATACAATTCAAAACGTGGATCTTTTCTTAAAATATCTACCAACTCATCAATATGCTCCCCATCTTTACGCTTAATTACAATCTCGGAAACCATATATTTAGGGGTATTCATATCTTTTTTAATACGAGCAAATTCATCTTGAACTTCACGCTCCGAAACACCAACACCGCTCATACCAACTTTATTGGCAACCAATTTATTCCAAAGCAAATTAGCTTTAATCTGCGTCATAAACACATCTTTGCTAACGTGATACTCTTTCAAAACCTTATTAAATTTTCCAGCCGGTACACCATTAGCCTTTTCAAAATTCCGATACGCATCACGTACTTCTTTATCAGAAACATGCACCCCTTGTTTCTCAGCTTCTTGCAATTTAATTTTTTCATCAATAGTGTTTTGGAGTACTTTATCAGAAACCATTTTTTTATTTTTAGCATTGGCATTAAGCCCAGTTGTTAATGAAAATAAATTGGCTCTTTCTTGCAAATCTTTATTAGAAATCATCTCACCATTAATCGTTGCAACAATTTTCCATCCCGAGCCAAACAAGTTATACGGTCTGAAAACAGCTTGTTCTTTTTTTAATTTAGCTTCTTGTTCTGCCTTTTGGCGAGCTTTCTCTTCAGCTTCTTGTTGCGCCCGACGTTCCATCTCCATCTGGGCTTCCGGACCTCTTTTAAACATAATTGAATTAGAAGTTGAACTACGTACGGCCTTATCCAAATCAGATAAATTTACATCGACCGCCCATACCGTAGAAGACAGCAAAGTACCCAAAGCAATAAAACCTAGTCCTCTTTTAAGCAACATCATCGCATACTCCTTTATTACTCAGAGCCCATTCCACCTAAAGTCTTTAAGAAGAAAGTAACTCCAAATTCATAATCATCATCCAATGTAGGATCATCATAATTATATTTTTTCGCCACAAACGCCAATTTCAAGCATTCATCTTCATAAATAAGTTGTCCGCCATGCTCCAAAGAACCGCCATTATCAGTCAAGTCAATACGATCATACACAGAAACAGACCAATCTTTCGTCAACTTTGAATTAACCGAAAAATAAAGTTCTTTACGCTCACTAGCTTTGTAGTAAGAATTCTGATTTGGCTGCAAATAGATGTAAGACGTATAAACATTAAAGATATCTGAACCAACTTTTGCCCCCAACTCACTATACTTCAAATCAAAATCGTCTTTATCCAAACGATAGCGATAATTTAAGTCCAAATACTTGTTTGGTGATGCATAAACACGTCCGACATAATCAGAAAGACGGCTATTATTATCCACACCATTAACCGCTTCCATAAACGAACTATTATCAGAGAACTGATAGCTTTGCGCAATAAAAGCGGAAGTACGTCCTAAAATATTTCCATAAGAGCTCCAGTTCAAACCATAACTGATACGACTTCCGTCATCATTTCTATCATAACCGGCATATCTATCCAAGCTCAAGATATTCGTATCATCAAATTCCACATCTGCACTATCCGCATCAGGAATTTTTTCAATATCGTTATCATTATCCGGCGCCAATACTGCAACAACAACCGGCTCTAAAATTTGTCTTGAAGTATCTGTTGCACGCACAAACGGTAACCGCCATTCAACCCCTAATTGAGGAAAGATTCTGGCCAAAGTTCCGTCATAATCATCTTGATTGTTATACAAATAGTTATCAACGTAGTAAACATCAGATTTAACAGACGCAACAAATTTATACTGTTCACCATAGTTACTCGTATAAGGAAGTTCCCACGAATTAATCATCGTCAAACGTTGAGATTCTTCATCATTATCACGATAAACCGAAGCCGAGCTGATATTAGTTTTGAAATAAGCGCCATATTGATTTGCATCGCTGATATGTTCATATTCCATATACGGAGCAACCGTCGGCAAACTCTTCATTCTATTTTGAAATTCAGCATTATTAGATGCTTTCAAGCTATAACTAGTCAGTTTATAGTAATATCCCTCAATTGTAGCATAATCACGCCCTTCAAAACGCTCAAACGAAAGTTTAGAGGTTAACCACGGATCATCTCTGCCTTCAAGATCCATATCTTTCAGATAGAATACATCTGATACATAATTCCAATCAAGATTTGCGACCCAATAATCGTTAATTTCATAACGAGCATCTAAGAACAAATTACCACGACGTTTTGGACGATTAAAGGTTTTATAATCAACTTTATCATAGTCCTTACCATCATCTTCAAGATAAGTACCTTCTGCCTTTATTTCACCGTTATAGAAGTACTGACGATATTGTCCCCCCCAAACAATTCCACGATCTGTTGTAAAATACGGAGAAAGAATAACATCCGTTTGGTCAGACACATTCCAAAAATACGTCGGCTGGATATATTGTCCTGTATAAGAAGTACTTCCCATTGAAGTCATCAAAAGACCTGAACGACGTTTAACTTCCGGCGACGGATGGCTTAAAAACGGCGTATAGAAAACAGGTAAATTTTTAACTCTCAAAACAGCATCATTATAGTTAATATTCTGTCCTTCCGCATCATAATTAACTTTTCTCGCATCAATACGCCATAAAGGAGATTTCCCCTGACAAATATCACAAGCCGTATAAGAAGCATTACGCATCTGTCTATTATCATTTGTTTTTTTAACAAAAGAATCAGCCCAAATACGAGATTCATCGCGCATAATAACTTTAACTTTATCAACAACTGCGCGCTTCATTTTCTCCGACAAAGTAATTTTATCTGTATAGAGCACACTGCCGTCAGCTTCGGTTAAAACCGCATTACCTTCCGCAACAATAATATCTTTTTTCTGATCATACCATAATTTATCGCAGATAAGTTCCATATTGCCGCGTGTCACCACAACATTACCCATCGCCGTAATGATGGCGTTAGCCTCATCCGTTTCCATTTCATCAGCAGAAAAGAATATTTCTTGTTCTGCCTCTTCTTTTTGAGGAGCTGTCTTAGTCTCCTCCAAAGAAGGCATAATATCTGTCATATTCCCCGGAGAAAATTCAGCCTTTGGCGCAACATTATTTTCTTTACGCACAAAAGCACCGGCATGAGGTTCATTCGCCGCATAAGCAGATGTCGCCAAGAGAACCAGCACAATAGCGGAAACACAAGATTTAAAATTCATCATTTATCTCCTTAGAGCGTTTTTTGCGCCACGATGGAGTTTTCCAAAGCAATCCTCCGGCAATAAACAACGGCAAAAAGCAATTAAGATACATTAAAACGACAATCCATTCATATTTACGTGCCATATTGGCAAAGGTCATATCCAAAGCCTGAACAGCAATCATCGCCAAAATAGAAATGGTAATAACTTTCCCCTGTCCGCGACGATTAAAATTAGAAATAAGCAATCCGGTACATGCCAAAAGAGCAAAAATCAAATTAAACCATGGCGCCAAAATACGGCGATGAGCTTCCGCCCGGAAAGCTTTTGCTTCTTTTTCAGAAACACCTTCTTTACCAGCCTCTTCAAACAATTCGGAAATACTTCTTTCACGCACGCTTTTATCTTTTTTACGAGCCACAGAAACATCGCCAAAATCAACTACATAATCATCAAATGTCATAGAAGAAAACTGTCCGCTTTTCTTATTCATAACCTGACGAGTTCCATTCTTAAGCAAGATTTTCGGTCCAATATCCGTATATTCCAGCATACCGCTTTCAGCCACGGTAACCACCTTTTCTTGAGGATTCTTTCCATCACTGACCAAAATACCTCTAACTGTGCCATCATCCATAAATTTATCAATAAAGATGGTCATATTATTTTTAAACGACGTAAACGCTCCTTCACGCAACATCATTTTAGAAAAACTGTTTTTAACTTCATATTCCAAATCACGGAATTTACTTTCCGCTGCAGGAATTCCGACATTAAGCACAAACACATTAAACACAACCAAAATAAGCCCGATACCAATAGCCGCACGAGCAATCACCACCGAACTGATACCAACCGCTTTCATTACCACCAATTCGCTATCCATCAGCAAACGATTATAAACAAACATAACCGCAACAAAAAGCGCAATCGGAGAAAGAATAGTAAAGACGCGCGGCATCAACAAAGATGTCATTTCCACAAACAAATAAACCGGCAACCCTTTATCAGTTACCATTTCCACAAAACGAAGCGACTGTGTCAGCCATAGCATGGACATCAGGGAAAGAGCCACAAGCAAAAAACCGGTTACAATTTGCTTGGCTATATAGATATCTAATTTTTTCATAATCCCTAAGCTAACCTATTAAAACTTATTTTTCAAACTTTATTTTCAGAAACTTTACGTTTTAAAATCTTAAAAAAAAGTATTTAAATTAAAATATTTAAGCCACTTTTTCCACCTTTACGGACGCATATGTAAAATCATTCGGAAATTTCACACAATATGCCTATGATTTTAAAACAAAAAAGCAGAATTAAAAAACTCTGCTTTTTTTAATCGGAAAAAGAAAATTTAAAGATCTAAACCTAGTCGCCACGCACTCAAGTTTGAATCAGTTTTAGCCAATTCGGCTAAATAATCACAACTTTCTTCATCAAAAACATACGCATTATCATAAAAGCTAAGCAGCTCCAAATCTTTACGATCAATAAGCGCCTTTTCCAACGTAGCCGACAGCCCCTTACCCTCTGGACCTGCCAAATAACAAACAACCAAAAATTTAGACCCTTTTTCAATCAACAAGCGACATAAATTTTCATGTTCACTCCACACGGAAAAACACTCGTTCAACAAACGCCAGCTATCTCTTTCAAGAATTTTCTGAAAAAACGTTTCATCAACATCTTCTGTAAAATTCCAATAACGAGCCAAGTGTTTCAAATCCCCCTGCTCAGCCAAGAGCATTTTTTGTTCAATAGACAAACCTTTCACATTATCAACCAGTTGATAAATCTCTGTTAATTTACAATTTTCCATAAAACACAAAAATTAGTGAAACAATAATATTTTCTTTCAGGCAAACACTAACACATGTTTACATTTCGTCAACATTTTTGTACATAAAAAGCAGAGTTCTGAAAGAACCCTGCCTCAAAAATTTGAACCACAACTTAAGCTCAATAAACACACATGCCTCTAAGCCAAGAACGCACTTGTTCATCTTTTTCCGCCAATTTTCGCAGATAATCGTATGTACTTGGGTAAAAATCACCATTTTCGGTATAAAAATCCCAAAGTTCAAAGTCATACCGATTAACCAGCTCAATTTCAACCTGCGGTTTGAGATTATAATCTTTAACATAGTGAGAAAGCAAATATCTGGACCCATGTTGCACCAAATAAATATCTTGCTCCACTGTTAAACCGCCATAGATACACATTTCTAGAAGCGGAAAACTATCGCGCTTAACAAGAATTTGGAACGCAGACATTGTGAGCTGCTTAGCATAGCTCAAATATAAGCGAACATCCTTTAACGAACCGCACAAAACCAATATGCATTCCTGTTTTTCGGAAAGCTGTTTCTGAGAAAGAATAAGCGTCCTAATCTCCTGCAACGCTTCCTCTTTATTCTGCAGCGCCTCCGTCAAATCGCAACAATTACCGGCCTCATCTTCCATAGAACATGGACGATAGACTTTCAAACAAGTCTTGACCTGTGGATTATCAGCCACAAAATTTTTACCACACTCACCATTATCATACACAAAAAATGGATAGCCAAGTTTCTGCCCTTGTTCTTTACAAAAATCCACAAACTTTTTATCACCGAACAACGAGCTTAAATTTTGTTCAATTTTTGCTTCATAATTTTCCATAAGACATAAATTTTAGTGAATAATAATAACAAATTACTCTCAATCTAGCACCGCAATATTTTTATTGTCAAGCCTAAGCTCCTTGATTTTTAAACAAAAAAGCAGAGTTCAAAAAGAACCCTGCTGATAAACAGTAAAATAGAATTTGCATCTGCCCTAAAAATAGCGTTTATTTACCAGGAACCCGAACCCACCAGTAATATGTATCCAAAAGCTCCATATCTTTTTTAAGCCACAGCAAATCCAGCTCTTTCAGATTCAAAGAATTACGCTTGCAACGGCGCAAAAACACCATCAACATCTTTTTAGAGGCATTTGTCAACAGATACTCCGTCATTTGATGATTAAAGTTGCGCAACTTTTCAAAACGCTCCAAATCATCATCATCGATAATTGCTTTCAGTTCTAAAAAAGCCTCATCTGAATCTGAGATTGGATTTTTTTCTTTAGAAAGAACCTCCGCTTTAATCGCTCCTAATTTAGCATCATCCTTAAACGCACGCAAAACCTTAACAATCACCGTTGTTTTATCCTGTGCCGAAAGTGGAGTTTTGACAACACTGCCGTCTTTCAAAATAACAAATGGAAACCCCAAATCACATCCACAATTGTTTAAGTATTTCAAGAATGCTTCACAATCTTGCATTCCATCTGTTTTATCTTCCGAAACGACACCGAAAGACGATAAAGAACTATCATCAGCGCAAGAAGATTTAAGCACCTTCGCGACCGCATTGTGCTTACCATCAGAAGAAACCAGTTTTTTCCCGCATTCTCCATTAGAATACAGCATAAACGGATAACCAAGTTTTTGTCCACATACATTTAAATAATTCAAAAATTGTCCCGTCAAAACGGAAACATCTGCTTCATAATTTCCCATAAGCCATAAATTTTAGTTACAATAATTTTTTTCTGAGAAAAACTTAGCACACTTTATTTTTTTGTCAACATTTTAAAAATGCGCACAAAAAAGCGGCATCAAAAGATGACACCGCTAAAGACAATCTCCCAATGTGGCAAAAAACTATTTAGCCACAATAACCATAGCCTCACGCAAGATACGATCATGAATGGTATATCCCGCTTGAAGCTCTGCCAAAATAACACCGCTTTTAGCCTTTTTATCTTCAATTTCTTGAACAACACGCTCAAAATTCGGATCAAATTTTTCACCAATATGGTTAAAGCGTTTAATGCCGAATTTTTCAAAAACTTTCGTTAACTCATTTTGTGTCAATTCAACACCTTTTAAGAGTTCCGCGCAAGATTCCGCATTACCGCTCATTGCTGTAATAGCTCTTTCAAGATTATCGGCGACACCCAAAAGTTCCTTAGCAAACGAAGAAACAGCAAATTTAATGGTCTTTTCATTTTCCTGATGCGCTCTTTTTTTCATATTATCCATTTCAGCATATAAACGGATATAATCATCTTTGAGTTTCGCAAAATCTTTTTCTAACTTATCGCGTCCCTCATCTTGAGCAGCCTTAGCTTCTCCGTCAGATGCTTCAGTTTCACCGCTTTCTACATTTTGAGCAACATCTTCAGCAACATTTTCTTTTTCTGTTTCATCTTCAAACTGTTTATTTTTTACATCTTCATTTTCGGCACTCATAATACCCTCTTAAAAAATAAAAAAATGACCTAAACTAGATTTAGGTCTTAAAAACGATTAAGTCAAGTCTTGCCACAAAATTACACCAAATAAAGCGGTAAAATCCTCAACATCACCAATGATCTAACAAATGATGTCTGTGATGTGGTCCCCAAATATCGTATGCAATTCGTCCGGCAACAGCCCCACCTATAAAATAAATAAGATTCTGCACTCCATCGTGAACATAACAACAATTATTATTTTGCGCATTTTTCCACGCCACATATTTCGGATAAGACGAAGTAACAACGGGAGAAGACGTTATTGGTGCTCCTGAAATTTTAGAATATTGCATATTCATTTCCTGAGGTTCCGCCTGCACATAAGTCGGCTGCTGCACGATATATACTTCATCTGCATAAATCGTCGGTTGAGAATTAGTATTCTGTGCCGGCGGTGTCGTAATCATCTCCAGATAGCTGTTCGCCAAAGACGATTGAAACGTGACGCCGCACATGCACCACGTTAAAACCGCCAAAACACACATTTGTTTTTTATGTTTTATAGTCACAATACACACATTCCTTAAAAATGACGCCATCCATGATGACGATAATAACGAGGATGATATGGTCTAAACGGACGATACAATCTCGGATGATGAACATACGCCGGTATCACACAATCATGACAACTTGCTCGACATCCGCTTGTACTAGTAGTCGTCGTCACCCTTTGCACCACAACCGGCTGAGTTTCCACCGTTGTTGTTGTTACTTTTTGGGTTTCAAAAGTTTCAGGCACATAAATTTCTTGCGCCACAACATTACCATTTTGATCAATATAAACTTTCGCCATATCTGCAGCCTGAGCCTTTGCACAAAGTAAAAGTGCAACCCCCATCATCAAACCAATTTTTTTTAACATTCAAACCTCGCAAATTAAATATACATATTTACAAGTATGTCTGTAACATACCCTAATTTAAACATTTTTTCAACATTTAAATATAACGAGGTTTGGCTTCATTTGTTCATTTTTTTTGCATATAAATTTCTACAAATAGATACTCACGAATAAACTCAAAGCTTTCTGTAAAGCAACTATAAAAAAAAGACGGAACTATCGCGTCCCGCCTTCCATAAAATCAACAACTCGATGACTAAATAGCCACTTTATTATGATTTGCCATCAAAAGTTTCAAAACTCTATCAACTGTTTCTTTCAAGTTTTTACGCTCAACCACAATATCTACCATACCATGTTCTTTAAGATACTCAGCAGTTTGGAAACCTTCTGGCAATTTTTCACGAATAGTTTGTTCAATCACGCGCTTACCGGCAAAACCAATCATCGCCCCCTTCTCAGCAATATGAACATCACCAATCATCGCAAAAGAAGCAGAAACCCCACCGGTCGTCGGATCAGTAAAGATAGAAATATAAGGCAAACCTTTTTCTTTAACACGATTAATAGCCGCAGTTGTACGAGCCATTTGCATTAAAGAGAGCATACCTTCTTGCATACGAGCACCACCGGATGCACTTGCAATAATCAACGGACAATCGTGATTATAGGCATATTCAGCGGCAGTAACAATACCTTCGCCAACAGCTGTTCCCATAGAACCTCCCATAAAAGAGAAGTCCATAGCAGCAACTACTGTATCTATGCCAGCCACTTTACCGGTACCAACTTTAATCGCATCATTACTACCGGTCTTTTTACGATAAACTTTAAGTCTGTCTGTATAACGCTGTGTATCTTTAAATTTCAACGGATCTTCTTTAACAGTAGGCAAAACCATCTCCGTATAAATTCCGTCATCAAACAACTGCTTCAAGCGTTTATCTACATAAAGGCGCAAGTGATGCCCGCACTTTGTGCAAACATACATAGACTGCTTCAACTCTTTAGAGAAGAGCATTTGTCCGCATTCGGGACATTTAACCCATAAATCATCAGAAATTTCTTTCGGGGTCGTTTTCTTAATTTTCGGTCTGACAATATCTGTTAACCAATTCATAATTTACCTCGCTTTAGTTCTTTTTATTACTCATTTATCTTCCACAGAGGGTTTAGAAAACCACCCTTTAATTTTTCTGTTTAGAGAAAACCCGTTTGTTTTCTCATTTTTCTCAGCCTCTTCCTGTAAAGAAGTAATCTGCTGATTAAGTTTTTCGTGTTCTTGATTTAACTTTACATGTTCTTTAGAAAGCAATTTATTTTCTTTCTTTTGCTTTCTAAGGGTAGCTCTAAGCGGAGCATACGCAGCCCAAGCCGACAATCTGCCGCAGAGATATCCCAAGCAGAACAAGAGCAAATAAACAACACTAACCCCCACCATCAAAGAAGATTCGGGGATAGGCCAAACGCTGACCAAATCATTATTATTCTGCACCAAGAAAACCAGAAACAGCGCCATAAGCAAAATTTTAATCAGCCACATACGACCTCCTATCAGGAAGAAAAAAAGATTAATTTTCGTTCATTTTCTCGTGTAATTCTTTACCAACGCGGAAGTGAACAATATTACGATTACCGATTTTCACTTTATCACCGGTTCTCGGATTTTGAGCGATTCTCGGAGAGCGTTTATGAATAGAAAACACTCCAAAGCCTCTGAATTCAACACGATCACCTTTAGCTAAAGCACTAGTCATGCTAGAAAAAATAACACTAACAATTCTCTCAATATCGCTCAACAAAAGATTAGGATTTTTCTTAGCAATACTTTCAATCAATTCAGATCTAGTCACGGTAAACCTCTTTCATAAATAAGATAAACATAAACAATTTCCATTAAATTAGGTATCTAACACCAATTTTACAACATATCTATAATTTTTTATTTATTTTACACAAGTGTCAGCCCCTCTTATATACAGCGGTTTTGGAAAATCAAGCATTTTCTGCAAATATTTTTGATAAACGGTACGAAAGAGAGCATCAACATCCATCATATCGACAATTTCCACCTGTTTAATCTGCAACCCCAACGAAACAGAGAGCAAACGTTCCACACCATCACCGATAAGACTAACCTGATGTCCTCTGAGTTTATGAGCAATTTCCTCGCGAGTTAATGCCAAAGGTTCAGAAATTTTCTTCAACTTTTCATCAAATAACTGAAAATAAAAATCTTCACGTTTCGTTTCAATCACCACCGCATTATAAAAAGCTCTGTCACTTTCTTTAAGCATATTGGCATAAACATCAAAAGCCGAGACGCCTGTTAGCTTCAATTCCGGACACCCCAAGCCCAATCCTCTGGCAAAAGCCAAACCGGAACGAACACCGGTAAAAGACCCCGGTCCGGTACATACGCCCAACAATTCCACATCAGCCATTTTCAATTTATTTTCATTAAGAATCTGCGCCACACCGACAGCCAAATGTTCAGCCTGTCCGAACTCTTCATTTTTCTCTATTTTTTGCACACAAGTTTCATCTTTATAAAGTGCCAAAGCCAACCCGTTTCCGGTTGTATCAAAAACCAACGTATACATATTGTTCACTCTTTCAATTTTTAATTTGCTATAACCAAACAAATATCATAAAACTAGCTATATAATAAAACAAAAAAACAAACAACCGAAATTTTTAGCTAAAAACTCAAAAGATATTTTTTTCAAAAGCAGGCTATCAAACTGCCGTAAAAGAAGAAACGGAAAGTATAAAATGACAATAGAAACATTAACAACGCTACTGTACGTCTGGTTATCCATAAGCTTAGTTTTCCCATTACTTGCCGTCATTTTAATCCGCCGCAACCGCAAGCTAAAAAGCGACCTCTCCAAACAAGACGTCGCCACCAGACATTATGAAGAAATGCTATACGCATCAAAAGACGGCTATTTAACACTTTCCATCTATAAGAACAAAGAATACCAATTTTGCTCCCGCCGTTTAGCCACCCTATTAAATCTGCCTAATGGGGAACAAAGCACCTTAAGTGAAATTTTATCATCCTTTACCCGTAGCGATTCGGAAAAGTTAAACACCATGTTTAGCGGGCTAAAAAACAATGGGCTTAGCTTTGAGATTCTAGCCCATAGCAACAATCAAAAAACCTTTGTCATCACTGGCGTACGCATCAATTCTTCCGATTCGCAAATAAACAGTAACTGCCTCTGGTTCAGAGACATCACTCGCGAAACAAACTTCATTGACCGCGCAACGGAAGATGCTTTATCCAGCCGCAAAGAAGTCGAAAACTTCAGAATTTTGATAGATAATCTCCCCTATCCTGTATGGCTCAGAGATTCGTCATTAAACATCTGCATTTTAAACCGCCAATACCTTAATCTATTAGGACTAAAAAGTTTCAAAGATATTACGCCGGAAAACAGCACTTTGCGAGATCTTGGCAACACTTCAAATTTGCTTGATTTAGCCAAAACCGCAAAAGAGTCAAACACTCCGCAGAAAAAACAAATCAATCTCTTAAACAATGGCGAATTGAAAAAATATGAAATTACGGAAACGCCCTACTACGATTCGTCTCTAAAAACCTCACACACCATCGGCTCTTTAATTGACATCAGCGGTTTTGATGAAGTAAAACGCAATTATCAAGTACACTTAGACACACACTTAGATATTTTAAGTTCATTAGATACAGCGTTCTGCATTATAAACACCAAACATGAATTCACATTTGGCAACACCGCCTTTTTAAAATTATGGAATTTGCCGAATAACTTTTTAGACAACACCCCACACTACAATCTTTTCCTAGATAAGATTCGGGAACAAAAAACATTGCCGGAAGTATCGGATTTTAAAGCCTACAAAGATGATGAAAACAAGGCCTTTGATTCCTTAACCGAACAACGTGAAGATTTACTGTACATACCGGATGGCAGAACATTCCGCCGCATCCGCGCCCCCCACCCAGATGGAACTATTATCGCCTATGAAGACATAACCGACCGTCTGGCAGCCGCACGTCATCTGAGTGATTTAATCGCCGTACAGCGAGATATTTTAGATAACATCGACGATTCTGTAATTATTTTCACCCCGAATTTGCGATTAAAGACCTATAACAGCTCATTTTTAAGCCTATGGGGAATTGCCGAAACAGAAATCCAAGACACGCCGAATATCCGCGACATACTCGACAAACAAAAAAAGAAGTTGCCAGAATTAGAAGATTGGCATACATTTAGAGAGGATATGTTAAAACACATAACCACTTGCACGCCATTTACACTAAAAATGCGTAGCAAACAAAAGCTAAAAGTAACACCGGTAATATTGGCAGATACCACCCTAATGATTACCTATCATCGCGAATAGGATAAATAAAAACAGGAGAACGGCAATGACTGAAGAACTCGCCCCCAACAAAAAAGAATTGATAAATTGGGAAAAGAAGAGTGCTTCCGATGCTGCGCGAATTACCAAACGTCTAGAAGGACGAGCAGAATTAGAAGATGCTGCCACCACAGAAAATGCCGCACAATTACGCAAGCCCGCATCACCCTCACCTCAGGCTCTAAACCGCCTACGTAAAAAAATAAAAGAAGTTTATGACGAAGATGACGAAGATGAAGAAGGAAACACGTTCTTTGACATCAATCTATTGGACAATCAAGAAATCTACGATGAAGAACAAGCCCGGTCCCGTCAAGAAAAAGAAACCATTAAGATAACTCAAGAACAGCAAATGGCTGGTAGATTAAGCGCCGTAATGAGCGCCAACATGGCAGCCAAAGCAGCAGGACAATCAAGTTCCCCCACAAGAGAAGATGCTCGCTTGTTAAATTCTTCCGAATACACACCGGCAGAAATACGCCGCCAAGTTCTAAAACAAAAAGTCGTCAAGCCGTTAAATTTGCAAGGCGACATCCCCGATGAAAATCTGGATAAAAGCATTCAAGGCATTAAGAACATCAAAAAGCAATTCTCCGAAGAAGAATTACAAAATTTGCCGGCGGAAAACATGTCTGATTTTGCCGAAGAACGTGATGAAAACGAATTAGCTAAATTAATCCTCAAAAAATCTGGACGCCGCGCACCAACGAAAAAACTGTCTGACAGAATAAAAGAAATGTCTAGCCTACAAAATTCTGGCATAAGCCACACTGACGGCAAAGAAAACGACTAAGTCAGGATAAACTTAATTGACACTTATAAAAGTTTGTGATATTCTAGACAGCGTTGGTAACATTAACAAAACAAGAGCCGAAACATGGAAAATCAGTACTACACATTAATTGAGAAACAAGATTTTTTTGAAATCATTGAAAACAAATTCGGAGAATTGGCAATATTCATTGATGCCCGCAAAGATGATCCTGTAAACCCAATGCTGGAATATGACGGCAAAAAAACAGCCTTATTAAAAAGAGACGGCAAAATTGCCGTAAAACTGGAGGGTATAAACAGTGAAACCGGTTCTGTATTAGCCGAGTCGGAATTTGTGATGATTGTTGAGATTAACGGCGAAACCGTAGAACGCACCTATGCCGTACCGGTAGACACCGTAGAAGAATTTTCTTTCAAAGGCCGCCAAACTCGTGCCGATGAATTAGAGCGCATTAAGAGCAAACAAGAAATTATTGAAGCCTTTGGCGCAGTTAAAATCTGGAAAAGTGGAGCAAAATAGATGATAGGAATAGTGTTGGTCACTCACGGTCGCCTAGCCGATGAATTCAAATCCGCAATGCAACACATTGTTGGTCCTCAAGAACAAATTGAAACCGCATGCATCGGTCCAAATGATGACATGAATGAGCGCCGTGAAGATATTTTGAGCAAAGTTCAAAATGTAGATAGCGGAGATGGAGTTATAGTATTGACTGACATGTTTGGCGGCACCCCGTCAAATTTAGCCATATCTATCATGGACAGAGCCAAAGTGGAAGTCATCGCCGGTATCAATTTACCAATGCTTGTTAAATTAAACACTTTGCGCAAAGAAAAGAACTTAAAAGACGCTGTAAGCGGCGCTAAAGAAGCTGGAATTAAATATATAACCATTGCATCAGAATTACTGGGAAAATAAAATGAGCGATAAAATCTGCGTAGAATTAAATATCATAAACGAAAGAGGCTTACACGCCAGAGCAGCCGCAAGTTTTGTAAAAGCCATAGACGGTTTAAATGCGGAAGTAGAAGTAGAAAGATTAGGTCAAACAGTTGAAGGTAATTCCATCATGGGCTTAATGATGTTAGCTGCATCAAAAGGCACCACCATAAAAGTATCGGCCAGTGGTCAAGACGCAGCACAAGCAATTACCAACATAACCGAACTCGTAAACAATAGGTTTGGCGAAAATCAATGACCAACACGCCGGCTCCCCGTAACAAAACCATTGTCTTAAGTGACCAAGAAGCCGATGAATATTCATCAAGAGCAATAACACTGACTAAAAAAGCAAAAGTCAGTGAAATTTTAAACCGCACCATTTGGCAAGACACCTTTGAGGCACTTAAATTTCTTCCCGCCAATTTCGCAGATTTAGTCGTGGTTGATCCCCCCTATAATCTAACCAAAAAATTTGGCACCAAAGAATTTAAGTCAATGGATTGGAATGACTATAAACGCTGGATGGATAAATGGCTTGCAGAGGTTTTTATATCGTTAAAACCCAATGGCAGTCTATACATCTGCTCAGACTGGAATACATCAATTGCCATACCGGAAATTGCCGGCAAATATTTTCTACTAAAAAACAGAATTACTTGGGAGCGTGAAAAAGGCCGCAGCTCGGGCAATAACTGGAAAAACTGCATTGAAGATATCTGGTTTTTCACAAAATCCAGCGAATACACCTTTAATTTGGATGCTGTAAAACTAAAACGTCCGGTACTAGCGCCATATAAAGATGATAACGGGATTCCGAAAGATTGGCAGGAAGACGACGAAGAAGAAGGCAAAAAATATCGTTTAACTGCCCCATCAAATTTATGGACGGACATTTCCATCCCATTTTGGTCGATGGCAGAAAACACGCCTCACCCAACTCAAAAGCCGGAAAAATTGATTGCCAAATTAATTTTGGCCTCGAGCAATGAAGGCGATGTGGTATTTGATCCATTTTTAGGTTCCGGAACAACATCGGTAACAGCAGCAAAATTAGGCCGTCAATATGTAGGCATTGAGCGAGAAAAAGAATATGTAGCTCTTGCAGAAAAAAGATTGGAAATGGCCAAAACCGATAAAACCATCCAAGGATACGAAGATGGTGTATTCAAACTTCGCCATGCTTAAATTGGCAATATCAATTTTCTCCCCCGTCTCCTTTCCAATTATTATGAGAGGTATTTTACACTTCCGCGCTTAAAAAATAAAAAAAATATTGCAAAAACATATAAGCTAATATATAGTTACCCACGAATTTGAAAAAAGATCAAATTCAGGGCATCAGAATCCCTCAAGCAATAGACCTAAAGAGGTAAAAGATAAAGTCACGTTCGGACGGATGTCGACGAATAAGAGTCATCAAATAAGTCGAGCCGTCAATTGCTTACGGTTTCTGAACATCCGCCCGCCTTATTAAAATTGCGGGCTTTTTTATATACAAAGAGCAAAAAAATACCATCAAATCTACCCCCAAATTTTCCTTAAAATAAAAATAGCTATTGAGTTTTAGGCGAGTTCGCTCTATATAATATATCTGAGAAAAATTAAGTATACACGCCCTGAAAAGGGAAAGATATAAAGGGAAATGAAAATAGATGAAACCGATGAAAAGCATGATATTTTGGTTGGTTGCGTTTATATTGCTCAGTGTGGTAATGAACAATTTTACCCCAACAGCACGTCAAAACGCCGCCACTCCAATCGCCTTTTCGGAATTTATGGATAAAGCCGAAAACAGCCAAATAGAGTCAGTAACCATAGTAGGCAACGACATCTATGGCAACTACAACAACGGCAGTAAATTCAGAACTTACGCTCCGTTTGATCCAAGCATGGTTGAAACTTTGCGCAAGCTCGGCGTAAAAATAGAAGCACGCCCGATAGATACCTCAGAGAGCACTTTCTGGGGAATAGTTATATCGTGGTTCCCGATGTTGTTATTAATCGGTGTATGGATATTCTTCATGCGCCAAGCAAATTCCGGCAATAATAAAGCTATGAGCTTCGGCAAATCCAGAGCCAGATTGATAGAAAATACCAAAAAAGTAACTTTTGCAGACGTTGCCGGTGCAGATGAAAGCAAGCAAGAGTTAGAAGAGATTATTGACTTTTTGAAAGACCCGCAAAAGTTCCAACGTTTAGGCGGTAAAATTCCGAGAGGTGTTTTACTTGTCGGCCCTCCGGGAACAGGTAAAACCCTATTAGCCAAAGCTGTAGCCGGAGAAGCAAACGTTCCGTTCTTCTCTATTTCCGGTTCAGACTTTGTGGAAATGTTCGTTGGTGTGGGTGCATCTCGTGTAAGAGATATGTTTGCCCAAGCCAAAAAGAATGCGCCATGTTTGCTGTTCATTGATGAAATTGATGCGGTAGGTCGTCATCGTGGTGCAGGCTTAGGCGGCGGCAACGATGAGCGTGAACAAACCTTAAACCAATTATTGGTAGAAATGGATGGGTTTGAAGCCAACGAAAATGTAATCATTATCGCTGCAACTAACCGTCCGGACGTGTTAGACCCTGCTCTGCTCAGACCAGGACGCTTCGACCGTCAAGTTACGGTAAACAATCCGGATGTCAAAGGTCGTGAAGAAATCTTGAAAGTTCACACCCGTAAAGTACCTTTGGCAAAAGACGTAAACTTAAGCGTTGTAGCCAGAGGCACACCTGGTTTTTCGGGTGCGGACTTAGCCAACTTAGTTAATGAAGCAGCACTTTTAGCTGCCCGCAAAAACAAGTTGAAAGTAAGTTCAGCAGATTTTGACGCCGCAAAAGATAAAGTATTAATGGGTAACGAGCGTAAATCTATGGCTATGGATGAGAAGGAAAAACAATTAACCGCTTACCACGAAGCCGGACACGCTATTTGTTCATTAAACGTCAAAGATACCGACCCGATACACAAAGCCACGATTATCCCAAGAGGACGCGCTTTGGGTATGGTACAGCAGTTGCCGGAAAAGGATAAATATTCTTACACCCGTGCGCAAATGCTGTCTCGTTTAGCCATATTGATGGGCGGTCGTGTTGCGGAAGAGTTAAAATTCGGCTATGATGCGGTAACTTCTGGAGCGTCATCAGATATCAATGCCGCAACCAATTTGGCACGAGCAATGGTAACCGAATGGGGCATGAGCGATTTATTGGGACCGATTCGTTATTCTGAAAACTCTAACGAAGTTTTCTTAGGTCGTTCGGTAACTCAAAATCAGAATATGAGTGAAGATACCGCTCGTTTGGTTGATGCAGAAATCAAAAGACTTGTAACCGATGGTTATGAAGAAGCTAAAAAGATTTTGCAAAAACACAAACAAGATTGGGAAACTTTAGCCCAAGCGTTAATGGAATATGAAACCCTAACCGGAGATGAAATTAAAGACGTCTTAGCCGGTAAAGTGGTAGATAAAAACAAAGACGCCCCCGTTCCGGAAGAAAAGCGCACCAAAGCGTCCGTACCGGAGCTATAAACTAAACTCAAAACAAAAAGGCCTGCGTTAATGCAGGCTTTTTTAATACACAAATTCAAAATAAGAAAAAGCCATACAACCATCCATAAAAAGCAAAACACCCCTTGAAAAAGGAACGTTTATACTAAATCAGATTAAACGATTAGAACACTTTGCAACAAAGTCCGACACAAAAAAGTATAAGCAAAAAATTTTGAAATTACCATAAGCCACAAAAAAAGGAGCCGCCGAAGCAGCCCCTAAAATAGCAATGAAGTTTATTACGATTAGTCAAAATAAAGATTATCGTAATATAAGGGCGACCACTGATTAATGTGCATCTTCCCTCTTTCATCAAATAGTAATTTTTTTCTGCCAACGACAAGGTTGGATTTCATTAAAGAACCACCTCTTCCTCGTGAGCCACTGGAACGGTAATACATCCATCCCCCATCAGCCTCACGGATGAGATAGAAGCGATCATTAATTGGCATAAATGCCCGCACGTTTTCATGCAGAACCATGCCGTGTTCATTAATTATCTTCAGCCCACGCCCCTTTACAAGGTCATAGTCTGAAATAACTTCAATCTCTTCTGTAGACACGATACGGTAATTACCAATCTGTGTAGCTCGTTGCCCATTAAAGACAACTAATGTCTGCCAATCGGGCGTATACTCAAACACCTGACCATCAAGCATTGAAATCTTATTAGACTTGGTTCCAACTGAAACTTTTTCAACACCGGTCATAATCGGTGTTTTGCTGTCTTTGCCAGCAAACAAGTTAGAACCACGCAATACCACACCACTGAAAGCCGGCGCAACATGTGCTGCCGATAAATTCATTTGTCTCATAATTATAAAAAAATTTAATTAAACATAATTTTATTAAAAACTTATTTACCATACCACATTTTCCGCCCTCGTGCAAGACTTTTTTTGTCAAAATTTGCATTTCAGTCAAAAAAAAAGAGGATTGAAACCATTCGTCTCAACCCTCAACACCATACATAAGTTAGAATTAAGCGTTCCAACCTTGCTTTTGCAGCTTAAATTGATACAACGCCCCAACTGCAATATAAGGTAAGAACATCTCACTCGATTCTTCCATCAACTGACAAATTGCATACGTTTGCTCAGGAAGAGGCACCCCATTATGAGCTTTTTTCCAATTAGAAGGAAATCTATCAACCAACTTGGCACAAACGCCAACTGTACACAAAACAGCAATAGACCAAGTTACCGGATTAAATTGAAAGAAAGAACGCACCAAATGCTTAGAATATTTAATCGCTAAATAAATAACAGCACCTGCCACAATCAGTAAAACAGTCCCGAAAATAATTTTTTCACTAATCGGATTATTCGGATTTAAGAAAAATCTGGATTTAAATGGTGTCGTATCTGTTTGTGACAAATGATGTTGAATCCCTTGTTCACGCAAAAAAGCACACATAGCCAAGAAAAACAAGGTAGCCCAAGTTTTGACTCTATCAGCAAACGTGTCACTACACATCAATAGCACTGCAATCAAAACCACATAACCAAAATGCGTAATATCCTCAACAACGCCACCCTCTTCGGTAATATTTAAAATATCATTTGGATACAAATAATACACACCAACCATAAAAGAAAGCCAGACAATCATAAAAACAATCGGCATAAATAGCGGAGACATAAATATTTTTTTCATTTCAATAAGTCCTCAGTCCGTTAACAAAGATAGGGAGAGATTAGAAAAAAGAAAATCGCTACGCAAGAACAATTACTTATTTCACCTCAGTTGTGCATAAAAACAAATGTATATTACCAACGAATTTCCGCATTTTGCTCCAAGATACTAACGATGCGTTTCAATACACTTTGCTCTACAAATTCGCCTTTTCTAATCCAAATAGAGCTCTCTACATTATCTTGGATATAAAAAGGAGAAACACGGCGATAATTTTTCTGCAAAACTGCGACACTATCTGTAACAGAAACAGGCTCACCGTCATACTTCTGAAGTTCTCCCATATACACACAATCTACCACAATTTGAGGTTTTAATTTTTCTTTACCGGTCATAAACAAATGATAAACAGCAGCGCCTCCGGCAACATAAATATCTTCTTCCAAATCAGCCAATGTTTTCTGAGAAGAAATAACACAATGATGCGCATCATCACTAACTTCATAAGTTTCATCAGAAGTTAACACAAAAATTCTACATCCATCTATGGTCCGATTCGGAAAACTCTCATAAGTCAATCTTCCGCAAACGATTGTCTGCCCCTCGACAACATCTAAAAAATGTTTGGCATCACTTGGTACATTCCATGGTATATGCTTCCCCACCCCAATAATATCATCATCTTTATGGCGACACCACATCGCAACAACAGTCATTTCAACCTCACCTAGTTATTATTTCAAAAATTCCTTAATTGGCGCATAAGACTTACGATGTTCTGGTGTCACACCCAAATTTTTCAGCCCTTCAATATGTGCCTTTGTACCATATCCGGCATTTTTCTCAAACCCATATCCTGGATATTGCAAAGCCATTTTTTCCATCAATCTGTCACGATAAACTTTCGCCAAAATAGACGCCGCCGAAATAGAATAAGATTTAGCGTCGCCTTTAATAATCGCTTTTGTTGAATATCCAAAATTTTTAGGCTCACGATTTCCATCAACAAGCACCATATCCGGCTTTATCCGTGCCGCTTCAATCGCGCGTTTCATTGCTAAAAACGACGCATTTAAGATGTTAATATCATCAATTTCTTGAGCCGAAGCTTGTCCGATACCGATTTTAATATGCCCTTTAAGCGCCTCATCTTGCAAAACTTCATAAAGTTGCTCTCTTTTTTTCTTTGATAATTTTTTAGAATCATTAAGATTTTGGAGCAAAAACGGATGAACATTTCTATCAACAAAGACCGCGCAACCGGCAACCACTGGTCCGACCCAAGGTCCCCGCCCTGCCTCATCCACACCGGCAACCACACCATTAAACTCATCTTCCAATATAAAATCAGGCATAAAAAATCTCCTATAAAACTATAAGAGATATTAGCAAATGCTTTGTATAAAACAAGATTTTTCTCAATTTTTAAGCACTTTTAAGCCTTCATATTCCGCTTCAATAATTCCCCCGACAATTACCGCCACATTAGGATATCCCGCTTCTTCAAATTTTTCTGCCACCTCAGAAGCCAAACAACCGGAGGTACACAAAATATTGACTACCTTATCCCCCTTAGGATTATATTTCGCCATAAATTTATCTGGATTAACCCTGTCAGCTCTAATAACGACATGAGGAAGAGCCAACCACTCATGAGCATATTCTTCCTCACTTCTAACATCCAGAATAATCGCCCCGTTATATAAACTCTCCGGCCTGACAAAACGCATTTTATCCTCCATTACAAATTTGTAGAAGATATATGCATGCCAACATCAATTTAAACCTCAATTTTAGTTTAATAAAAAAAGAGCAACCTTTTACAGTCGCTCTTAAATCACTCTAACTTTCGCTTTAATTACAAAGCTAAAATTTTATATTCAATACCAGTGTCATCAACATTCAAGATTTCCAACTGAATAGTACCTAATGTCACATTTTTATCATACATTGGGAACTTCAAAGTTTTATTTTCTTCAATTGGTTCCCCTCTATCGTTGTGAACGGTTTTGTATTTAAAGACCATTTTGTAGTCTTCTATACCTGCGTAACGAACCTCGAAGCTAGAGATAAGATGTTCATCATCATCAACCTCTCTGGTACGCTCATTATTGAACTTCAAATCCTCAGGTTCCAACTGGAATGCTGTTTCCAACAAAGCTAAACGATCATTATAGATTCTGCCGACACGCGGAAAAACATTTCCTCTGTCATCCAAAAGTACAACATCTCCATAACGATTCGGTTCAACTAAGCGATAGAAATGCTCATTAATTTCGACTTCACCGATAATTTTATAAACTTTTTCATCAGAAAACTCTACCGGCACGGTATAAGAAACCAAACCACCTTTTTTCGTAGGTCTTACAATTTCATCAGAGTAAACTTCTTTTTCTAAAACCTTAGAAGAAACGACAATTCCTCCCGGAACAGCATACCGAACAACACCGGCTTCATAATCACTGATTGTTTCTGTTTCTTTAGCAACAGAAGAAAACTCACCGGTATCATAATAACGAATATTATAGGTATAAAAGAAGTCATTAAAAGTATTTCGCTTCCCGAGAGTATAATCTCCCTTCATATAATAAGAACAGGAAGCCACAGCCAAAACAGCCAAACCGATAAATATTTTTTTCATAATATAATCTCTTTTTAACGTTTTCCTCACTAATATTTATGCATCTTGAAAAAAAAGTTGTAAACAAAAAAAATAGATTTGAGGTAAACCTATGCATAACCTTGGAAAAAGTTGTAAATTATTCCGTTTTGAACCGGTAGAAACATTACCAGAAAGAGAAAACGAATACTTAGAAGAAACCTTTGATGTTGTTGCCGTTAATTATACCGATGATGGCAAAGAAGAATACGTTTGCTATGCGCCGCTGGAATTTAGCGCAGAAACACTAAAAGCAGATATACAAGCGCAAGAACTAAATCTTCCACCGTACACAGAAGAAGTTTTAGAAAGCAAAAACTGGCTCAAAGAAAACGTCATTAAATTCGCTCCGTTTGAAATAGGAGATTTTATGATATACGGCATACATGAAGCCTCCTGTCCTAAAACGGAGAAAATTCCGGTTCAAGTTTATGCCGCCACCGCATTTGGCTCAGAACATCAAACCACCAAAATGTGCTTAACAGCCATTTCTGAACTTCATCAGACAATAGCTAAACCAAATCGCATCTTAGATATGGGAACAGGCTCGGGGATTCTCTCTATTGCCGCCGCCAAGATCTGGAATAAAGATGTTAAAATTTTAGCAGCTGATATTGATGACGAAGCCGTAGACGTGACGAACAACAATGCGATAACCAACAATGTTGAAGATTGCATGAAAGCAATTTTAAGCGACGGCTACAACAATCCGGAAATCAACAAAACCGCACCCTACGACATTATATTTGCCAACATTTTAGCCAATCCCCTAAAAGAAATGACATTATCCGCATATCAAAATTTAAATCAAGGAGGCTGTTACTTAATTTCGGGATTTATTGACAATCAAGAAAACGATATTATAGAACATCATAAGCAAGTTGGCTTTAAGGTCATAAAAACATATCAAATGGAAAATTGGCGTGCCGCATTATTGCAAAAATAATCCCGTCCGATATTTCCCTTAAGAAAGGAGTAGCCATGGATATAAAAAGCGTACAAAAAGAATTAAAAGCAGCCAAACTAAGCGGCCGTATTTTCACACTCGGCAACATGTTTATTAATGAAGACATTCTGCCGGAAGAAAATCGCATTTTAGAATTAACGAAATTTAGTGGCTCGTACGCTTTATTATTCATAACTCCCTCAAAGGCCTATTTATTTGTAGATGGGCGCTACGAACTCCAAGCTAAAAAAGAAGTCAATTTAAGACAAGTTGAGATTGTCAAATTATCAGAAATCAGCTTTTTTGAATGGTTAAAAAACAACTATGCGAAAACAGCCGCCCGCTTGAGTTATAACCCTTGGGTTATCAGCCAAAGCGCTTTGGATAATTTACAAAAGCTCCTACCTCTGGCACAATTCATACCGGTAGAAAATCCCCCGAAATTGCTGAGCACGCAAAAAATAAAAGTGTTCACTCATCTGAAAAAATTCACTGGTCATGTATCTAAAGATAAAATCGCATCATTTGCCGCCTATATCAAAAAATTGGGATTAGATGCTTATTTGGTAACCGATGCTTCCAACAGTTCTTGGTTATTGAATTTACGTTCCAATGCGCTTCCTTACACACCTATATTTAGAACATACGTTTTGGTAGAAAAAAACGGAACATATAAAGTCTTTGCCGAACATTGCGATTATGAACAAGCTTTGAGCTTTGATACATTGCAAGAACATCTGGCTCAATATGACAAGCTCGGCGCAGACTTTAACACCGCACCGGCCATTATCAAAACATTTAACAACAAACTTAAAAACATTTCAGACGAAATAACCTCACTTAAAGCTGTTAAAAACGCCGTTGAATTAAAAGGCATTCGTAATGCCCACTTAAGAGATGGTGTTGCCTTAAGTAAATTTATGTACTGGCTATCCAAAAACTATAAAGGCAAAACCGAAATTGATGTTGCGGAAAAACTTTTATCTTTCCGCAAAAAAGAATTAAATTTCCATTCAGAAAGCTTTGCCACAATAGCTGGTAGCGGTTCTAACGCTGCTATTGTGCACTATCATGCAACCGAACAAAGTAATGCAACATTAAAAAAGAATTCAGTTTTATTGATAGATAGCGGCGGACAATACTACGACGGCACGACAGATGTAACCCGTACTATTGCCATCGGAGAGCCATCTGCGGATATGATAGAAAAAAATACGCTGGTATTAAAATCTCACATAGCACTAGCCAGTGCCGTTTTCCCACACAAAACCTCCGGCGATGAATTAGATTTAATTGCCCGTCAACCTCTTTATCAAAAAGGCTTGGACTATGAACACGGTACTGGTCACGGAGTCGGATTTTTCTCAAATGTGCACGAAGGTCCCGCCCGTATTTCTATCCACGCTAAAAGAAGTGCCGAATATAAAGCCGGTATGATAACATCCATTGAGCCGGGATATTACAAAGAAAACGCATTTGGTATTCGCATAGAAAATCTCTATATGGTAAAACCGAGTAAAAATCCTAAATTCTTACACTTTGAAGTTTTAACTTTAGCACCGATAGATAAGAATTTAATCAATAAAAATCTATTGACTTCAGACGAAATTAATTGGCTCAATCGCTACCACCGTCAAGTCTTTTTAAGCCTGAAAAAGTATCTGACACGTCAAGAATTGGAGTGGTTAAGATTTGCTTGTGCTCCACTTTAAAAAGCATAAGTAAAGCATATATCCGATAAAAAGTTTGAGGAGGAGAAATGTTTTCAAAAATCATTACCTGTTTTATCGGAATATGCGCTCTTTGTATCATTCCTTTTACCGGAATACACGCCGAACCGACACTAGAAAATCTATATACCAACCCCGAAGGAAAAAAACTACCAGAAGCCATCATTTTTTATGACTCAGCCAATTCCAATCCTGAGAATACCCCAGCCATAAACTTAATCATCAACATTTTAAGAAACAACTACCAAGGCCAAATACACGTCTACCTCATTGACATCAACCGCCATCCGGAATTTATCTCCGCTTTCAATTTATCAACCACACTAAACTTGGTCCTGATTCGCATATCAGACGGAGCCTCATTCGGATATAAAAAAATAACCGATTTAACGGCAGGAATAAACGACATTCCGTCATACACGCAGATGCTCACCGAAAAAATAGATAATTTTTTATCAATTCGGGCACAAAATTAGGAATTTGCTAAGTATCCATCATCTAGAATAAAAATATATTTACAGCGCAAGGCTTTTTATGCTATACTGATAAAAAAGCAAGGAGAGAATAATGAATAAAATTTCAAGTTGGTTAAAATCCATCAATAGCAAGGATGAACTTTACATCAAACCGCAAAAGTTCATTGATGCTAAGAGAGGCCAAATCGAAGTAAATTTCATCCACCCCGGACACCCGTTATATGACAACATTGTTTCTCAAGAAGAAAACAAATTGCGCATCCTTGCACCAAACGAAACGGCATATAGTGAAAATAGCCTAATCCATAATTTTGTAGCAATCATTGAATACAATGAATTAAACTACTTAATTATAAACTCTTTTAAACATTTCAAAGAACAAAGTATCGGAGGACTTTTACAGTACGATGAAAACATTTATAACATTATTCCGTTCTTTGAAAATGAAGAAGAGTATGAAACTGCCAGTGATTATACTTTCAAAGAAACTTATGAATATGATCATCCGGTAGAAAGCTATGCTTTTTATGCTGAAGCGCAAAATAAAAAAACAAAAATAACCCTAGACCGCGGCAAACAACCTATTACCGCCAAAATGATAGATGAAAAGCGGGAACTTTTTACAGAAAAACTCACCCAACAACAAATAGAATTAATTGATTATATTATCATACCGGCGCTATCAGCCTATACAGAAATATTAAATCGCAAAAAAATAAAAGTATCTTAAGAACCAAAAACGGCAGTCAGAAAAGACCGCCGTTAATTTAGAATAAAATAGGTTCATTACAACCATCTTCAGCTTCAACGCTTCGTCCATCAGGTGTCCAAAAGCGTAGTTCATTACCATACGTCACATGCACCCAACCGTTATCTTTCAAACGAAAGACCACACGTTCGTCATCTTCTGTCCGTGCAAACAAGATGCACTGTTTAAGATCTGGCGCGTCATAAATGCTAAGATGATAAATTCCGTCACGCAGCAGCTTGCCATTAGCAGAAAAAAACTTCCATTCATTTTGCTCATTCATCAAATACATACCATTTTCTAAAATAGTAATACCCATCACCTCAGCGACACTAAGTTTTAACTTATCATCATACAAATCAAAACCAGAGCCGCCTATAGCTTCAATGAACAAACACCCCGCTGCATGCTGGTTAACATGCAGTTGCTTTTTAGAAACCGCAAAACGTTCATCAAACAAAGGAAAGAAGAAATCAAATTTAGACAACTCTAACAAAACGACACCGGAAATGCCATGCCGAAGCTGCAAAACAACACTTCCCTGTTCCATCAGAGCAGTCACAAAATCAACATTACTTTTTTTCCTAAACAGCTTCACACATTCTGCATTGCATTTAGTCAAAAGCTGCATAGCTCCATCCACATTAGAAAACTGATAAATTCCCCACTCTTGTTCAGAAATTTTCAAAGCAAACAACGAGTCATCGCAAACTTCAACTTTTTCACCTCTAAGGATAATTTCGCCGTCAGAACGTAACAAACACCATCCGGAAGATGTTGTTTGCTTTTGCAATCTATAACCATTTTTGAAAACAAAAACGTCTTCAATTTGTGTTTCCAATTTTTGCCCCAAAGCATCATACAAATCGACACCTTCAGCAAAACGCAAGGCGAACGAACCGTTTTCAAACTTTCGCGCTCCCCAGCAAAAACCATAATTGCACAATCGCGCACAACATATGACCTCGCGAGGACTGACGAAATTTTTAACAAATTTTGTATCCATAATTATAAATTTAAATTAATTATATTCATAAGCTTAATAAACGCAGCGCCAGTATAGAATAAAGCCTTCTGATGTCAAACTTAATTTATAAATTTTCGTCCGCTTTTATATACAAAAAAAGGGCTTGTAGTTTTTCACTACAGCCCTAATCAAAGATTAAAATTCCCCTTACTTTAGCTCAAAAGCAGCGTACAATCAGCGGAATAAGCTTTCCAAAGACCGGCATCGTTGACCAAATACGAACCGTCCTTTTGCAGAAGCAGTTTTTCAATATCCTCGTTAAGAACATTCAAATTTTCATCAAACAAATTGAACGAACCATTATTCTTAACGGCTATTTCAATACTACCGTCCTCATGAGGAAATTCTTCAAACGCCGCTTGGGCACAAACGAAGCATCCATTAGCAAGATAACGACAATACCGGTATCCGTTCACGACTTTCAACACTTGTGTAGACAGAGCCTGTCTGTGGTGCAAAAGAATAGAACCGTCTTTTCGGTAAAAAACAACCACAAAGTTATCAGAATTTTTGTTCTGAAAAACTTGCAAATCAACGCCACCAAACGGCGCCATCGGATTAGAAAGCAAGATATATTCAATCTTCGGTGCGGTATTACTGAGCTGGAACACACGCCATGTCTTATCTGTGCCGCACAGAGCAATAACATTTCCGCTGAGATGGAATCTCTCTGCCTCGCACTTAACGTAACAAAGTTCTGGATTTCCGTTGGCATCAACCAAATACCAATAAGATGAGTTTATCTTTTTAAACAGTCTGTAACCGAATTTAAAAACAAAAACATCATCCAAATCAGTATCAACTACTTGACCGGCACTATCACACAAGATAACACCATTTTCATAACGAAGCGCAAAAAAGCCGTTTTCAAACTTTTTAACACCCATAACTTCTCCATAACTACCTAAAGTTTCGTTAAGGACAACTGCTCTTGGCTCCCTGTACAAGGGTACGAATTTTGTTTCCATAAAAAATAAGATTTAATAAGTTAGACAATAATTAATAAAGCTACGCATAGTATAAGACAAACTTTTTAGAAGTCAAATTGTTTATCCCTTTAAAAAGAAATTTACCGCATTATATAGCAAGCAGTTACAAATTCCAAAAAAGGAGAAAACTATGGGAAAAATATTCAGTTACATTATTTATTTTGTTATAGCGATTGCTATATATGTTTTTATAAGAGCCTCTTTCACCGGAGAAATAAATTCAAGCACAACCATCGGACAAGCTGCCACAGAAGTAAAAGATGGTAGTATACAAACTTTAAAGAACATGAAAAACGATGCATCTACTGCTATCAATGATTTAAGAAAAGAATCTACAGCGCAAAAAATGCCCATACAACCACAAAATTAATATCACATAGAACACATATCAACAAAAAAAGAGCGCCCTCTCAGACGCTCTTTTTTCAAAACTATACTGTCAAGCTTAAGCGGCAGCAGCTTCTTCAGCTTTTTGAGCAGCTTCAGCAGCAGCTTTTTCAGCCTTAACGCGTTCAATATCTTTCAAACCTTTAGCATTAACATCTCTGTCAACGAGTTCAATAATAGCCATCGGAGCGCAGTCACCATATCTGTAACCAGCTTTCAAAACGCGAGTATAACCGCCATTACGTTCTTTATAACGCTCAGCCAAAACAGAAAAGAGTTTAGCAACTACTTCGTTATTGCGCAAGAAAGACAAAGCCAAACGACGAGAATTCAAATCACCTTTTTTGGCATAAGTAATCATGCTATCAGCAAAAGTTCTTAATTCTTTTGCACGTGGAAGAGTAACAGTAATTTGTTCGTGAGTGAACAAAGCATTAGTTAAATTAGCAAACAACGCTCTTCTTTGACTTTTCGGCATATTAAAGCGTCTATGTGCATCACCATGTCTCATTGTATAAACCTTTCTATTAACTGAGCCCCGGAGCCCGGAGCGGATAAAAACACCTTTCGCACCACCTTCATGAATGCGAAAAAATCTTGAAAAGCAAGAAACTCTGCCTCAAACAGACACAATTTTATATCCATAAAAAAGAGCCAGACTTTCACGATTCTCAAAAATCTGGCTCACTAATACACTATTAAATTAAATTTGTAAAGTATTTTCAGCAATTAGCCTAAAAAACATTACCGCACCATACGTTTCTGCATCATAGCTTTAAGCATTGCCGCATTAACTTCCGTTCCTGTTTCCACTTCTTTTTCCCCATCTTCAACCGTTGTCATCGAATAACCATGTTGTTTTACCTGAGCTTTAAGTTCATCCTTAATCCCATACTCATCAGTAACCTGAGCACTAAACTTCATATTACCATTTTGAGACACTTTAACCTTAAATTCATCGGCCCCTTCATGAGCACCATCATCATAAGTAGCCTGTGCCGAAAAAGCCCCGTTACGTCCCATTCTAACCGTTCCTGCAAATTTACCCAAATCTGCACCTTCTGCTTGCATAGAAACTCGGTTACCTGCTTTAGAAATACCAAATTGCATATCTTCACTATGCAGATTAGCATCAACACGTTGTCCTTTTTGCGCAACATTCAAAACAGTTGCGCCATCTTGAAAACGTCCAACAACATTTCCTGTTCTTTCATCTTTTTGCACCATTGCCGTCATCTGACCATTTTCATCAAAAACAGCCGCACTGCTATAATTTTCCCCTTGAGATGATTGGAAACGACTACCATCCAGCCCTTTAACTTCCATATTTAAAGGTTTGCCGTCAAATCCACCGCTTAAAGAGTACTGATTTCCCTCAATCATATAATTAAATTTTTGCCCATCGGCTTTCAAAGTAGCTTTAACTTCCTTTAATTTATCTAAATCATAGGTATCCAAAACACGTTGCACACCATCGCTCATATTAGCGCATTGTGCTTTCAAGTCTGCAATTAAAGCCATTTTCTGAGCATCTTCCCAAGAAATAGTTCCCTCATCGGCACGAACCCCATCATGAGCCTGAACCTGTCCGGCACCAGCTAATGCTGCTCCTACCATAACAACTGTTTCTGTATTAATTCCACTCATGATACGTCTCCATTTATTAACCTAATAATCGCAATCCACTATTCCCTAAAGGATTGCATTTTATTCAACATTGCCATATTAGCCACATTCAATTTTTCTGACTGAGCTTGACGATTTTCATTTGCCAATTTCTGAGCCAATTCAGGATATTTATGCAACATCGGCAATTTCGCCCTTTCGCGACTTTCCTCGTTAGCATACTGAGGCTCTTTATCAATTCTTTGGCAATAATTTCTCAACTCTTCTAATTTTAAATTTTCTTTATCTGCAGCAGAAAGTTTATCATCACGATCAATAGCGTCCATAACATTCATGGTTACGTTTTGATCCACCCATCTTTTCCGCCCAAACATTTCAAGTTTCATTCTCTCTTCCACATTTTCGGGAGTAGCTTGCTTATTTGCTACCAACAAGTCGTTGCGAACATTTTTTTCAATAGTTTTCTCATCATAAGCATCCTTAAAATGTTCTCTCATATAATCGGCAGCCACCATCGCCGAAGCATGGTCAAATTTTTCCATCGCATACTTTAAGGTCAAGAATGTCTGAGTATTAACAGATTCACTAATATTAGGATTAACTTTCTTAGCAAATTCCCCCTGTGCAATAATTTTATCAGCTGGAGCTAATTGTTGATATTTTTCAGTTTTCATAAAAGCTTTTATCGGAGATTCTTTATCTTCAATACTCCTTAAAGTTTCATCATTACCTGCCAGATAATAAGGTTGATTATACTCACGACGAAATTTATGAGTAACAAGAATTTGCTCTTCTTCACCTAATTTCTTATACGCATCGGAACTCTGAAAACGTGCAACTCTTTCCTCATTTTGCTTATAAATATTTTGATTAACGCTGTCCATATATTGATTAACAACAGCCTCTTGAGCTTTAGTCGGGAATAAAGCATAAACCATCCCTTGTCCTTCAACAAAATAAGCCAACGTCTGCCCATCAGCATCTTTTATTGGTTCACCTTTAGACATCCCTTGAGCTTCTTCCCAAGAAATTGTTTTATTATCTTGAGTTTGCGCCTGAGCATCAACATTGGCACCGGCAGCCAATGCCGCACCTGCCATTACAACTGTTTCTACATTTATCCCGCTCATAACACGTCTCCACTAATTTTCCATTACTCACAGTATAACACAAACCGCCCCATATAGCAAGCAGAATCAACGCTGACAAAGCGTATCAAACTCATCTAGTTTGTGTTGATACATCTCTTGATTTTCCCCTTTAAGAGGCTGATGCTTACGCGCAATAACATATTGCGGCAAAAGTTTTTTAATTTCCTGAATATCTCTGCCCCACATTTCCGGACGAATACGAATTTTCTTCCCCTGTCCTGCAGAAACCTTAGAGGTGATTTCACCAGTATCGGCATCCTCAAAATTTTGCAAAACCAAATCAAAGTTTTCCAAACCATGCGGAATCAGAAATTGAATAGTTTCACCGGCTTCAATATAATTTCTTAACTCAAAAATAGCATCATCGCCCTGCCATTCCACAATAGAGCCGGCAAATAACCACTCACCCAAAGTTCTTGTATATTCATAATTCTGGCTGATATTAGTAATTTTTCCATCATGAAAACCTAAGCAATAACCACGATTTTGCAAAGTCATCAATTCCGGCATATATTTATCACATGCCCAACCATCTGGGTTCGCATAATAATCATCAATAGCCTGACGATAAGCTCTGGCAACAACACCGGCATAATATTCAGTTTTATTACGTCCCTCAACTTTAAGTGAATCCATACCGATTCTCAACAAATCATTTAGACGCGGCATCAAACACATATCTTTAGAGTTAAGCATATAACTGCCGTGCTCATCTTCTACCACTTCATAATATTCACCAGGACGAAAATCTTCTTCTAGCAAATACTCAAAATTATTTTTATTTTCATCATTGATAACAAGTTCGCGAATAGTTCCGTCTTTCATCCGAATATGCAATTTGTAATGCCATCTGCAACAGTGCGCACATTTACCTTTATTGGCACTCCTGTCTGCCAAGAAGTTAGAAATCAAACAACGTCCCGAATAAGACATACACATAGCGCCGTGCATAAAGCATTCTAATTCAATATCTGGACATTGTTTACGAATTTCTTCCATTTCTGCAAAAGTAACTTCACGCCCGAGCACACAAAGTTTCGCCCCCATAGATTGCCAAAACTTAACCGTTTGAGCCGAACAAATATTAGCTTGCGTTGAAACAAAACGATTAAGTTCCGGAGCATTTTCTTTCAAATAATAAAACACTCCCGGGTCAGCCACTAACACGCCGTCTGGACGAAGTCTTTTAAGAGTTTCAACAAATTGCGGCAACTTTTCAGCTTCTTCATTATGGATATAGAGATTAAGCGTCAAATAAATTTTCTTGCCCATATCATGAACAATTTTAATCCCTTCTTCCAATTCTTCCAAAGAAAACTTAGATTGCGTTCTAAGGCTCATATCCGGTGTACCGGCATACACAGCGTCAGCTCCGTAGAGAAGAGCAGTTTTCAATTTAACCAAAGAACCGGCCGGCAACAAAAGTTCCGCATTATGCATATTTTTAATCCTTTACAATTTTTATTTAATTTTTAAACTCGTTGGTATTACTTTTAACGCTCCCAGAGGCGTGGAGTCAATCCTTATTTCAAGCACGTAAGGCAATTTTGACACCTGATCTATCCCAATCCAAAAATAAATCGGCGTTTCCGCACTGACATCCCATAAAATATTATCATTATTGTCCTTCAGATTTTCTATATAAAAGGAGCATTTGTACGAATTTTCAGTACGTTTCAGCAGATTAAAATACCGATTCTCTGTACCTTGATCTTGTGCTATAACTTTATAGTGTTTTTTTCCGTCATAAACTTCCCGTTCTAAATGGCAACTCCGTGTCTGATTAAAATTTCCGATAAGTTCGGCAAAAATAGTTTGCAAATCCGCTGCATCTGCTGTTTTAGGAACACCTGTAATTGGCACAACATTTTTATTTTCATCTTTTGTAGAAATGCGTTGATAAGCATAACCTTCATCATTATAGAGTATTGTTTTCGTACGCACGTGATTACGTGATTTTGTATAAGTCTGATAAGTTTCAGGCAAAATATCCCGAACTTTTCCCTTAGTTTCAAAAACACTCCCCTTGCTGGAATAACGCCCGACAAAAGGATATAAAGTATCAAAAAAGTTAGCAGTCTTCACTTCTGCACTAATCTGATACTCCGCAGACGTAGCCTTATAATCAAGCACTATTGTTGCTGCATCAAAAACACCAATGCTAACGTCCATTTTCTGCTCAAACCCATTAGCATGAACCTGACCGACAAAACCACAAAAAACAAACCAAAATAAAAATACTTTTTTCACGAAAATTTTAGCCTTTCTTAAATTTTTTCATTTAAATTCATCAACATGAAAACAAGACATAACATAAAAGGGGTTAAATAATGACTAAAAAAGTAATGGTTTTGATGGGAGGATTTTCATCAGAACGAGAAGTAAGCCTACAAAGCGGAAAAAGCATCGCAGCAGCCTTAAAAAACAAAGGCTATGAAGTGCACACACATGATTTAACAGATACTCAAAAACTCATCAAAACGTTAAACACACACAAACCAGATGTAGTTTTTAACGCACTTCATGGAAACTGGGGCGAAGATGGCACGATTCCGGCACTCCTCGACTTATTACAAATCCCCTACACTCATTCCGGCATGACAGCTTCATGCATCGGTATGAATAAATATATCTGCAAGCTCATTGCCGAAAAAGCCAACATCAAAACCGCTTTTGGACGTAAAATGACCGCAAAAGAATTCATAACCATTGGCGCAACGGTAGCCCGCCCATTTGTTGTCAAACCAGTTTCAGATGGTTCATCTGTTGGTGTATTTATCGTCAACAATCCTGAAGATATTTTCAAAATTCGCTACAATGACCCGGAAACAGAATTGATAGTAGAAAAATACATCCCCGGACAAGAACTAACCGTCATGTGCTACCAAGGCAAAGCTCACGTCGTTACCGAGCTAAAACCGAAAGATGGATTTTACGATTACGAACACAAATACACCTCAGGAGAAACCTTCCATGTTCTACCTGCAAATTTACCGAAAGATGTTACTCAAACCTGTTTAACCTATGCAGAAACAATGCATAACAAACTAGGTTGCAAAACCGTATCCAGATGTGATTTTCGCTACAATCCGGAAGATGGTGTCGTCTTCTTGGAAATCAATACTCACCCAGGAATGACATCTCTGTCTCTTGTTCCCGAACAAGCAAAATATATCGGTGTTTCGTATGAAGATTTATGCCAAAATCTAGTGGAAGAAGCCTCATGCCGCACACTAAAATAGACACGACGCCAATTATCATTATCGCCGGTCCCACCGCCTCCGGAAAATCCGGACTAGGCATAGAATTGGCCAAACGAGTAAACGGGGTCATCATCAATGCCGATTCCATGCAGGTATATAAAGAGATTCCCATCCTTGCCGCCACTCCAAGTCCTGAGGAGCAAGCGGAAATTCCGCATAAGCTTTACGGAATATATGAGGCATCCAACCGAGGTAATGTCATGGATTGGCTAACCCTTTGCAGGCAAGAAATTGATAAAGCACGCCATAACAATCAAACTCCGATTATAATTGGTGGCACGGGAATGTATATTGACGCTTTAATAAATGGCTTAAGCCCAATACCGGAAACACCTCAAGCCATACGAGACAAAGTTGAAAACATGCTGCAAGAAAAAGGATTGGAACATCTCTATCAAATTATCAAAGAAACCGATCCTGAAACTGCGCAAAGACTAAGTCCGAACGACAGCACCAGAATACGCCGCTCCGTAGAGATTTGGCTGGATACAGATAAACCGTTATCCTATTGGCACAACATCTCGCCACAACCTTTTTATCCGGCGCAAGAATTTTTCAAAATATACATAAAGCCGCAAAGAAGTGAATTGGATAAACGCGCTCGTATCCGCTTTGATAAAATGATGGAGATGGGAGCATTGGATGAAGTTAAAAAACTTCTCCCCAAAAATCTCTCCGATTCTCTACCGGCAATGCGTGCGTTAGGTGTACAAGAACTAAAGAATTACCTAGAAAATCGCCAAACATTGGAAGAAGCCGTTGAATTAGGCAAACTGCATACGCGTCAATATGCCAAACGTCAGAGTACTTGGTTTAACAATCGTTTCAATGCCGATTCCATCTATGAAGAGTGCTTTGGAAGCAATGCTGAAAAGGATACTTTTTTTGTTGATGAACTTGTTGATAAATTGCAAAAGAGGTATAAAATTCTTGCAAAATAAACGAATTATCCTTAAAAAAGAAAGCAATATGTAATTATAGCGGGGGCAAAGTATGTTTTTTCAAAATTTATTAGGATTATTTTCTGCCGACATGGCAATAGACTTAGGTACAGCCAACACATTAGTACACGTTAAAGGAAAAGGTATTGTTTTAAATGAGCCTTCCGTTGTAGCTGTCAAAGACTTTAATGGCAAAAAAGAAGTTTGGGCTGTCGGCGCCAAGGCAAAACAGATGCTCGGAAGAACCCCCGGCGACATCCGTGCCATCCGCCCGCTGCGTGACGGCGTTATTGCAGACTTTGAAGCTGCTGAAGCAATGATAAAATATTTCATTGAAGAAGTAAATCATCGCCGCCGCTTATTAAGTCCAACCATCATCATCTGCGTACCATCTGGTGCAACAGAAGTTGAAGAGAGAGCCATTAAAGAATCAGCCGTTAACGCCGGTGCAAAAAAAGTTTGGTTAATCTATGAACCAATGGCAGCAGCAATCGGTGCCGGACTACCTGTAAACGACCCAACCGGTTCTATGGTGGTTGATATTGGTGGTGGTACAACAGAAGTTGCCGTATTATCTTTAGGAGGTATTGTATATTCACGTTCCGTTCGTGTTGGCGGTGACAAAATGGATAGCGCAATTATCTCATACATTCGTCGCAATCTAAACCTACTTGTTGGCGAAGGAAGTGCCGAAAGAATCAAAAAAGAAATCGGCTCCGCATGTGTTCCGGCAAAAGGCGACGGTAAGACGTTAGAAATCAAAGGCCGTGATTTAGTAAACGGCGTTCCGAAGGAAATTGTTATTACCGAACGTCAAATTGCAGAAAGCTTGGCTGAACCGGTTATGGCTATTGTTGAAGCCGTAAAAATGGCTTTAGAAAATACTGCTCCGGAATTAGCCGCCGACATTGTTGATAAAGGTATCATGATGACCGGTGGTGGTTCCATTCTGGCTAACTTGGATACAGTAATCCGTAACGCAACCGGTTTGCCGGTATCCATTGCGGAAGATCCGTTGACCTGTGTGGTTAGAGGCACCGGAAAAGCTTTAGATAACTTTGAAGAATTCCGTGGCGTTTTATACGAATAATCCCCTAACCAAGGATAGCCAATGAAACGTCAAAGAGTACTCTTTCTCAAAGAAAACTATGTATTACGAGTTTTAAAGAGCTTCTTCTTAGCAGGGCTGTTTATCATAGCCCTGCTGTTGATTTTGGTACACAAAATAGACATCAGCATTGTTTCCGGCGTATCCAAAGGTGTGATGTATATCAGTTCTCCATTAATGCACATAGCTTCCCTTCCTGCAGAAGGTCTAAGTTATGGTTACAAAAAAATAGCCGAGATTATGTACATTTATGAAGAAAATGAGCGTCTCCGCCAAGAAAATTCTGAACTATATTTACTAAAAGACCGTATGCGCGCCTTGCAGACTGAAAATAGAATTTTCAAAAAACTATTGCACCACATTGACGTTCCGCAGACTATAAGCTACACCGCACGCGTCATCGCTGAAAACGACAATGCTTTCAGTAACTCGCTTTTACTTTATTTAGGCAATGCCGCAGATTTTATTAAAAGTGGCTATGCTGTGGTTAATTCCGCCGGTTTAATCGGCAGAATAGATATTGTCAGTGGCAAATATGCTCGCGTTACCTTAATCACCGATATTAACTCCAAAATTCCGGTAGTATCACAAAAAAGCCGCGACAGAGGTATATTAGTCGGCAACAACACCCGCAAAATGAATTTAATCTTCCCTCCACTAATGGCTGAATTACATAAAGATGACATTCTAGTTACCTCAGGTGCCGGCGGCGGTTTACCACCGGACATTCCGGTAGCAAAAATCAAAAGAGCTGGCGTTGATACAATTACAGCGGCTCCTCTATTCTCCCCATCAGAACTTGAAATCGTAAAAATTATTGCTTACGACGTTATGCCGGATAAAGAAACCGCTAAGGAGTTAGAATAATGGCAGAAACAAAAAATTTCTGTGCCTCTATTGCGACATATCTCACTCCGCCGCTCAGCATCATTCTCATTGACTTACTATTTTATATACCGCGTTCTTCAGACTTTTGGAATTTCATCCGTTTAGTCCCTTTCTATACCGGCATATATTTCTGGAGTTCACAGCGTTCAGACGCATTTAATGGTATTACTGCATTTTTGTTAGGAATATTTGCAGATGTCATGAGCGCCAATCCGCTCGGCATAAACATCATGACTTTTTTATGCCTATATTTTCTGGCATCAAGATTATCCGCATACTTTAATGTCAAAAAATTCTCATACTCATGGCTGTTATTTGCCCTAGCCATCGTCATAGCCATGTCATTTAAGTTTCTGATTACCAGCGTTTTCAATCGTATGTGGGTTCCCATAAACGCCGCAACTTTAGAACTAATGCTAACCATAACCCTATATCCTCTGCTGGCAAGTTGCTACATTTGGATAGAACGCCGCTACATACATTTGGAGGATCGTTATGAAAAAATCTAACGACAAGCTCCGTATATTATTGAAGCGTTCATTAATTATCTTCAGTGCCAACATTTTCCTGTTTTTTGTATTGGTTGGGCGCTTGTACTATCTGCAAATTTATCAGAAAGAAAAATATGCGCTTTTAGCAGATAGCAACCGTTTTTCCACTCGTCTTCTGGTACCACCGCGCGGTAGCATCAACGACAGAAATGGTGTTGAACTGGCAACGAATATTCAAAACTTTCAAGCAATGTTAATTGCGGAACAAGTCCGTGGCGACATCAACAAACTTTTAGAAGAAATTGCTCCAATTCTAAATCTAAGCCCAGAAGATATAGAACAAATACAAAAAGACATCAAACGCCACCGCCGCTTTGTTCCCGTCAAAATCAAAGACAATCTGAGTTGGGACGAAGTTTCAACCTTAATGCTAAACAATCACCGCTGGCCTGGATTGGTAATTGACCAAGGTTTAATTCGCTATTACCCATTTAAGCAGTACACAGCTCATCCTTTAGGGTACGTTGGCTCCGTATCCGAAAAAGATTTACAACAATCAGACGCCCCCTTGCTGCAAGTCCCCGGCTTTAAGATAGGCAAATCTGGATTTGAAAAAACATATGATGAAAGTTTGCGCGGCCAAGAAGGCAGCTTAAAATATGAAGTCAACGCTTATGGGCGTATCATGCGTGAAATAGAAAAAATAGAAGGCACAAAAGGCAAAGACCTAGATTTAACCATAGACATCCGCCTGCAAAAAGCCGCCTACGACGCTTTTGGCGATGAGGCAGGAGCAGCCGTCGTATTAGATATTCACACCGGAGAAATATTAGCCTCGGTATCTGTTCCTTCATTTGACCCCAATTTATTCGTAGATGGCATTTCGCAAAAAAATTGGGATGCTTTACTGTATGATGAAAAAACACCTTTAACCAATAAAGCAATCTCAGGACAATACTCCCCGGGCTCAACATTTAAAGTCGTCGTTGCCCTCGCCGCATTGGAAACCGGCATCATAAATTCACAAACAGATTATTACTGCTCAGGAAGAATGAAATTAGGAAACCACCTATTCCATTGTTGGAAGCACTATGGGCACGGACATCAAACTCTTGTAGAAGCGCTAAAAAATTCCTGCGACATTTATTTTTACGAAACAGCCATAGAGTTGGGTATTGAAAAAATTGCCGCCATGAGCCGAAGACTAGGCTTAGGAAAGGCCTATGACTTAGGGATAGAAAATCAAAAAAGCGGTGTTATTCCAGATAAAGAGTGGAAGCGTCAACGTTTCAAAGCAGATTGGCAACAAGGCGAAACCGTAATTGCCGGAATTGGACAAGGATATGTATTGGTAACCCCTATGCAATTAGCAACCATGTTAGCCCGCGTTGTCAACGGTGGTTATGAAATAACGCCGACATTCATCAAACAAAAATATACGGAAAAGCCCAAATCTCTACATCTAAATCCTTACGATATTGAATTAGTCAAACAAGGAATGTACGAGGTTGTAAATGGCAAAGGAGGAACCGCCACCAGAGCAAAACTAAAAATTGACGGCATAAAAATGGGGGGCAAAACCGGCACCACACAAGTCCGTCGCATTAGCTTAAAAGAACGTGCCGAGGGTATCAAAAAAGATGAAGATTTACCTTGGAAATATCGTAACCACGCATGGTTTATGGCATACGCCCCTCACGATAACCCCAAATACGCTGTTGCCGTAATCGTAGAACATGGACGTTCAGGAGCTGGCGTTGCCGCACCTATTGCATCCAAAATATTAGAAGAAGCAATAAAACTAGATATCAGATAAGGACAAAAACATGGCAATACTATTAAATCAAAATCAAGAATTAAGCCTAAAAGAGCGGTTCTTTAATCTGAATTTCACATTCATAATCATATTAACCATCTTGGCATGTATCGGCTGCATAACACTATATTCCGCTGCCGGAGGTAAAATAACCCCCTGGGCTCTCAACCAAGGCATCCGTTTCGGCATGGGCTTAGGTGTAATGATAGTAGCAGCCATGCTTCCACCGGAATTTTATTACAAAATTGCTACTCCTTTTTATCTATTTACATTATTACTCCTTTTAATCGTAGATGTCGCCGGACACACTGGCATGGGAGCACAGCGCTGGATAAACTTAGGATTTTTCAAGCTACAACCATCCGAGTTAATGAAACTAGCCATTGTTTTACAATTAGCCCGCTATTTCAGCAATACGCCTTATGATGAAATTCGCACCATCAGAGGCATCATTATTCCGGCAATCATTGTGGCTGTTCCGGTTGCTTTCATCATGATTCAACCAGACCTAGGAACATCTTTAATGGTTCTATTTTGCGCCACCGCATTATTTTACCTTGCCGGCGTTCAATGGTGGAAATTTGGTTTAGCAATCGGTGGTGTAGCTGCCGCAGCTCCTATACTTTGGCACTTCTTGCACGACTATCAAAAAAATCGTATTCTAACCTTTTTAGACCCAGAACGTGACCCACAAGGCGCCGGTTATCACATTATTCAAGCCAAAATAGCCTTAGGTTCCGGAGGTATGTGGGGAAAAGGATTTTTATCCGGTACTCAAAGCCATCTAAACTTTCTTCCCGAAAAACATACCGACTTCATTTTCACCATGTTCTCAGAAGAATTTGGCATGATGGGAGGAATTGTAATTTTATTCTTAAACTTAGTGTTGATTAGTTACGGCTATTGGTTTGCATTCAGAATACATCCTTCCAACTATTTCGGAAAAATGGTAATCTTAGGACTAAACACCAATTACTTCCTTTACGTGTTCATTAATGTAGCCATGGTAATAGGCTTACTCCCTGTTGTAGGAATTCCTCTACCACTCATCAGCTACGGCGGCACTGTAATTATTTCGGTAATGGCCAGCTTTGGAATCATGCAGTCGTTTTACGTCAACCGCGACCGCGAATTAAAAAAATAAATCAGCCCCATTGAAAAGAGAATAATACGTCATACATACCCCAATAGTATAACTATCGGAGAATAAATATGACGAAGATTTTCAAAATAATGATGCTGGGATTAATATTAAATATCAGCGCCTGTGCCTTACCGCAAAAATACAACAACCAACTTAATCAAGAATTAGGAAAAACCTCAGAACAGCTCATCAGTAGCATGGGCCAGCCTGCAAAAATAAAGAAACTAGCCAATGGCGATGAAATTATCACATATGTAAGTATTAACTATCAAGTCATCCCCGATCCAAACTACTATTTCAACAACGATTTCATGACCGAAGATGAAATGTTTGCCCCCTTTACCTACGGCGGAGATGAAATACCTATTGGAAATTACATGGGAGAAACCATAACCGATTATTGCAAAACAGACTTTTATCTAAAAAACAATATTGTAACATCTTGGCAATGGAAAGGAAATGCATGCGTTGCATTATAAAAAAACGAGTTTAAGCGGAAGTCTCTTGACGACCCGCGCGACGTGCAGCAACCAGTGCGCTGACATTTAAGTTCTGCGCTTGTTCCAAAACTTGTCTTGCTGAAACTTTATCAAACGTTTTATTCTGATATTGATATTTGGTGCAAAGAATATTTTCGCGTTTACGACAATCATCAAAGTTACGTTTTAAACTTTGCGCCAAATTTTCACGATTAACTTGAGCAAAATTTTTATCTTCAACCGCAATACCATTTTTGCGCAACATATCAACAAATCTCTGTCTAACTTCAGGATTCATACGTTTTAAAGCAACTTGCTGAGGCTGTCCTCGTAAATATTCAACCATAGCCTTTTTCTTATCCATATCAGAAAACTGCGCCAATAGTTGTGCAGCTTCATTTTCCATCCGACTAATTTTAAGAGTAGCATCAACACTTTCACCATTTCGAGCCATACGACGCTTTTCTCTATCAATTTCCTTAAATAAGTGAACAATGAATTTTTCGGTATGATTTTCTTGCCAATCTTTACGAATAGCTTTTTGATCACTTTCACGTGTCTGTAACCAAAGTTTCATTTGTTCATCAGACAAAGGACCACCATGAGCTGCTGCTAACAAAGCCTCTCTTTGACGTCTGTTTTCGACCATAACCGCAACAGTTTCTGCAGCATACCCCAAAGCCAGCAAGCTAACGCTATAATTTAAGAGTTGCTGAGTTTCTTTTTCTTCATTAGCTAACTTTTGATGTTCTTCTTCAACAAAATCACGAACAGTTTCATTTCCATTCAGAACCTCTGTTGGAATAATATCGCGATATTCATCTTTAATCCATTCAGGAATTCTACGCCAAATTTGATAATGTTTTTCATGCTTTGAAAGAATAGCATTAATTACATCATCTGGCACATCATCAGCTGTTGCGCGCCGATAATCATCCGGATAATTCGCATACAAAAATCTTTCAAAATCACTCATTGAGTTAGCCATAACACCCTCAAAAGAAACGTTTTTATCCTTATTTCAAACCAATTATACCACAAATTTTATATATCATCAACAAAAAAATCCCCTTAGCCAAACACTAAGGGGAAACAAAAAAGAAACGATATCAGGGCTCATCCAACTTACTTTCTGCATCAGGACCGCAATATTTGTTCAAATAAAACATCCCGCGCATAATAAGGATGGCACCAAATAGCACTACCGCCAAATAAAAATAACCGGCAATATGCGAACAGCCGAGAACTAAGAACCACCGCCCCGCAAAAAGCAAAAGCAAAATGAAATACAACAATTTTGCATCAAACAACTTGCTGTACTTAAAGCTGAGAACAAGAACCTCGGCCATACCACCGACTGCTGCAAATAACAAAACAAGTGCAGCAATTTTTTCAATCCAGAATGAAACTATAAACAGCACCAAACTGGTAATGACAACACTTCGCGTTATCACATCAAACAGACTTCGTTCCATACAAAAATAATTTTTAGATTAATTTTTAAATAATAACAAAACTGACTTAAAGTATCAAAAAGCTCATAAAAAATCAAGTGAGAAATCTAATTTTTTTATCACCTATCCATAAAAGCTATCTCTAAAAAAAACAAAAAAGAGCTACACAAAAGCGTAGCTCTATAATTCACAGTAACAATCGTTACGGATTACATACCGCGACCGGTTTTGCTCAACCATACAGCATGCACCAAATCGGCAACATTGACTTGTTTCTGAGCAACAACATTGGCATGAACATTTTCCATTTCATTACCTTGTTTCAGAAGCCCAACCAAACCTTTAACCGGAATATGAGCCATATCAGGACGATTGCCAACTTCATATTTTACTTCATATAAATTTTTACGTAAAATTTCCAAAGCCAACATTGGTTCACGTTCGCTACGTCCGTTCAAGAAAGCTTGTGTTGCAGCCTCAATCATAGGAACAACAGCCTGATTAGCCCAAGCCTCCTGCTCTGGATTTGTAACTTTCTTTTCTGTGCCATTAGCACGTTTAACAATTTCACCCGTTGCCGCAAAAGTTTCAGAAACAACTGGCCCCAAATAACCGCTAATAGAACGATACATACCAGCAAAGTCACGCGTTTCAGGATATTTAACTTTTCTTTCTTTAACAGACAGCCCCGGTTCACCAGCAAAATCCAAAAATTTCAAGTCATTATTTTTAGTAACCAAAACTTGTCCCAAATGGAAATCACCATGAACGCGAACGATATTGCTTTGAGCTTCGCCATTATTGATTTTTTTAACTTGAGCTTGTACAAAATTATGAGTTAAATTATCCCAATTTTGCAACAAATCTTCAGCTTGCTTTTTAGTAGCGCCATCCAGATTTTGAAGATTCTGTTCAATAGTCTTTTCTGTTTGGAACAACAAAACGGATAAACTTTTCTCATATTTATAAAGATAAGCTTCATCCACTGGAATTGGTTCAAAATCAGGATTACCGTTCGAGCGAGCCAAACATTCAGACATTTCGGCTGTTTTGCGTCCCAAATCGCGCATCATTTCAATAAAGTCTTTATGATCATTAACGTCAATTTTATCTTGACCGTTAGCTTGAGCTTCATTCAACGCATTAACCAAGTAATTATTTGCATAAGACCACAAATCGCCACGATTAGGCACAAATTCTTGTACAATACCCAAGGTAGCAATTTCCCCGTTAGGTTCTTCCATAATAAATGCGCCATAAGTTTTCGGCATAGCGGAACATCCGGTTTCCATCAACTTAGCATTCATTTCAACTTCAACACTAACACCATAATCGCTTTCAATCATACGATCTTGTTTAAAAGCAATATCGTCGCCCACGCGAATTGTTGTATTGCTTTGCTCCACATTCAGAGGTTTTGAAGAAGAAGCCAAATTATCTTGAACAATTTCTTTTTCACCAATGGTATGATATTTAACAACTGCTCCATTATTAAATGTAACAGCATTATGATTTTCCTTAAAGAAGTTCATCAAAGACTTCCAATAATCTGGTGTTTTCATCGCATCAAAATATTCTTGTCCATTAATTGTAACGCTTTCAACACCATCCATATGCCCTTTAGCCAATGGCATAAAGAACTTCTTTTCTGTACCATCATCAAATTTTGCTGTACCCAATGTAAAGAATTTATTTCCGTTATCAAAAGGAATAGCGTCTAAATCAACATCCGTCACTCTGCCGTCAGCAATTTCTTGCTTGAAACCACACCACCTTTGTGTATGAATGTAGTTAATAAGTTCATTATTTCCTTTCATAAAAAATCTCCTATCTATTATAATGAGTCTAAATTGGAGCGAATAGAGTAGATTTCAATATAAATTTAGGAAAAAAATAAAAACTGTTGATAAAAATGAAGGGTTTAGGAGCAATTATGTCAAAATTAGAAGAATTAGCCAAAATTTCTGGCATATCATCAGAATATATAGACAAAACTGGTCAAACACATTATACGACAGATGATGTTCGTCGCTGTTTTTTAAAAGACATGGGCTATAAAACGGATTCGGAGTCGGAACTTGACTCTAACATAAAAAAACTCGACGAAAGAGTTTGGAAAGAAGGTTTTGATTACGTCAATTCTTTCTTTGCGGATGAAACCGACACCAGCATCAAGTTGTATGTTCCTGAAACCGATAAAAACAGTTCCGTTTCATTTGAACTTGAAAATGAACAAAGAGAAAAAACACACGGAGAAATCTCCCTCTCCTCACTTCCAATAGAAGAAAGCAAAAACATTGATGGTATTAATTATGTAATGGTAAAAGCCCAATTTTTCACAACCCTTACCCCTGGTTATTACAAATTAAGAGCCAGCATAAACAACAAGACTTTTGAAACATTCATAATTATGGCTCTCCCCAAATGCTATCTGGAAGAAGGTATAGCTGAAGAAACTTTCCGTGTATATGGCTTAGCCATTCAACTTTATGCTTTACGCTCCAAAAACAACATGGGTATCGGTGATTTCACAGATTTAAAAAACATCATCAAATTAGTTGCCAAAAACGGAGGTGATGTTGTTGGTGTAAATCCACTCGGTGCGTCTTTCCCAGAAAGTCGTGATGACGTATCTCCATACCGCATCCTCACCAGAGCTTTCTTAAACTACGGTTACATTGACTTAAAAGCTGTTCCTGAATATGAAAATTCTGCCGAAGTGCAATCTTTAATTTCCACTCCTGAAATCAAAGAACAGATTGAGCATCTGCGTAGTCTAGATAAAGTTGATTATCTTGGCGTGTACAGATTAAAAATCAAATTGCTCAAAGCAATGTACACCTACTTCAAACAAGAACACCTAAACCCCATGAAAGGTTTAACACAGCGCGGTATTGCTTTCCAAAAATTTGTAACCTCAAAAGGAAAACCTTTGGCAAATACCTGCTTATTTGAAGCAATTTTGGAAAAGCACAACGAAAACGGTATGCATAATGACTGGCGTTTTTGGCCAAATAATTATGATAAAATCAATTCTTTTCACACCAGAGACTTTGAACAAATCAACCGTGATTTAATTCAATTTTACGCATATTGCCACTGGCTTGCCGACCAACAATTAGCCGAAGCGGCAGATTTATGTAAAGAATTAAATATGAAAATCGGCTTATATCTTGACTCTCCTATTGGTGCCGCCGCAAGTGGTGTTGAAGTTTGGGAAAACAGAGAACTATTTGCAGAAAACATGGGTATCGGAGCACCGGCAGATCCAATGCGCCCAAGAGGTCAAAGCTGGGGATTTGCACCATATCATCCGCAAAAATTACGCCAAGCCAACTATGCGCCGTTTATCTCTTTAATCAGAGAAAACATGCAACACGCCAAAGCCTTGCGTATTGACCATGCTATGGGTTTAATGCGTTTGTTCTGGGTATACTTTGTTGAGAATAATCCGGTTGTACAAGGAGCATACGTATACTACAACATGAGAGAAATGGTAGCCATTTTATCCATAGAAAGCCACCGAGCAAAATGTATGGTTATCGGCGAAGATTTGGGTACAGTACCAGCAGGCTTCAGAGAATACATGTATGAGCATGGATTGATTTCCAACAAAGTATTTTTCCGCCAAAAGGATAAAGATGGAACATTTTTAGCACCGGAAAAATATCAATATCTATCATTAGCTCAGGCCAGCACACACGACCAAGCAACCGCTTATGGCTATTGGCTTGACGAAGATATTAACACCTTCAACGCATGTCATTTATATGTTAATGAAGAACAATATCAAAATAACTTGGATATCCGAGCTAAAGAACGCGCCTTATTGATTAAAGCTTTCAACGACCAACAAACATTCCCATCAGAAGCCTGCAAACAAGATGCAGAAGCCAAATTAGATGGTAAGAGTGTTCCAGAAAAATTAGAATATGCCGTTAACAAATACGTAGCACGTTCAAACAGCGCCATATTCTTACAACGTATTGAAGACATTTACGGGCAAATCGCTATGGAAAACGTTCCAGGTACAATAGCAGAATACCCAAACTGGAGAATAAAATTAACGATTGACGTTGACGACATGGACAAAGACAATCGCTTCAAAGCGATGTTTGACCTAATCCAAACAGAACGGAAATAATTTATTCGCTCACAAATCAAAACAGCGCTGTTCAACAGCGCTGTTTTATTATATAAAAATGGTGTCAGCGGCGGGACTCGAACCCACTACCCACAGTTTAGGAAACTGTTGCTCTATCCTGATGAGCTACGCCGACACACCAATAGCTTTATAAAACGAGATAAAAGATTTTGCAATACATTTTACGCAAAAAAACAAAAATCTATTTTTGATATTCATCAATAAATCTTCAACCGTCCGCTTCTTCTAGCAGCAAAATTATCTCTTAAATTTCTAATTTCAATTTCAGAACAATGGAATTTCTGAATTAGCTTATCAGCCAATCCTATATTTTTATTTTTCAAAATAGCACTAAAAGGCAATATATCTTTAACAATATGAGAAGACATAGCGGTAAAGCACCCTTCCCCCAAAGAAGCAAATTCGCGAATATAAGTACCGCTACTTAATTCAGAACCTTTACGCACTTGAACAAAACCATTCAAACAGCATCCTGTACAAATAACAGTATCATAATCTCCGGCACAATCCTTCAAATTCCCCAAACCGACACGACAATTGTGATGAATTGTAACATTATTCAAAATATAGCAGCGATTACCAATAATAGTCGCATCTTCAAGATTTTCATCAGATATTAAATCCCCCGATAAATAAGATAACAATTCTGGATATTTGTCAGAAAGATGATTATTTCCACAATCAATAGCACACCCGTTACCAATAAAATTATCATCCCCCACAATCACTCGTCCTTGATAAAAATGATATCCGATATGCTTACTGGGTAACCCGATAACAGTATTGTCTTGAATATGATTATGTCGCCCCAGTTGTACTCGTCCTAAAAGGTGTACAGAATGACCAATATAATTATCTTCTCCAATACAAACATTTGAATCAATAAAACAAAAAGCCCCAATAACAGAACCTTTTCCAATTTTAGCACCGGCCTTAACAACAGAATAAGGTCCGATAATCACATTATCAGCAACACTTGCACCTTTTTCTACAAATTCAAACATCGTATCCATCCTCAAAAAACATACATAAGTATAAATGCGACAAACGCTTCAAGTCAATTTTTTAATAACAAAATTTTAAATAATTTATTTTACAATAATACAAATTCCAAGCTAATTAATATAACAATACCCCTAACCAATGACTAACGAGCAGAAAGACATTATCAGTAAGCAATACACCAAATCTGAAACCATCACTTTTGAAGATTTGGACTACATCCGCCAACACTTAATCTCATTACGTCATTTTGATAAAAATCAAGCTCTTACACATTATCTAAAACAAATTGAAGAACCGCAAAAAATCACCAATTTGCGCACCACTCAAGCAGAAAACATCCAAAAATTAGAAAAATATCTTCAGCGTCTAAAGTCCGTAGAGGGAGCCATTGCCAACAAACAATTTCAAATTGACCAAGAAATTGCCTGGTTAGACCATGTCAGTTCTTTTAGAACTCATCTACTCAGCTATCTCCCCCGTTGCTACCATAAAGAAGGTGAAATTTTTTTGAATAAATTCATTATGGAAAACCACAATGAAGAATATAAAGAGGTCGCAACGCCCCCGCAAACACATCATCCCGAACCCAACACCAACTATGTTCCGGGAATGAATCCACAAAAGCAAAACCTTCAAGATAAAGCAAGAAGAATATATTATAGCCAGCAAATTCAAAAATTTTATGATGAATTCCTTCAAACAAACAGTGAATATAAAGAGTTTGAACCTCGCTTTGATATAACTCGTCCTATTGAAAAAATAAAAAAAGAAATTCTTGAAAAATATGATACCGATAACTTACAACAAGAACGCGAACGTATTAATAAAGAAATTAAACGCTTAAGTTTAGAAAACGAAGACTTGGCACAAACAATCAATCAAACCCAAGCCACTCTTGCTCTAAAGCGAGATGAATTTACCACTTACTACGACAAACAGATTTTAACCACAGATTACAGTGATGAAATCATTAATGAAGCACTCCTCAATGGGCAAATAAACGGAACAGAAGAACAGAAACAATACCTGAACCATCTGTTAAACATCATCTGCGAATATTCGGAAGTTGGGCGTTACATTATTCATCAGAGCTTAAAATCCGGAACCCAATACATTGTTGTTCCGCAAAATAACATCCAACAAACACTAAGTACTTATATAAATGGCACAATAACACTACCGGATTTATCATCATCACCTCATAAATCAAATCTGCTTATAACCAGAATAATTTATGAATCAAAGCATGCATTGCAAGCACCTCAAAATACCAATGATACCATATCGGGTCTTACGAATATACTCTTGCAAAAATGTTTAACAGAAAGTGACGCTTTGGCTTGCACCTGTGCCGTTAGTCATGACATAAAAAACATCTATCCGGAAGTATACAACACACTGCTGAGCAAAGCACCATACATGCAACGCGCATATAGTCAAACCCTAAGCAAAAACAATGACATCTTAAAAGCCTTAAATGCGGCAGCTTTGGCTTGGGATAAAGATTTCGGAGAATATTGCAAAAGGACCTTAAGCAGCAAACCTTTCATACAAAACACTCAAGACACACCTCAGACAAACGATATTCTAACACCCGAGAACATTGTCCAAACCTATCATCTAGACATCTTTGAAACACCTTATTTAGATTTAAACAAAGCTGTACAACAAGCCCTCACCGTAGCTGATGACATATACACTCGTATGAGTATCCTCAATGAACTCCCTTCATCAACAACATCAGAGCATGACGGGATGGCTTATATAAATAGGCAAATACAACGCATAACCAATAAAAAAGACAAATATGGTTTAAAAATAAGTGAAGCTAAAGTCATTCCGAGCAACAAACGTTTCAACATCGCTCATAAAAAAGTAAAACCATACCCTTATCCTAATCTTCCTATCAGAACATCTTCTTTTGCGGAAAAATTAAACAATCTCATTACGTCCGCACCGCACCTTGAAGAAATACAAGAGTATATTCTACACAAAGAAATTATCTTTACGGAAACCCGAGGTTTAACCTTAAAACAAATCCCCGTAGCCGCACTTTACAACACCGGCAATAACAGCATCATCATCAATAAAAGTTTCACCAAAGATGAGCAAATCTTAGCTGTTGCCGAAATTATATTGTCACAAGAAGGCACTTTATTACCACCGGAATTTAAGATTAAATCCCAGCTCACCTACACCAATTTAAGTCAAGCAGAACAAATAACCAAGTTATTTGAAATTGGACAAGAGCTACAAAATTCGCATCCGCTAATCTTAAAAAAACTAAAGCACGACTATCCGAACATAGAAACAACCGCGTCTGAAAAAATCTTTATTTCCGCATTAAAAACCCCATCAATTCGCCAAAAAGCACTTAATTATCTGGAAAGAGAAATCCCTCAAAATCATCCAGAAGAAGCAACTCAAGTTTTAACGATTGCCCCCACCGAAATCGTAAAATTATTTGCCGAAAACCTACCTTTAAGCGAACACATTGACTACATAGCACAAATAAGCACCACAATAACACAAGATGATTTAAAATATCTCCGCAACATCGCCGCTTATTGGCAAGATAGCAGCATAAGCAAAATAACAATAACCGACGCTTATGAAGAATTATAGAGCCGCCTTAATCAACTCTTGAGCATACTGAGATTGCGGATAAGTAAATATGTCTTCAACACTTCCCTGTTCAACTATTTTTCCGGATTTCATCACCAAGACATCGTGCGCAATAGATTTAACTGCCCGCATATCATGAGAAATAAACAAATAAGCAATTCCGGTAGTTTCCTGAATTTTTTTAAGCAGAGCCAAAATCTCCGCCTGAACAGTCACATCCAAGGCAGATGTCGGTTCGTCTAAAATCATAATCTTCGGTTCAACCACTAAAGAACGAGCAATAGCAATACGTTGCCGTTGACCACCGGAAAATTCATGCGGATATTTATCTAAAATATCTTCATCTTTCAGTCCCACATCTGCCAAAACATTTTTAACTTTTTCCCAAATTTCTTTTTTCTTCAGCTTCGGAAAATGTACCTTAATCCCTTCAGACACGATTTCACGTATAGTCATACGCGGATTAAGTGAATTATACGGGTCCTGAAAAACAACCTGAATATTCTTACGAAAATCACGTTCATTTTTAATATGTACGGATTTAGCGGTTAAAATCAAACCATCATATTTAATAAGATTAGCCAAGCACATTCCCAAGGTCGTTTTTCCTGAACCGGACTCACCAACAACCCCAAGTGTTTTTCCCTCATAAAGAGCCAAAGATACTTTATCCAATGCCTTAATGCTCTTAATCGTTTTCCCAAACAAATTCTTTTTAATTGGAAATTCCACAGATAAATCCCGTGCTTCCATTAATTTTCTGGAAGCAAATTCTGGTCTAAAAGAAGAATGATTAAAAGCCGCTAACAAACTTTTTGTATATGGATGTATCGGTGCGTTAAAAATATTTCCAACACTTCCCTGCTCCACAATAACTCCTTGCTTCATTACCAAAACGCGGTTAGCAATTTTACGCACCAAATTAAGATCATGAGAAATAAAAATAACAGCCATCCCAAACTTCTGTTTAAGTTTAAGAATAAGTTCCAAAATCTGTTTTTGCACCGTAACGTCAAGAGCTGTTGTCGGCTCATCTGCAATCAAAATTTTAGGATGATTAGCCACCGCCATAGCAATCATAACGCGTTGACGTTGTCCGCCTGAGAGTTCAAACGGAAAAGCATTCATACGCTCATCAGCGTTTTCAATTCCGACCAACCGCAACAAGTACCGCGCTCTTGCCCACGCCTTTTTATCAGATACATGCTTATGCACTTTAATAATTTCCGCCACCTGCTGCCCGACTTTTAAGAGCGGATTAAGCGAACTCATCGGTTCTTGAAAAATCATGCTGATTTGATTACCTCGAATATCCTGCCACTCTTGTTCAGAAAGAGCCGTTAACTCTCGGTCTTCAAACAAAATAGAATTAGTGCTTTTATACAAAACTTTACGAGGGTTTATGAGGCCTAAAATAGACAATGCTGTAACGGATTTACCAGAACCGGACTCACCGACAATCGCCACAATTTCCCCTTCATCAACAGAAAACGAGCTATTATAGACAGCTGAAAACAGAGCTCCATTTTCATCAATAAAGCGTACATTCAAACTTTTCACATCTAAAATCGGCTCACTCATAGTTTCCTCTTATCCAACGCGTCACGAACCCCTTCACCCACAAAAATAAGAGCCGTCAACAATAACGATAAAACAAAAAAGATACTCAAGCCAATCCACGGAGCTTGTAAATTATCTTTTCCCTGCCGCACCAAATCTCCCAAAGAAGGATATTCATGCCCCAACCCTAAACCTAAAAAATCCAAAGCGGTCAAAGCCACAATAGCACCCGCCAAAATAAAAGGAACAAAAGTAACTGTAGCAACCAAAGCATTAGGCAAAATATGCCGCCATATAATTCGGAAATTACTAACTCCAATAGCTTTTGCCGCCTTAACATATTCAAAATTACGAGCTCTTAAAAATTCCGCCCGCACCATACTCGTCAGTTCCGTCCAAGAAAAGAGCAATAAGATAAACAACAACGTCCAAAACGTCGGCACAAAAACACTAGCGACAATAATAAGGATAAACATCTGCGGCATAGATTCCCAAATCTCAATAATTCTCTGCATTACAATATCGGTTTTACCGCCAAAATATCCCTGAACAGCCCCAATAAAAATCCCTAACAGAGAAGAGAGTAGCGTCAACAAAAAAGCAAAAGCAAACGATAAACGAATACCATACAACAGACGAGCTACAATATCCCGTCCTTCTTCATCGGTTCCCAACCAATGTCTCGCAGAAGGAGCTGCCGGAAAAGGTTCATTTAACTCATAATCAACCGTATTATACGAAAACTCAATAATCGGCATAACCATAAAACCATTTTGTTCAATATTCTTACGAATAAATTCATCTTTATAGTTTGCCTCTGTCGGAAAATCTCCACCAAATCGAGCATCCGTATAAACCTTAAAAACAGGGAAAAAATATTCATTATCATACTTCAGCACAATCGGTTTATCATTTGCAATAAACTCAGCAAATATCGACAACAAGAAAATCATCGTCAGAATAAAAAGAGATGCTTTTCCCCGCTTATTTTTGATATATTTACCAAACAGCATTGTTCGATTTGCCCCAATAAAATAAAACCTACCATTTTTGTACAATGGCAGGCTTATTTTTTCAATCATTAAGTATCTTTATTCGCAAGATTTACACCTACGGCAAAAGCGTCGGAATACTATCATCCACATCAGACACGCTCGGTTGAGCTACTTCAGCTGGTGTTTCTACAGCTGCTGCTGGTTGTGCTGCAGGAGCTACCTCGGCCGGAGTTTCTACAGCTGCTACTGGTTGTGCTACAGGAGCTACCTCGGCCGGAGTTTCTACAGCTGCTGCTGGTTGTGCTGCAGGAGCTACCTCGGCCGGAGTTTCTACAGCTGCTACTGGTTGTGCTGCAGGAGCTACCTCTGCCGATGTTTCTACAGCTGCTGCTGGTTGTGCGGTAGGTGCTACTTCAGCCGGAGTTTCTACAGCTGCAGCTGGTTGTGCGGTAGGTGCTACTTCAGCCGGAGTTTCTACAGCTGCTACTGGTTGTGCTGCAGGAGCTACCTCAGACGGTGTTTCTACAGCTGCAGCTGGTTGTGCGGAAGGTGCAACTTCAGCCGGTGTTTCTACAGCTGCTGCTGGTTGTGCCACAGGAGCTACCTCAGCCGGAGTTTCTACAGCTGCTGCCGGACGTGCGGCAGGTGCTACTTCTGCTGGATGTGTGGCAGGAGTAGCGGGAACAATAACCTCCGTATCCTTTTGAGCATTTTTTTCAAACTGGCGAGACAGCGAACGGATTTCCCCTTTTTCATCCATTTCCAAAATTAAATCATCCGTTGGAACAAAAATATTACTATTATGAATTCTACTAGAATGATTTGCTTGCGGAGCAACCACTTCCCTTTCCTCATGGACTTCATTATTAGTTTGCTCTAATTTTCGTTGCCGCTCTTGTTGTTTTTTTATACGCTCTTTATATGACTGACTGTTTTGCTTATATTCTTCATACCAATCTTGGTAATTAGCCGCAATATTAGAAATCTTACTTCCGCGTATAATAGAATTATTAATAAGATTTTGCTTCAAATTAAGAGCTTCATCAGTCTTCAATTTCATATTATCAATGGAGTAGCAATAATCCTGATAACGAATAAGTGTTTTAGTAAAATCACTAGCTAAACAAATATTTGCATTAATCAAGAATTTCGGTCTTTTTCCCTTACGTATAGCCAAATTAACCAACTGATCTTTTACAAAATTTCCATAACGACCAGCCATCATTCCAGCCAAATCACGAATATTACTAACACCTTGAACAATCACATCTGTTTTAGCATTTTTGTAGCTGGCATTAACAACATCCATATACTCTTGTAATTTACCGATAAGACACTTTGCCTGATCTGCATACGCTTTACGTTTCTCATCAATTCCCCCATTTTGAATTGAGTTATCTTTCAAAGCGACCCATTCTTTTCTCGGTTTTATATTGCAGAATTCATCATAGATATAAATATCGGATGGCAAATCTACATAAACCATATAAATTTGTCCGCCTTTATCCTGAGCATAATCCTCTGCCGCCAAATTAACCAATTCAGGAGCGCCCTCCATGGATACTCTTCTATTTTCAGCAGAAACTTTCATTCCTTTTAACGGAGACATTCCGGCAAACATTTTAGCCACAGAAGCCAAATTTCTATCTTTTATACTCAAAATCCATTCTGTAAGTAACGTATAAATATTTTGCTCCACTGATTTGGTATTGTCATAAAAAGGAACTGTTTTATAATTTTTAACCACACATCTATCTGTATCCATTGACCCCGCTTTCAAACACGTATTAAAGCCGGGCATTGCATAAGTACTAATACCGTATCCACTTTCTTTCAGATAATCATATAAACGATTCTCTTCCAACATAAAGTAATCCAAACCGCCATGAATAAAATCCCAATTATTGATAAACTCGGAATAAGCTCGATGTCCACTAGCAGAACTCGTGTAATCAATCTGATTAAAAATATCAATCATATTGCTGACGGTATCATCTTTTTTAACAAAAGCATTCGGATAAATTTCAAAATTATTAACGGCATAAAATCCCACCATCAAATCTCGAAGTTCTCTAAAATTATGATCACGCACATTACTCAACAACTGATAAGACGGAAACTTAGGCAACATAAAATAAACCAGATTTCCATTTCTTTCCGCCCCACTTTTACTTCCCAAAGACTTAATTTCACTATAGCTAGACTTAGGTGCCGGTAAAAACTCATTTTTCTTAATTCCGATAAGCGCTGCAAAAAGCAAAACCATGGTTACAAACAACATGGCAAATGTAGAACGAAATGCAAAAAAGATAATCACCCCGATAAGCAAACCTAACAACCAAGAAGAAGGTATAATACAAATAAATGTCAACCAGCTTGCTTTCTTCTCTAACCACTCTTCAATAAAGGTATCTACATTAAACAGAGCAAATTGATTAAAAAAGATAACAATAAAGAGCATGGTAAACAATGCGCACACACCATTTTGAATATCTTTTGAAAAAGATAAAAACAGAATAAGCACAAAAAAGAATACAAACAATCCACCAAAGACAGCCAACACGGCCTGATTAAACACACCATTTTCAATCAATTTGGCATTAATGGAATAGACGAACATCACCAAATCAATTGCAAACAACAAAAAAAGATAGAAAGCACGTAAAAATTTATCATAAAAACGGTTGGCATCACCTGACCAACTTGCAAAACGACTAGACTTACTATTCTTTTTCAACACCAATGGTTGATTAACACCTTCGGTCATTATTCCCTCTAAACAAAAATTAAACTTTTAAATAAAATAATCCCGCATTACTAAATAAAAACTTAATTAAAAACAAAAAGACAATTTTTTTCAAAAATAAAACAGAGCCTCACGATAAAACTTGAATTTAAAAAAAAGAAACACTATACTAAAAGAAGTTTGTCAGGCAACTGCAAACTATGATACGAAAAGCCGTATGAAATAGATATATTGGACCCGGGGGCGGTACCCGGCACCTCCACCAAAACTTTCACGGGGGTGAAACAGGTTAGACAGTGTATAGTAAAGATATAGAGCTGTATTCGGTGAGATACCACCGTTATCGGATCAAAACAAATAAACGCAAATGATAATTTTGCACCAGTTGCTGTAGCTGCATAAGGCAAAGCAACAAATTAAATTCTTTTAACTATGGTTAGTCGAAAGTGGGGTTTGAGCCACCTAGCAACAGAACGGCTCATTTTGTATAATTGGATAAGAAAAGAAAGCCTTAAGAATGACAGAATTTGTAGATGAAATAAACTATGACAAGTTGATAGAAAAATCTTTAAAGCAAGTTGTAATTGAAGCTTTAAAAATTGCTGAATTTCAAGGTTTACCTGGAGAAAATCATTTTTATATAACTTTCAAGACATCTTATCCGGGAGCAATTGTTCCCAACAATTTAAAAATACAATATCCGGATAGCATGACGATTGTGCTACAACATCAATACTCAAACCTTATCGTTGACGATACAAGTTTCTCCGTTTCTTTAAGCTTTGGCGGTCAATTAGAAACATTAGTAATTCCTTTCGATTCGATTACTTATTTTGCTGATCCGTATGCCAAATTTGGATTGAGTTTTTCTTTCTATGAGAACGGAGACGTCCATTCATTAGAAGACTTGGAACCTGAAAAGAAAGTATCCGGAGAAAGCGCACAAATTATTTCATTTGACAGTTTCAGAAAGAAAAAATAATGCGTAAATACTCTGTGGAAATCGCCCACCGACACGCAACAAGTATATCATTAGAAGAAGAGTTTTACACAGAGCTCTGTAAATTAGCCTCTGAACAAAATATATCTATCAAACAGCTAATAACCGAAATAGATCAAACCAGAACCAATCCGAATTTATCTTCAGCTCTAAGACTATATGTATTGGAAAAACTCTTAGAAAAAATTGCCAACCAATCTGACTAAAACAATTTCAAATCTTCAAAAGCTTCATCAGAAAAAATATCATCTACAGGCTGTGGCTGAGATGCTTTTTCTGTTTCATCAACTTTAGCCTCTCCTTCCACCGTTGGCGTATTAGGAAGCAACATTGGCACATCACTTTTGTCTGTAACCGCAGATGGCTGTGGCTGAGATACTTTTCCTACATCATCAGCTTTAGCCTCTCCTTCCACCGCCAGTGTATTAGAAAGCAACATCGGTACATCATTTTCTTCCGTAACCGCAGATGACTGTGGCTGAGATGCTTTTTCTACATCATCAGCTTTAGCCTCTTCCTCTACCGCCTGTGTATTAGGAAGCAACATCGGCACATCATTTTCTTCTGTAACAACAGATGGCTGTGGCTGAACCTGTTGTTGAGTTTGCATTTGAGGAGAAAGTCCTTCGCTTTGATTTATATTCAAACTCTCATCTTTCTTTTCTGTTTCCTCAGCCAATGCATCATCAGACAAAATTGCGTTACCTTCTTGTGGCAATAAAGTTGGTACAGCTGCCCCATCAGAAACCTCCTCAACAGCATGTTCCTCTTTTACTGAAACTTCTTCAACTTTATTCGGCAACAACGATGGAATAGCTTTTTCCTCAGATGGCAACTGAGGTATGACGACATTCTCATCACGAGAGAGGGCTTTTTCTTCCTTTTTTTCTGACTTTGCCTGAATGTCCTCTTTTTGAGGTAAAGCCTCAAGCTGTTCTTTTACTTCTTCATCATTTTTTTCCGTAAATGTCGGTCCGGAAATATTTCCATCCCTTTCTTGAACAACAGGAGCGGATACATTTTGTTGTTGCGTATTTTCGTCAGATGCCTCAGACAACACTCCTGCTAACCCCCCGGCTGATAATGTTTTGACATCTAAAGTTATCTCATCATTCTTTTGAACTGAAACATTTTCAGATGTTCCATCTACCTCTTTTCCATTTTCGGTTGCTACTTTCTTCTTGAATCCGCCTTTACGTTTTTTCAAATCAATTTTAACTTCTTCAACCTTTTTATCTCTGCTAATATTTTCATTATAATTCTCACTCTTCGGACGAGCTGCTTCTGCTTTTTCCTCTTCCATTTTTTGCTTTGTTTTAACAACTTCATCAACAATCGCCTGAGGAATCAAATCAGTTTTACCACTTTCTACAGCATTCGTCACAACTTCAAATTTAATATCTTGATACTTCTTCTGATACCAAGAAATAACCTCTTCTGGTTTAACCCCTTGACTAATCGGATAATAAGCAGCTCCACCAGCCGCAAGACACAACAAAAACAATATCCAAAATGGATGTCTCAAAATAAACAAGATTACAAAAATCGGAAAAGTGATAATACTTAGCACAATATAAAAAAACTTAAAAATACCGCTTCTTTGTTTACCTTCAGACATATTTCCTCCTGAAATAATTAGTCCGTGTCATCCAACTCTTCAAACATTATACTAATTTTTATTTAAAACAAGCTTAATAGCTCACGAAACTTTGCTTATTTTTTATCCACAAAATGCCATTGTTCCGTAGATTTATCATACACGCAACGTCGCTTATCAAATTCCTTTTTTAACATATAAACCGAAGAAAATCGTGTTGGCTCATAATATTTATTGAGAATATCTTTATCAATATAGTGCACAATTTCCATACGTCCGCTTTCATCAGAAAATTTATTAAAATAACTCTTACCATAAACAAATTTAGGTTTAAGTTTTAAGATAAGTTCATTCATATTAGGCTTTGGCGCAATTCCCGTCTGTTCGCCAATAACATCCAATTGTCCGATAAGTTGCCAATAATAAGATGGATCTTTACCAAAAATATTATACATCATTCCGTCTCCATTAAAGACATAATCACAAGGACTAATACTTCTGGCTATATAATCCGGCAAATATTTACGTTCAGATTGAGCCTTAATAACCTCGGTATAAAAAAACATTGCTTTATAAAAAACAAAATACAAACCGACAATAGACACCCACAACCACAACGTATTTTTAAAAGTTATCCGCGCCAACAAAGGTACCCCGCAAAGAGCAGCAAAATAAATCAATAACCAATAGTAATAAGAGTATGGAGAAAAATAAAATTTACGCTGAATAAACTCTGTCACAAATAATACAGCTAAAAGTATCCAATATTTATTTTTATACACGCAAGCGGCAATCATTCCAGCGAAACCAACCCATACCAAAACCGCCATAAATGGGGGCAACTCCACAATTTTATGCATATCAAATCCATTCACCAAATTCAGGTTAAACGTATAGTTAGATGCATAATACAGCTCCAGCATATCATAATAGCACAGATAGGCAACAAACAATCCAGCTCCGATAATCGGCAAGACCAAAGCCTTCAACATATCAGCTGTCTTAATCTCTTTAACATACCAAAAATAAAGTCCGGAGCACCCCAAAACAAACAAGGGGAAAACAGCTTTTTGAGCAAACATAAAAGATATAAAGAACCACACAAAAGCGATAACCAACGACGATGTTTTATGTTCTTTCAAATACGAAAAGTAATAATAAATTCCGCCCATCAGCGCAAAGACCATATAATTATCAGGGCGAAAATCCACCGCATACAATTTATAACTCGGGGCAACAATAGCCGCAGCCATAACTAAAGCCCAACGTTTATCACATAAAAATTCACTTCCGATTTTGTAAACATAAACTAAAGACTTCAAGCACACCAACAACGAAATCAAGCACACCACTTCCGTTACGGTAGCATTATAAGCAAACAAATTAACCAACGGCGCAAACAAATACCACATAAGCGGATTATGATGTTGGAAAAAATCTCGATAAGGCACCTGTCCCTGAGCAATTAAGAAACTAGAATGTATATGCTCAATATTATCTCCATTTTGGGTAGGCACATGCGCCGTCATAAACGCATACAAAACAAAAACGGCAACAAGATCTAATCCCAATGCGACAATAGGCAACCTCTCCCATAGTTTTGTCATCAAATTTTTCCAATCTAAATTCTTCAATGCCAGCATATCGCCATCCTATTTATCTCTGTTTAATATACGCAATATCAGGCAGAAGAGTTCCTCCCGCCCGATATTGATTATCTTACAAAATACTTACTAATACGTTTATAAAGAACGCCATTTTTTTACCACGTTGATATTTCGGTGGTATGCTTCACTATTTCGCATATCTTCTACATCAACCGGAAGTTTTGTACGCCAGTTTGGATATTTATCAATATCCGTTCCCGGAAGATTCTGAATACGCATGGATTGGAAAACATCTTCTGGCTGCAACATAAAGACCACGCTGTTTGATTTAGCCATATATCCGTGAACCGCTTCTTCAATTCCCTCCGGATATCCTTCTCCAAACAGATAATCGCCTTGTCTTCTTTTATCTTCCGGCCAAACACCTTCATTATCCATAGCATTAAGCAAAAGCCACCGCTCATGTTCTCTGCACTTATAAGCATTCGTTGCTTCTTCGGGGGTAAACAGCTGTAAGTCTTTCATCAATCCCACTTCAGTACCAAACCACCAAGCTTTAAGTGGCGGCATATCATGCGTTCCGACAGAAGCAAAATACAAAGTTTCATACTCATTAGGCGATTTGAATGAAAAACCATCTTGTCTGCGTTCATTCCACAACACACCTAAAGAATAGATGTTACGTTCGGTCAGCATTTCCTTAAAGCCATCAGCAACATTTCCGATGCTCTCGCCCACCACGATACACTTATTCAAATAACTTTCCAGCGCCAAAATATTAAACATATCTTTAACATTATAAGCCAAATAAGTTCCTTCCTCGCCTTTATCTGGAATTAAATAAAGTCTGGACAATCCCATCACATGGTCAATTCTAAGAGCACCGGCATAGCGCATATTTGCCCTTAAAATACGAATAAAAGGCTTATAGCAACGTTCTTTCAGTTCAAACGGATTAAACGCCCCCAATCCCCATTTTTGACCAGTCGGAAAACAACTATCTGGAGGAGCACCGACGCCACTTTCTTGCATATAAAGATATCTATCGCTCCAAACTTCCGCACTATCTTTAGAAACACCTACAGGCAAATCACGATATAAACCAATAGCTAAATTTCTATCTTTAATTTTCTTTTCTACCAAACGTAATTGCCTATCAGCTTCAAATTGCAAGAACTTGAAGAAATCAATTTCCGCCGCATGTTTATGAGCAAATTTTTCAACATCACTTCCCAATGCGGAAGAAAGCAACTCCTGAATTTTTTTAGCATTTTTTTCATCAGCAATGCATCTTGCATGGCACAAAGCCTGAAAGACAGCCAGTCTATTTAACTCACCGCTGTCAGCCTTTTTAAATGCCTGAAACTCTTTAGCATATTCAGATGTCGCATTTTGTTGAACCCGTTCAAAAATATTCTGTAACGCTTTAATTTTAGCATTATAAACAGCTGTATAATCTATCGTTTCTTTTTCGCGCGCAGCATTGACCGCATTTTCATCTTTGTCAGATGTCTCATAAAAAGGCACCTTTTCAACATCTATATAAATCGGATTTAAGAATAAACGACTGATTGACGCATACGGACTAGCAGCTTCCGGATAATCATGCAATAAGACGCTAAGCGGATTTAATCCAATAACATCGCCTCCGCTATCAGCCAACAAATCTATCATATTTTCTAAATCAGAAAAATCACCTACCCCCCAATTTCTCTGACTTTTTACAGAATAAAGCTGAACAGCAAAACCAAATAATTTGCTTTTGCCTTTTGTATCCATTGCAAAACATTTTTGAGGAGCAATCGCCAATACGGTTTTGTATTCAGTTTTAGAAGTTTTAACTTTAATATCATAGTAGCCAAAATCAAGATTGTCGCAAACGCGTATTTGCTCTTTAACATAAAGAATACGCCCTTCCTGACGTGTTTCTACTTCATCTATGGCCACATTAAGCACGCGAAAATCATCTTGTCCTTCCGGTGCCACATAAACCTCTATTCCTCCCTCAACTTCTTTCTGAGGCAAAACAATATCCATAATCGGATTATCATTCGTAACAACATAAATAGCTTCCATAGCACGTTGCCAACGTTTCTTTTCCAAACGTTCCAACGAACGTTGCATCTCGGCTTCATTTTTGGCACCATAACCTAAACTTTCAATAAAAAAGCGAAGTAAGTCATCACTGACCACACTTGTTTTAATAACACCGCCTCCATAAGTAAAACTAGTACTAATTCCCAACTTCTCTGCCAATTGATGCAAAAGATCACTCATCATAAACTCCCTTGATTACATCACAAACTATTTTTTAATTTCAAAACAAAGGACTGACCAAGCCGGTACCCAAATTTCCGCACCGCAAGCCAAATTATCTGCTTCAAATTTAGAAGAGCTGTCCAACAATAAATTCCATTTAAATGATTTTTTTATATTCGGTAATTTCCATTTCATATGACTAGCCTGAGCATTCAGAATAACCATAAACAACTTTTCACGAGCACTAACAATATATGACAAAGACTTTCGTGTTGGCTGATACCAATCCGCACTCGTAAACTCTGTTCCCTTTTCTGTATACCACGCTAAATCTTTAATCCCCAACTTAGCATCAACCACCTGTCCGGTAAAGAAGTTACGACGATTGAATATTCCCATTTTCCGACGAAGTCTGATAAGATTTTTCACAAAGCGCACATTAGCAATAGCTTCATTTCCAATAGCATCCCACACCATATAGGAAATAATATTATCCTGACAATAAGCATTATTATTACCAAATTGCGTATTAAAAAATTCATCTCCTGAACGGATAATCGGCGTACCAAAAGAGAGGAGCAATGTACTCATCATCGCCCGTTGACGAAGTTTGCGATTTTCAAGAATTTCTTTATTATCTGTCTCCCCTTCAAACCCGGAATTATAACTCCAGTTTGCATCACTTCCGTCACGATTATCTTCCCCATTAGCATAGTTATGCTTATGATTATAAGACACCAAATCAGCCAAAGTCATACCATCATGTACAGTCAGATAATTAACTGAACTCCAAATGGTTCTTTTACTCGGTCCGAAAATATCACTTGAACCTGAAATACGACTAGCCAACTCCCCAACTTGACGTTCATCACCACGCCAAAAACGTCTTGTTACATCGCGATATCTGTCGTTCCATTCCATCTGTCCCGGAGGAAATGCTCCCAATTGATAACCGCCAATACCTACATCCCATGGTTCGGCAGTCATTTTAACCAATTGCAAAACTTCGTCTTGCCGCAAAGACATCAAGAAACCGCTACTTTGACTAAATTCTTGTTTAACACGTGCCAAAGAAGTTGCCAAATCCAAACGGAACCCATCGACGTGCATTTCTTCAACCATATAGCGCATTGAATCCATAACCAACGTCAACACATACGGATTCTGCAAATTAAATGAAGCACCACAGCCGGTACTATCGTAATAATAGCGTTTATTTGTACCATCCAAAGTATAATAACTTTCGTTATCAATACCTCTGTAACAAAGCGTCGGCCCCATATGATTACCTTCAAGCGTATGGTTATACACCATATCCAAGATAACCTCTAAACCACTCTCATGAAAGCGCTTAACCATACGTTTAAAATTGTTGACATCGGCATTAACCATATAACTCGGCTCAAGAGCAAAAAAGTTAAGTGTTTCATACCCCCAAAAATTATCTTTCATACCGGTATTTCGTTCTGCCATAAACGCATTAACCGGCATAAGTTCAACCGAAGTAACTCCCAACCATTTCAAATAACCGCATACACTTCTGCTGGCAAGACCGGAGAATGTGCCCCGTTTAGCATCTTGCACTTTTGGATGTAGTTTAGTATAGCCCTTTACATGTAATTCATAAAAAACAGTTTTTGCAGCGTCAACTTGTGGAGGAACATCTCCGCTCCAATCAAAATCAGAATTATCAACCACCACAGACTTTGGAACATATGGCGCACTGTCTAAAGTTGAAAAAGACAAATCCTTTTCAATACTATCGGTATCATAACCAAAAATCGCCTTATGCCAAATAAGCCGCCCGATAATTTTCTTCGCATACGGATCCAGCAACAGCTTATTAGGATTAAAGCGTTTACCTTTAGTTGGCTCGTATGGACCATATACACGATAACCATAAACCTGCCCGGGAGTAACACCTTCAAGGTAAATATGCCAGATATTATTTTCATGAACAGGAAGTTCATATCGTGCAATTTCCTTAACGCCGCTTTTATCAAACAAGCATAATTCCACCTTAGTAGCTCCTGCAGAGAACAAGGCGAAATTAACCCCCCATTCATCAGCAGTTGCACCCAACGGATAAGCACGACCTTCCCATACTCTAATATCTGGCATATACCCTCTCTACAAAATAAGAACTAGAATTAATATCTGATATGTTTCAAAACAATAGTAGACAACGGAGGCAAAGTCAACTCAATAGAGTGAGGACGTCCGTTCATTCCTTCATTAGAAGCATAAACTTCACCTTCATTTCTAACCCCGCTTCCCCAATAGTTTTTATCATCACTATTAAAGATTTCCTGATAAGCACCACTATCCGGCACACCGATTTTGAAACCATGACGAACAACCGGAGTAAAGTTACAAACCACAATCATATAGTTGTTATAATCGTGTCCGCGACGGATATAAGAAATTACGCTGTCATTTGCATTAGCATGGTCAATCCATTCAAAACCTTTGCTATCAAAATCTTCTTCATAAAAAGCAGAGTTGCCCTTATACATCAAGTTCAAATCGCGTACGCAATTTTGCATACCTTTATACATAGGATATTCAAGCAAATGCCATCTTAAACTTTCAGCAGAGTTCCACTCCCAATCCTGACCAAATTCGCTTCCCATAAAGAGCAATTTTTTACCTGGGTGTGTCCACATAAATCCATAGTAAGCACGAAGGTTAGCAAATTTTTGCCATTCATCGCCTGGCATTTTACCAAGCATAGAACCTTTACCATGAACAACTTCATCGTGAGAAATCGGTAAAATAAAGTTTTCATTAAAGGCATACAACAACCCGAAGGTCAATTTACCATGTTCATATTTACGATAAACCGGATCTTTGCTGATATAGTTAAGGGTATCGTTCATCCACCCCATATTCCATTTATAGCCAAAACCCAAACCACCCATAGATGTCGGACGAGAAACCATCGGCCATGCGGTAGATTCTTCTGCGCATGTCATAATTCCCGGACAAGTACCATAGCATAATTCGTTCATCTTACGAATAAATGCGATAGCTTCAAGGTTTTCGTTACCACCATAAATATTTGGGATCCACTCACCCGGTTTACGAGAATAATCCAAATACAACATAGAAGCCACAGCATCAACACGAAGTCCGTCGATATGATATTCTTTTAACCAATAAAGAGCGCTGGAGCAAAGAACATTACTGACTTCGGTACGACCATAGTTATAGATTTTTGTACCCCAGTCTTTATGTTCACCTTTACGAGGGTCAGCATGTTCATAAAGATGTGTTCCATCAAATTCAACCAACCCATGACCATCTTTCGGGAAGTGAGCTGGAACCCAGTCCATAATAACACCGATATTTGCCTGATGGAATTTATCAATCATATATCTAAAATCATCAGGATTACCAAAACGAGAAGTCGGCGCAAACAAACCTGTAACTTGGTATCCCCAAGAAGCATCTAACGGGTGTTCGCAAACCGGCAAAAATTCAACATGAGTAAAGCCCATATTCATAACATAAGGAACAAGACTGTCAGCCAGTTCACGATAGGTTAAAAATTCAGAACCGTTTTCGCCTTTTCTGCGCCAAGAACCAAGGTGAACTTCATAAATAGAAGTTGGTCTGTCAAAACTGTTATAAGAAGCGCGATAATTCATCCAATCGCCATCATTCCATTTATAGTGATTAAGATCAAACACAATAGAAGCTGTATTAGGTCTAACTTCAGAATAAAACGCCATAGGGTCGCTCTTAGTTAAGATATAACCTTCATGTGTTTTAATTTCATACTTGTAATATTCGCCTTCTGTAATATTTGGAATAAAGATATCCCATACGCCACAGTTATAGTGTTTGCGCATAACATTAACGCGACCATCCCAATTATTAAATGCGCCAATAACGGAAACACGTTTTGCATTTGGAGCCCAAACAGAAAAACCAACACCTTTAACCCCATTAATCTCCATAATATGAGCGCCAAGTTTTTTATACAAATCCAAGTGATTACCTTCCGCAAAAAGGTACTCATCTATATCGCCCAAAATTGAAGGGAAAGAATAAACATCATATTCTTCATAAGTTTCATTTTTATCATTGGTAATTCTGAATTTATAAGAGAAATTATCAGCGTTCATAACCCCAAGATTAATCTGATAAAAGCCTCTCGGGTCAAGCATTGTCATCAACCCAAGAGAATTACCATTTGCATCTAACAATTCAATAGATTTCGTTTTTGGTTTATACGCACGAATAAAAACTTCTTTAGAGCCTTTATCACGATGAATGCCCAACACCGCCATCACATTTTCATAATCGCCGTTAATAATGCAGTCCATCTCATTTTTCGACAATAAATTCTTCATTTCTCCCTCACTACAGGAACTCAAAACCGCAAATTCAAGCGGCGTGTTATTATTCTCTGATTTTACAGTTTGATTTTTAACTGTGTTGGCCATAACTATAACTCCAAAATATAAACAAAAAATAGGTTACAAAATATGTATAAAAACAAATCAAAAAAATTGCAAGAATTTTATTATTTTTTTTCACCACGCACGAATGTTATATCCTTTTAAAAATCCTTTTAAAAACAACAGGATTAAGCTCTTCAAACATATCCATTTTACAAACAAGATTCCCTCATATTTTCCCATCTCCCAAAGCAGAAAAAACATATAAAAATTTTAACAAAAAAATCACTTTTTTATACCCATTTTTAGACCACATTTTTATACTTTTTTTCTCCCTCGCAAAATATAAACCTTATTATTTGTTATTTCGACGTTTTTTTGCACAAGAAATAAAAAAAAATTTTTTTTTCATTTTTTTATTATTTTTTCAACGAACTATACGCGCAAAAAACACTATTTTTCTCAATTATCTCAGTTCAAAAAAAATCATCAAAAAACAACAAGTTGCACAGTATTTTCACTCTCTAAAATCACCCCAAAAATTCGCTTAAAAACAGACCTAAAAATTTTTTCATCTAACTCCCTTTTTTTAATGATTTTTTAATCTATTTATGTATATACAATAACTAACAAGCAAAACGAAGAAAATTCGTATTTACAAAATAAAAATTATATTTATACTTAACCTTGTTTTATAACAAATTATTTGGAGAATTGAAATGACATTCAATGAAAATTTAATTAGAGAAGCTGCTTACTACAATTGGCAGAATGCTGGTTGCCCATTCGGTCAGGACGAAAAGTTCTGGAACATGGCAATTGAACAAATCTATGGTTCAAAAGCTACAAAGTCTTGCTGCAGCACATCTTCTTCTTCTAAGAAGACAGCTTCTTCTAGCAAAAAAACTACTTCTTCTAAAAAATCTAAGAAGTAAGATTTTTAATAGAGCTTAATAAAAAAACCACCTGTAGTTAGGGTGGTTTTTTTGTATTCAAAATCCTGCATTTTATATCCTTTATTTACTTTATTTTAAGCTATAAAATCTTAGACTACAAACAACCGAAAATAATTCTGAAAAAGTGAAAAACAATGAAACAAACAAATCCATTAAAAAGATTAGACATTGCATGCTTTTTGCGGTCGCAATTATATCTTGCGCCAGTGCTTTTATTTTTCTATCAACAAAATGGTTTAAGCATTGCAGACTTTGTTTTGTTTCAAGGAATATTCCAATTAACCGGCATTGTTTTTGAAATTCCCTGTGGTTACATTGCCGATGTTATATCAAAGAAAAAAGTACTCATTTTAGCCTTTTTATGTTTCTTTTTAAGAGCCGCATTATGGCTAAGTTTTTCAGGCATTTATATCGTACTTTTAGGTGAACTTTTCAACGCACTTTCAAGAGCCTTTTTATCGGGTGTTTATGACAGTTACATATACGATTATCTAAAAAACGAAAACAAGACAAAACGTATGCTAAAAGAATGTGGCCGCACAAATTTTGCGATGTCATCAGGAGCAATGTTTGCCGCTGTATTCAGCGCTGCATTATACGATAAATATGGCACAATAGTTTTACTGGGATTAGAACTATGTTTAACCCTAATCAGCATCATTTTGTTGACAACACTTCCCAACCCTCCGTCAGCACGTCCGCACGCTAAAACGATAAAAGAAAAATTCAAAGAAATAAAAGACACCACAATAACCACTATAAAAAATAAAAACATCAACGTTTACATTTTATATTCTGCCCTGTTATTTTCAACAACTTCATTATTCTGCTGGTGTTTTCAACCCTTACTCAAAATGTCTTCCGCACCGGTAATAATGTTCAGTTCAATTTACGTCATCAATCACGCCTTAAGAGCTGCCTTTTCGTTTTACGTCAACAAGCTCAAAAAGTTTTTCGGTTTCAATCGTCTGTTGGTTGTCACCACCTTTTTATGCTTATATTCGTTTGCCTGCATGATTTTGAGTTTTTATTTCAAACAACCAAACGTTGCCTTTATCTGTTTAATATTCGTATGCATCGGCATTGGCTTTCAACTGGCATTTGCCATTGCCAACATCAACCACATACATACCTTTGCGTTGGAAGAAACCCGCGCTACCATTTCATCTGTAAACAATATGCTTCAACAAAGTATTTCGGGTATTTCACTAATTTGCTTCAAATTTGTAATTGCGCCGGATAATGAAAGTAGCGGTTTAAGTTTCGCCTCTGCATTTTCTGTATTTGGCATTTTTTACATGAGTTTATTTATCTTTTTGCTCTACATCATCTATCAACGCACTCGTGAAACAGCAAAATAAAGACAAATCCCGCGAAAACATACTGTTACTTTAACCAAAAATAAAGTAATAGGTCTTAAGATAACAACAAAATTATTGTTCAACCATAAAAGGAAAGTCCCATGTCTGTCTGGATTGTTTTTTTAATCATATCTTTAATATGTTTCATTGTTGAAATATATACGCCAACCATGTTCTTTTTAAACTTTGCCGTCGCAGGAATTGTATGCACCCTGTTAGCGTTATTTACGGATAACTACAACATACTAGTTCCAATTTTTACGGTGCTATCAATTATCTTTATCCTGTTTCTGCGTCCGTTACTCAACATTAATCCCAACAAAGAAAAGAAACATAGTTTTGAGTCACAATACATTGGTCAAACAGCCACCGCAATCACAGACATTAATGCTTTCTCTGGACGTTTAAAAATTTATGACGAAGACTGGGAAGCTCGCACAACCAACGAAGATGCACCTGAAATAAAAAAAGGTAGCAAAGTAAAAATCATCAGTCACGATGATTTAACCATGTTCGTAGAAAAGAAAGGAAAGAAATAATGGAAACCTTATTAATTGTCCTGATTGTAACTGCAATCGCCATTGTCTTAAAAGGATGTATTATCGTTGAGCAACAAGAAGTTATTATTGTCCAAAGACTAGGGAAATACAAAGAAACCCTCGGTGCAGGACTAAACTTTATTGTACCGTTCATAGATGCACCTAAAAGCATCTACAAAAAAGTAAGTACAACCTATCCGGATGGCAGAACCTATTCATACATGCAAAAGAGCAATCGCTTAGATTTAAGAGAAACGGTTTATGACTTTCCCCGTCAAAATGTAATAACCAAAGATAACGTTTCCATCGCCATCAACGCTGTTTTGTATTTTCAAATCATCAATCCTGAAAAAGCCGTTTATGGAGTTGAAAATTTATCAGAAGCAATTGAAAAATTAACTCAAACAACTCTACGCCAACTTATTGGTAAAATGGAGTTGCAAGAAACCCTCGTTTCTCGTGACAAAATCAATGAAGAATTGAGAGGAATTTTAGATGCAGCTTCCGATAAATGGGGGGTTAAGGTTAATCGTATTGAATTGCAAGATATAACCCCTCCGGCAGACATTCAAGCAGCCATGGACAAGCAAATGAAAGCCGAACGAGAAAAGCGCGCCATGATTTATGAAGCAGAGGGAGAAAAAGAATCATCCATCCGTATTGCAGAAGGTCAGAAAGAAGCGGCTATTCGCAAAGCAGAAGGTGAAAAAGAAGCCTCCATCTTAAAAGCAGAAGGTATTGCACAAGCCCGCATGGTAGAAGCGGAAGCCGAAAAAGAAGCCATTAAAAGAATAATTGAAGCCTTATCATCCAAAGGGCAAGCAGACAAATATTTAATTGCCATGAAGTATCTGGAAACAATGAAAGAAATGACTTCAGGGCAAGATAACAAGATTGTCTATATGCCCTATGAAGCAAGTGCCGTATTAAGTTCCGTAGATGGCATAAGAGAGATGCTTGCCACCAAAAAAGGAGCCTAGATAAAACAACTCAAACAAAGGATAACCAATGTTTATTTTACTGACAATCGGTATTTTTATCTTAAAGTTTCTGGCCCTTGGCGTTGTCGGCTTATTCTTTGCTGAAGACTTAGAATTAACACGTTCCGTAGGCGGAGCTGTTTATTCTTCATACTTCACCATTGGTATCTGTACCTTTTTCGCACTTTTCTTTTTTGTATTGGGAAAAAGACTTTTTTGGTTAATCATTGCCGGCGTATTAGGTTTTCTATACTTAGGCATGTACAATAGCGCCCCCGGTATTAAAGAAGTCCACCAAAATAACGACCTAAAGAGTCGATATTTTAAGGATACAGACACCTTCATCGCACGTATGCATGATGTGGCCGCTATAATTCAGAAAGATAAACAATAACAAAAAAATCCCCGTCCTGCTAGAACGGGGATTTTTCAAAAGTAATATCTAGAATTTACCGCCAAATTTTTCTTCATACGCATCGCGCGCTTCTTCAATTAATTTTTTAGCTTCATCAGGACCTAAAAATTTCTCTATGGTAACCTGTTTTTTCTCTAAAACTTTATAGTCTTCAAAAAAGCGTTGCAACATTTTCAAAATATGCGGAGGAAGTTGAGCAATATCCGTAAAGACATTATATTCGGGATCATCTTCGTGAATAGCGATAATTTTATCATCAGCCTCACCGCAGTCAATCATTTTCATAACCCCAATAGGTCTGGCACGCATAATTGAAAGAGGAACAATCGCCTCTTGTCCCAAAACCAAAATATCCAGAGGGTCATTATCTTCACAGTATGTCTGAGGAATAAAACCATAATTTGCCGGATAGTGCACAGAAGAATAAAGAATACGATCAACTTTAACCAATCCACTCTCTTTATCCAATTCGTACTTAACTTGCGAACCTTTCGGAACCTCAATGATAGCCGGAATAATATTCGGAAACTGCGAATAATGTTTAACCTGATGCCATGGATGCATAACGACCTCCTAAAAAAACTAAAAAACAAAAAGAAAATAATCTTTGTCACTTTTTTTGTCAAGAAAAACTTTTTTTATAAAAATACATTGCCTAATAAAGAAAATAGTATTAAAATCGTTTCAACTAACTATATAAAATTCGGGAGACTAAAAAATGAAAACATATACCCTAGACCAATTAGTAAATTTGGATTCTGGCGGAATAGATATTGTACAAAAAAATAACGATATAGACGCGCAAAATTTTTTGGAAGAAAAAAAAGAAGAACTATCATTTTTAAGTCCTCGAGAGTTTGAACAACTCAAAGAATATTATACTGATACAATGGAAAAATATCGCTTAATATATGAAGCAATCGTATCTGGCTTTTCCACACCGAACAACCCTGGTTTTCCTGAATTTATTTACAATATAAATCTTAAAGACGGAGGCATAGAAACCGATAAAAATGGTCGTCCGATTAGTTATTCAACAGAAGTTTTAGCTCCCTGTTCAACTTCTATGCTTCATTACATAAATCACGAATGTAATGACGTTTTCGTAATATGTCCACCGATTAAGAGTGAAACCAGAACCGCAGAAAAAATGATTTCAGAATGTCGCCGAGAATATAATGCAGAAAGAGAACAAAACCTAAGTAAATTCTCAGCAGAATCAGATTTCAATCCCGAAGAAGAGCCGGAGTTACCTTTTCCGATAGTAAATAACAAAGCATCGCAAGCCCCATGCCCAACCGCCAACCAATTAAATGACCTGTTTGATGAGCAAAATTCTTCTCATGCTTTATTAAACATCGCTAAAAAGGACATTCTGCCACACGACATCTATAGACTATCCATTACCTCTAAATACCCAAATGACCTAGAAGAAATAATCAAAGATTTAGAAAAGAAATTTCCAAGCTACATATCTTTTGAAAAAGGGGAACGTAACCTCTATAAAAAGAATTTAAGTGAGAATTCCCGCAACTACTTTGATATAAAAAAGCTTGCAAAAATCACCATTCCGCAAACCGGAAAAAGTTTCTATATAGAATTTCAATTCAAACAAACACTAATGTTCTTCGCACACATTCGCTCACATGCAGCGTATGAGGAGTACCGCATTTTAGAAGCCAAATACCAAGCACTAAAAGACGCTGAACAAAAAAACAAAACCAAGAACCCGACAAATCGGCAAAAACTACAACAACTAAAAAAACAACGAGATGAGAAAAAAGAATTGTGCTTGCAAATACACCGCAACGCTGTCCACCAAAGCAATATGTATTTAATGCGCAAAATTCAATGGCTAGATGACAATGCGCGTGGACTACACCGTATACCGGATTACGATAATGACAAGTATCAGCACTCCATCGATACTATCAAAAAAAATTACATTGTAGAGAGCTATGATCCCTTTGACGGAGCCACGGCTTTTACCACTGCCCCCAATGAATATGCCAATAAATCTTTTTATCTAAAAATGATTGGGATATTACCTGAAAGCTTTGATGAACTGGGCAAAAACGCTAAAGACCACATTCAAAAAGCATGGAACACGTTAACACCGGCAGATTTAAAAGATTTTACCCGCATTAGCCAAACTGCCGTAAAATACCAAGATATCATCAAAGATATCCAAAAAAAGCGCAGAATGATGGACACGGCAACACTTTTAAGTACTTTTGCCCAAAATGAACGTTAAAAATACGTTCTGTCTTCATAAAAATGCTAATATTTTTTTATTGACTTAAATTTCAAAAAAACATATCAATAACGAGAATTAACTATTTTTATGAACTCTAAAAACTAACTATTATGGAACAAAACAAGACGAACGAAGCCCAGTTTCCGTTAAAAATTTTGGTAAGAACCCCAAAAGGTAATTTTGTACAAAAAGACACATTGTCGGCAGAAGATACCAAACTCGGTATTTGCATAGAACAAAAAGCTTGGATGTTGGTCAAAATTCCGACAGACCGCTGTTCACCGGAAGTATTTCTCAAAACCGTTATCAACTTAACCGGCTTGCCTGTCCATTTTCCAGAGCCAGAAGATTACGCAAAACTGAGAGAAGTTTTCCAAGAAGTAACCTCAACTTTCAACGCGTTAAAACAAAATGAACGTTCAAGCAGAGGCTATTACACCTCCCGCATTGACTATTTTCGCGATGATGAAGAGCAAACATTGCAAAACTATCTACAAAACCATCGTTCAAGTTACATCAGATTAATCATCAATCTGAACGAGATGTGATTAAACTCTACTCTACAAATGCCGCAAATAACACCGCGGCATTTTTTTATTTCAAAAACTCCAAACAAAATTATTGAAAATAAGAGAAAAAGCATATAAAAATATATGCCATGAGAAAATTTATTGCAATTTTAATGATAATCACCTTTACCACATCCATCTTTGATATTTTGGATGCAAATGAATTGTGCTTAGAAAACGGCAAACAAATTTTCTCAACAGACAATCCTCATGCAGATAATGAATATGATGGATTAGACGATAACGGCTTTCAATATACAACTGTAGAAAAATTTTTCTTACCATTTTTTCCTCAAGCTTATGAAGAAAAACGTATTTTAGAGCACAAGATAGCCATCTTAGAAAACAAATCTTTCTTCTATAACTTTATTCCGTCTAATGGCGAACAACCTCCCAGAGTTTAGTTTTCCCCATATTAATGGGCTAAATATCTTTTATAAGAACTAAACCAAAGAGGACGACCATGCACAAAGAATTGCATCTTTTTATTATATGGAGCAAGGGGCTCTATTTACAAGAACCCATTATTGAAGACATAAAAAAACACTTTGAAATAAAACAAATATTTAACTGCAAATGGGAAAAACAAAGTTTTGCCTCTCGCCTGTCACGTTTCTATGGCAAAAAACTATTCCAATGTTGCAAAAAAGAAAAACACTGCGGCAATGATAATTTTTTAGCCATTGTTGTTATAGATAAGCACCCGCACTACCAAAACGGCATCAATACAAACACTGCCGAACTGAAATACAAATATAGAAGTTGGTACCGCGGAGGTTTCTTGATACATGCCAGTGACACAGCACAAGAAGGCGCTGAAAATCTAAAAGCACTAACAGGATTAAGTGTAGATGATTTTTTGAAACAATATTCACAAAATAGGGATAAAAATCATATTATCCCTTTGCAAACACCACCTATAATCCTAGCGCCTAAAGAGAATTTATATCTCAAATTACTACACAGTTTCAGTATCTTTTTTTAATAGACTTTTTACTCAGCATTTTTTATGCTAAAGTATAAAGAAAAAGAAAGGATACCCAAATGAATAACTTGCCCAATAAAAAAACATCTCAAATTCAATACGCGATTTTTGATATTGGGCAAGTTATTTATCCTTTTTCTCTAAATCCTTTAGTATCACTTTTACAATCCCAAACAACCACCTTAGAACTATATCAAAACAGCGCCAATCCATTACATTATAACTACAACCCATACATGAAAGGCGAACTCACCACCGAAGAGTTTATCAAAGATTTATGTCGTTTTTGCCATGTGGTATACACACCGGACATTGCTTCTTCCCTAAACGAAGCATTACACCAAGGCTGCGGAGAACGCTTTACCGAAACACAAGAAGCAATAACATTTTTAAAACAGCATAACATTACCATCTGTCTATTATCAAACGCCCTACCAATATTAAGCGATACCGGAAAAGGAATTACCGCACCTGAACATACTTTTACCTCATACAAATTAGGACTACTAAAACCGGATTACCGAATATATGAAGCCGTAAAAAACACGTTAAACGTCCCCTACTCGCATCTTTTATTTATAGATGATAAAGCAAAAAATGTAACTGCCGCCCATGAGCTTGGAATACATGGTATCGTATTCAATCGCACCACCATTTTATCTGAAATAAAATCAATACTGCTTTCTAAAAAATAAAAGCCACACAATCAATGAACTTAATCCGCACAAAAGTCCATTGATGACGAATAAAACATCGACACCATAAAGATTTGCCGGATGACTGAAAATCGCAATTCCCAGAGGGAGTGCCGCTGCCGTAACAAATTGCAAAAAGCCGAAAATTCTTCCCTGATACAATAACGCAACTCTCTCTTGAATAAGCGTTGTAACCGGCGCGTTATAACAAGGTACAACCACGCCCGCCATAAAATTAACCATCAGATAAAAACTAAACACCTCTGCACAACCTAAAGCAATCATACATCCGCCATACAAAGCCGCCGCAAAAAACATAATACGCAACTTATAATGAACCCGATTCAAACTCACAACAATCGCACCACCAACAACCATTCCCAAACTATAAACTGCCTCAGCATAGCTAAGCAAATTAATATCTCCGCCAAAAGTTTTACTAACCAACAATGGATTTAAAAAAGCAGATGGACTAATCAAAAATAAAATAACAAACTGAAAAAGAAGCACTCTCTTAATTAAAGGATTTTCCCTAAGATACGCCCATCCTTGCCGAACAGACACAGAGGTGTTTCGCCACCATTGTTTAATCTGAAAATGCCCCTGCTCAGTTTGAATCAAAGGCGTAATCTTAATCATCATCAAAAAAGAAACACCGATAATCGCAGTAATAATATCCGAAAAGAGCAACAACGCAAAAGAAACATAATTCAGCAATAAGCCCCCCAATAATGGCGCAATCAACATCATCCCCGAATTCAACGCACTGTTAATACCATTAATGCGCATCAAATTCTCCTTTTTCACAATCTGAGGAATAAGAGCGTTAACCGCCGGCATCTGCACACCGGTAGCCAATGCCCGAAGCGCCAAAACCGCAAAAATAATCGGCATTGTTTCTTTTTGAAAATAAAATAAAATCGCCAAAACCGTCGTTAACAGAGCTGTAAAAACATCCGCCACGATAATAACTTTTTTGCGGTCATATTTATCAATCCACACACCAGCAAGCATAGATACGGCGAGTTGAGGTAAAAATCCAGATATTGCGGAAACCGCCAACATTGTCGCCGATTCTGTAACCAAGGTGACATACCATACAATAGCAAACTGAACAACCAACGAACCTAATAAAGAAATGGTCTGCGCTGTCAGAAATAAAATAATTGCATTTGACGATTTTAACATAAAAAGCTCTGACCTCAAATCACATTAAAAGCGTGCATTTTTGCCTTTAAAACTTTTCCCGTTAATCAGCAACTGAAGAGCAAACGGGTTCTTTCCTTTTTGATACGAAAAAACAATCTCCGCCTGATTTTGAGTATCACGAATTTCTCTCTCTAAAACAAGAGCCATCTCCTGAGAAACATAAAATTTATAACTTTGTTCAAAATCCTTCTGCGGACAGATTTTATTCGGAAACTGCGTACAATCAGTATTATTCCAATCAATAGAATAGCGAATATAATGCCCCGCCAACAAATCTCTGGGATCAAATCCCTGAATACGCACTTTAACTTCCGTCCCCAAAGCTATTTGTATAAAAAAATAACCGCAAAATGCCACAAATAAAACAACAGGCGCAAATACCGCAACATAATTCCGCAAATTTTTAAGCATGAATTTTCTCCTTCAAGACACGGCGTATAAATTTAGGCAAACAGATAAGAGCTGCAATAAGAAGAGCTCCGCTTATCATTAATCCAATACCCGTTTCAAACAAACCGAAACGCTCCCCAAAGTTGATATACAACATAACAATAGCCACCCCTGCTAACTTAACAAAAGAACGCACAATTCTATATTGTTTAAATTTAACAAAACATACCGCAAATACGCCAACATACAAAAATGACTTAAAGAGAACCATTAATCCTTCGTGAGAATCAAACCCTGCTGCAATAATATAAAAAGCCAAGCACAAATACAAACAAATTAGTGCTTCCCGAAAAAGCACATCTCCCACGGAAAAGTTAGGCTTTCTCCAATCTAAAAATTTCCCCAAGGCCACCAATCCGGCAAAAAAGAGTAAGACACAATCAAAAGATTCAAATATATCCCACCATATATCACCAATCCACATAACCGCCCAAGTCAAAAATAGCGGCATCCAGAAATAAGAAATCAACTTTTGCTTTGGCAAAAATAACAAAGAAGAGGTCATCAGCGCCCAAACACCCAACGGAGCATAGATTTTTCCGCCGCTGAGTTGAAATACTTGAATAATGAGGCCAATCGCCGCCCCCGAAAAAAGAAACTCACTCAGCGCCCATTTTTCAGCAACTTTTGTTTTATTCTGTTTCAAATAATAAAGCACGCCCAATGCAGAAAAAAGCAACAACAGTAGCATAACGATTAATTTAACCATATCACCGATATCTTGCCAATTTGCCGCCACAATAGAAATCACCCCGACACCAAGCGTAAAAATCCCCAACGTCATGAGTATACGATAAACCCATGAATGTCCGACATCATTATCAAAATCTAAAATCTGCAATTTCTGCGTTGGCGTGATAATCCCAGCTGCCACCAATTTATCAAGTTGTCTCGGCTTAAACATATTGTCACCTCTTTCTTATTAAGAATAAACCCACCCTATCGCAAAAAGATAAATAAAGCGTAAAATAAAAGTCCACTCCCCCTCATATACCAAAACAAAAAGCGACAGTTTTAACTGCCGCTTTAAGTTTAGAGAGGGAAACGAATTATGCAAATTTCTTCACATATTCGCAACTCTTCAAAGCTTCTTCAACCGTGGTATCTTCTGCAAAGGTTTTCACCTCACTATTTTCATAGTACTTTTCATGCCACAAGAAATAACGAATGCAACGAGGTTTAATTTTTCCCTTATCAATCACCAGATCCAGATAATACTCCGGCTTAATAACCAATGAAGTACAGAGAGTTTTATCTGCCTGCTGTTCATACATACGAGCATCAAAGAAGCCATACTCACAACAATCTTTCAAAGAGATGTAATACTCCTTGTAAACCCAGCAATAATCAAGATTTACAAAGTACGAGTTTTCTTTGAACTTTCGCTTCAGATAAACCAGCGAAACCTCCGTCTCTGGAATCTCCGGCACTTGAAGTATCTGAGCAAAACAATCTGTCGCTTCCTTAGCGGTTAAGATTAATTTTTCAGCCTTGCCCATCTCGACATTAGCGCGAGGAGCATGAAAATCTGATAATTCTAAACCTTCAGGGACATTTAAAAACTCACCTACTCGCTCACGAACTCGTGCGATTTTTTCCGCAACATTGGTAGAAACTTGTTCACTTTCTTTTTCTAACTGCTTGCCCCCCTGCACAAATTGTACAAGCAAAGCAAAAATATTTTTCATCATAATATATAAAATTTTAAATTACGGCTCATTTATATCATTTTTTGACTTTTTTGTCAATATAGATATTTTAAGTTCATCAACATAACACTAATTCCATCGATGGAATAACAATTTCCTTCATTCTGTCTCAAACTAAAAATTCCCCCTTATTTAATGTATATTTTCTCATTAAAAAATATGGTTACAGAATAGATATATCCCGTAACCATATAAAAAGAAAGAATTACTCTACTCCAAACAATTCCTCAAAGGGGTATTCTTATTTCATAAATATGTCATAAGTAAATAAAAATATAACTATTCTGTTTTCTCAAATTGCTTCATCTTACATATTTGTTTTTTTACATATTCTTTCAAATCTCTAATTCCCTTATCGGAAAGCTCAAATTGTCTAGATGCCACTTCTAAATTAGATCTGGTATTATTAATATCAAACGGTCTTTTATGACTTCCAAAATACTGCTGATTTAATTCTTCCCATTTATCTATAACATTTTGAATAAGTTTTCGCTCATCTCCTGCGTATTTAGCCAAAATATCTCTAATATCTTTATGAGTGCAATATACATAACTCTTATCCTTGCTATCTTGTTTTCCAAAATGTGTTCTGATTTTACAAAATACGTTTTTTTCTTTAACACACAAATATATACCGACATAAATACCATAACTTATGACATTAATACTTGTCTGCATAAGAAGATGATCGTTTCTAAATAGCTCAAGCTGTGGGGTTCCATGTTCATCAACCCAAGCCGAAATTTTTTCTGTTTCTTTTATTTTTACAAAATCTTTCAATCTTTCCAAAAGGCAAAGATAATTTTTCTTTCGTACTTCATCATTATACCACTCTTCTTGCCATTGCGCTAAGTCAGACAACCAAAGTTTTTGTTCTCTATTATGAATACCGTCAATATAATCCAACCAAATTCTGAGTATAGGATTATTCACTTCTTGATCAAAAAGAAATGGATTATCTCTTTTTGTTCTCAACAAAGCATATAGGCGAAATTTATCATTTTTTTGCAAATTACCTTTTATCACTTGCTCTTCATCGGCAAATATAAATCCTGTTTTGACATAAATACCATAAACAAAATCATAATTGGAGCTTATTTCTTCTACATACCCCAGAAGCTGATCTTTTCTATTTTCACCGGAATTAACTTTATCTTCTATAACCAATGCAAATTTATTATCATCATGTTGCCACGATAATACAATATCTGCCCTTCCGTGAGCTCCGCAAACAACTTGTTGCTCTACTCTTAAATTATTAAATTCTCCCCTACACACACTTTTAGGCAAGCCTGCTTGCTTTAACAAAAATCGTGCATAAGATTTAACATCGTTATCATTTTTATCAGATAAATAAGCAAAAACCCAACACAAAAAAGCATCTTGACTTAATTCACTCGATGCATAATCAAAGATATTTTTTGACAATTCCATAATCTACTCCTCATTCATATAAAGAAATAAACTAGCCTTCCAAAAACACAAACCAAATCTATCAATTTCCCACTCAAATCTCCAATCAAATCAAAAAATTCCTTTTCATCCGACGCGTAGATTTCGGAATACAAAAAAGAGCCGGAAGTTATCCAGCTCTCTCACACAATATTTTAGATTCTCTTAAAAATGTTCATCACATTTTTTAATTAATTCTTCAATATTCTCAGGCGGCCAACCTGGAGTTTCCATACCCAAGTGAATACCCATCTTTGCCAAAACTTCTTTAATTTCATTCAAAGATTTTCTACCAAAGTTAGGTGTTCTGAGCATTTCAGCTTCAGTTTTTTGAACCAAATCACCGATATAAACGATATTATCATTCTTCAAGCAGTTAGCAGAACGAACTGACAATTCAAGTTCATCAACTTTACGTAACAAGTTTCTATCGAAAGGAAGCTCCTCTTTAACATCTTCAACTTCGCTTTCTGGCTCATCAAAGTTAATAAACGGTTTCAATTGGTCTTGCAAGATTCTAGCAGAAAGAGCAACAGCATCTTCAGGAGAAACAACACCATTTGTTTCAACAACCATTGTCAACTTGTCATAATCTGTATTTTGACCAACACGAGTTTTCTCAACTTTGTAAGAAACTTTTCTAACCGGAGAATAAATAGCATCAACTGCAATCACACCGATTGGAGCATCAGGTGTTTTGTTTTGAACAGCCGGAACATAACCTTTACCAGTACCAACAATCAATTCCATAGAAATTTTAGCACCAGCATCCAAAGTACAAATAACATGCTCAGGATTCATAATTTCAACATCATGACCTGTTTCAATCATACCAGCTGTAACAACCATAGGACCTTCAGCCTTTAAGCGCATTGTTTTCTGTCCTTCAGAATGAACAGCAACAGCGAGTCCTTTGATATTCAGGATAACATCGGTAACATCTTCACGAACGCCTTCGATAACCGAAAATTCATGTAAAACGCCGTCAATTTTTACTGCAGTAACCGCACCACCCTGTAAAGAAGACAATAAAACTCTTCTTAATGCGTTACCGAGAGTTAAACCAAAACCTCTTTCTAAAGGTTCTACAACTATCTTAGCAACATTCCTGCCTTCGCCTGGAACAACCTCTAGATTAGTTGGTTTTATAAGTTCTTGCCAATTTTTCTGAATCACCGGAATACCCTCTTAATAGATTTATACGCAATAAAACAAGCAGAAGGAAGGTAAACCTTCCTCTGCGACAAAAAATTAAACTCTGCGGCGTTTTCTTAAACGGCAGCCGTTATGTGGAATTGGAGTCACATCACGGATAGAAGTAATGGTAAAGCCGATAACCTGCAATGCTCTGATTGCGGATTCGCGACCAGAACCTGGTCCTTTAACTTCAACTTCAAGTGTCTTCATACCATTTTCTTGAGCTTTTTTACCAGCTTCTTCAGCAGCTACTTGAGCAGCATAAGGAGTAGATTTTCTGGAACCTTTAAAGCCTTGAGCACCGGCTGTAGACCAAGAAACTGTATTACCTTGAGCATCCGTAATTGTTACTCGTGTATTATTGAAAGTAGAATTTACATGAGCGACACCGGATGTGATGTTCTTTTTTTCTTTTCTTTTAATAACTGTTTTTGCCATCACTACCTCACTTATTTCTTCTTGTTAGCCACAGTCTTGCGTTTACCTTTACGGGTTCTCGCATTTTGTTTAGTACTCTGACCACGAACAGGCAAACCTTTACGATGGCGAAGACCGCGATAGCAGCCCAAATCCATCAAGCGCTTAATGTTTACAGCAACTTCACGACGAAGTTCACCTTCAACGAGGTAGTCTTTATCAATTACTTCACGAACTTTTGCAATATCTTCATCGGACAATTCTTGTACACGACGATCAGCAGCAACGCCCGCTTTTGCACAGATAATCTGTGCTGTTTCTCTTCCGATACCATAGATAGAGGTCAATGCGATCTCCAATTTCTTGGCAGAAGGAATATTTACACCAGCTATACGAGCCAAATTAACTCTCCATTTATTTAAACAATTAAACCATTCAAAAAGTTGATCACCACTCTTCAAAATTAATGCGGATTATAGGGCATAATTTCTTAGAGTCAACACTTCTTTTAAAAAAAATACAAAAAAATTACACATTTTTAATAAATTATTAATTCAGAACCAAACGAATCGTTACGCTTCAGCAATTCCCAAAACTCTTTCAATTTTTGCAGCAACCGCCTCAATTGTTCCCGTTCCGTCAACACACCTGAGCAACCCTTCTTTTTCAAAAAAAGGAATTGTCGGATATGTATAGGCTCTAAAATTAACCAAACGATTATGTACCGTGGTACGATTATCGTCTTGTCTGCGAGAAAACTCAACGCCACCGCATTCATCACAAACGCCATAAACTTTTGGTTTCAAAAATTTATCATGATAGCCACGTCCACATTTCATACAAGCATAGCGCCCTAAAATTCGTTCCATAATAATCTCATCTGGAACCTGAATTTCAATAACAGCGTCTAATTTTTGTTTTTTTGCTTTGAGCATATCTGCCAAAATTTCAGCTTGAACCAATGTACGAGGAAATCCATCCAACAAAAAACCATGTTGACAATCTTCTTGTCCGATTCGCTCTTCAACCATGCGAATAATCAAATCATCTGATGCGAACCCACCATTATCAAGAGCTTCTTTGAGTTCCAAGCCCAACGGTGTGGCTTTTTTGATTTCAGCACGCAACATTTCACCAGTTGACAAGTGGCAAATTCCCGTTTTATCACACAAAATGCGAGCCTGGGTGCCTTTTCCGCACCCGGGCGCGCCGGTAAAAACAACAAATAAATTTTTATTCGTCATTATTTATTTTTTCCTTTTGCTAACCAAGGAAGCTTTTTTCAAAAGTCCCTCATATTGATAAGCAATCAAATGAGACTGAACTTGTGTAATAAAGTCCATGGTCACCTGAACAACGATGAGCAACGTTGTACCACCCAAAACAAATGGAACAGACAATTTTGCGATCAAGATTTCAGGCAAAATACACAATGCAGCCAAATAAAAAGCACCAAGCACGGTTAATCTGGTAACAACATAATCAAGATATTCCGCTGTATTTTTACCTGGGCGAATACCAGCAATAAAGCCACCATGTTTTTTCAAATTCTCGGCTGTTTCTTCCGGATTAACCACAACAGCGGTATAGAAGAAAGCAAAGAACACAATCAAGAAAGCATACAAAGCCAAATATAAAGGTTGACCATGATTAAGATATCTACTCAAAGTCTGTACCCACTCTGGTCCATTATTAGACCAAATATTAGCGATAGTAATTGGCAACAGCAACAATGCACTGGCAAAAATCGGAGGAATAACACCTGTCGGGTTAACTTTCAACGGCAAGTGAGAACTTTCAGCAGAAGTCATACGCAACCCAACTTGACGCTTTGGATATTGAACCAAAATTCTTCTTTGAGCCATTTCCACTTTCAAAATAATGAACACCAAAACAATGCTCATAACAAACAAGCCCAAAATAACCAATGGAGACATAGAACCGATACGTCCCAATTCCAAAGTCTGAGCAATAGCGGACGGAATATTAGCAATAATACCAACGGTAATAATCAAGGAAGAACCATTACCAACACCACGAGAAGTAATTTGTTCACCCAACCATACAATGAACATTGTACCACCGGTCAAAGATACGATTGTTGAGAAGATGAAAGTATAAGGTGCAATCACAACAGCACTTGAACCATCAGCATTAGCCAAACTCATCAAACCTACAGCAATACCATAACCTTGAACAATTGTAATCAATACGGTCAAAAGTTTTGTATAATGCATCATTTTACGATGTCCAGCCTCACCTTCTTTCTTCAACGCAGCCAAAGATGGAACAATAGACTGCCCAAGTTGCAAGATAATAGAAGCTGAGATGTAAGGCATAATATTGAGGGCAAAAATTGTCATACGTTCCAATGCACCACCGGAAAACATATTAAACATGCCCAAAATTCCGTTAGAATGTCTGGCAAAGATTTCTGCCAAAACGCGAGAATCAATTCCCGGAAGAGGAATAAAAGTTCCCAAACGAAAAACAATCAAAGCCAGCACTGTAAACAACAGACGCTTTTTCAAATCCGTAGCTTTGCTAAATACGGAAGCATCCATATTGGCGGCCATTTTCTCTGCTAATGATACCATTTTTATTTCCTTAAAATTATTACTTTATTAAGTCATTAAAAGAAGCCAAGCTTCTCCAAGTCTTTCTGAAATTAATACATAAAATTTAATTTTACCTTTAAAAAGTAACACTTTTCCACCGTCTTTTAAAAAACATTCTAAATTAAGCCAAAATAAACATACGTTTTCGAACAATAATTTAAACCACCCCCTAGACAAACAAAATTTTATATGCTAGATTAAGAAAGGATAAAAAGGGTTGTAAATATTTATATTTAAAGAGGAAAATATAAACAAGATGTCAAAAGCAAAATACATAGCAAGCGCAGGAATCATCGCCGCCGGAGCGGCTCTTTCCGGATTACCGCAAGAAAACAAAGCACACGCAGAATCAACAGATAGCACAAAAAAAGAAATTATCATATCTGCCCCCGCTTCAGACGAGCACACAGCATCATTAAATGCAGACACATCTTCTCGTCGTACCATCACTTGCAGAACTGCACAAAAAGTATATCATCGATTTGAAGAAATACCGGAAATTTCGGATAGTGAAGCTATTGCATATAATCGCAACGATTACACCTATATTGTCAATGCTGACCAATATCAAAAAACAGGCAAAATAGAACTCAAACGCGTTTTAAAAGACGAAGTCACAAAAGCCAATACCTTAAGCCTTATTTATCGCAGCGAATGTCAAACCTATAATCCTCGCCCAAATGAGGATCAATTAAGTAAATACGTCATTGATTTACGCATAATGAGCAAAACAGGCATAACCAAAGGTCCGTCACAAATGGATGATAACGCCATCAAAGCATTCATAAAATATATGGCCGCCAATCCTAAAACAAGACAATACGTCTTACCGTTACTAAAAACAACCAATGGCTCATTGGAAAAAACAACCAAAGAGTTGGAACACAAATTTTTTGATGAAAACGGAGACTTACGTCCTATGGATGAACGCGATGCCATTCTCCATGGAAACGTCTATAAAAGCCTATATGTAAACGATCACGCTTGGGAAAAAATTGCTTCCCAAAAATTAAAAACATTTATTCAAAAAACTGAAACAGAAAAAAGTAAAAAAGTTGGTCATTCTGTGCACTTAAGCAATACAACCAAAAATTACCTTTGCCTGACCGAGCTTTTTCCTTCAGAAGAGCTTTTAATTCAACAAATTGAAGACTACAACTTAGCCTTTTATCAGTTAGGTCGTCCAGGAAAGACCAAACACGTTACGGCAGCCCTTGCACGCAGTATGAATTTAAAAGATGAGAATGGAAATCTGGATGCAACCCGTCTGCCACCTTTTGCCATAGCCGCCGCTATCAGCAGCATTAACTGGAAAGGAAATGGTTCTATGGCATTAAGAGAAGCTCAAAATATAAGAGCTCAAATAACACATACCAGAAACAAGAATGATTTACTCCGCTCTACCGTCAAAAACTGGGTAACAGGAAAAAGTCGGAGATATGGCGTAGATGAAATGTATACGCTAAACATTCTTACACCAGATATAATACGTCAATATAAAGAATTGGAATTATCTGGTGCGAAAAATCTTGATCACAACTATCAAAAAGCGATTGAGATTGCTGAAAGTAAAGTTCGCATAGCCCGTAACAAGAGCAACACTCTTGCTCAAGATACAATTACGCCTCAAACTCAAAAAGTAGAAGAGCGAGACATTCTTCAAAAAGGGAAAACTTTATTTTTATCTGCCATAGACTTCGTACGCGGACGAAGTTAATCGCCAAATTAATATTAAACAAAAAAGGTTCGGAATTTTACCGAACCTTTTTTCTAAATAAATCTAAATTTTCTTATAATCAAAAAATACCGGCCGTCTACCTTCACGAATAGCCTTTTGCTGATATTTCGTTTTCACCCAATCAGACGGCTCTTTACGCCAATCATCTCCACATTTTGCAGTCCAAACAAAATTAACATCTTCATGCATTGTCCGCAAAACATGTCTTTTATAAACCGGATGGTCTGTTGCGATTCTAAAAATTCCACCCGACTTCAAAATACGCTTAATCTCCTTAAGATTTTCAGGATTCACAAAACGTCTTCCCGCATGTTTTTTCTTTGGCCAAGGATCCGGAAACAGAAGATAAATTTTATCAAAAAAATCATCTGGTAAAGCTTTAAAGAGCAACCGAACATCATCATCAAACACTCTGACGTTTTGCACTTTAAAATCATGCACATCAATACTTTCGGGTAAATGATCACCTTCTTTAATACCGCTGATAAGGGTCAAAAGATTAGCTACGCCGTTTTGAAAAACTTCCACACCGACATAACCATTTTGCGGATTATTAAGAGCCTGTCCATACAAATGCTGACCGTCCCCAAACCCAATTTCCAAACAAATTTCTTTCTTAGGACCGCCAAATATTGCCTCCGCACTAAAATCAGTTTTCGGAGTAACTTGCATTTGCGGCAACATATTCTCTAACAAAAATTGCTTTGCTTTACGAACAACACGCCCCTTTCTTCGTCCAAAGAATTTAGGCGTTTCAGGAATTTGATTAAAATTAAGCATCGTTATCAGGATCTTCTCTATCTTTAAGACTAGTCAACATCATCAACAAAGCAGTACGTGCCTTGGGCGGAAGTGAATAAAAAGCCTTCAACAACATAACCGCCTCAGCTCCTTGCATCGGATCAGACTTAAATTCACTACCATCTTCTTGTAAAAAATTCAAATTAAGATCGCTATATTCCGCGCTTTGATTGGTTTGATCAGGAGTAAGCCCGCTATAAAAATAATCAATATCCACGCCCAAAATAACCGCAATGGTATAAAGTCTTCCGGCGCCGATACGATTAACACCCTTTTCATATTTTTGCACTTGTTGAAAAGTAATTCCCAACTTTTCTGCCATTTGTTTTTGACTAAGTTGCAAAAGTTTACGACGAGCACAAATACGTGCGCCGACATGCACATCAATCGGTCCTATGCTTGTATCGTTTATAGCATCGTTTCCCATATCATCTCCCGAATTACCTGAGTTTTTTTTACGTCCGCGCGACATATTTTTTCTCCTGCACTAAAATACAATTAATACTCAATTTCATACACTATTAATTTATAAGTTGCAATAACATTTTTACACAGCTATCAGTTTAATTTAAAAGCATTTTTTATTATTTTATTTCTTTTACAGAACGGCGAGAAAATAAAAATCCAACGCCCACACACAACAAAATCATTCCTAACAAAATCCAATTTCCGAAACGATTATAAAGTGTTGCACGAGACAACTGTTTAGGTAAATCAACATCAGAAATACCAATTTCATTTAATGCAATTTTTCCATATATATCGCCATAAGGAGAAACAACTGCGCTAATTCCGGTATTAGCACTGCGAATAACTGTAACCCCTTCTTCCACCGCTCGCATCTGTGCTGCCACCAAATGTTGATATGGTCCGGCACTAATTCCATACCATCCGTCATTAGCCACCACCACTAATATTTCCGGCTTATGGAGCGGATTAATTACACCTTTAGGAAAAATAACTTCATAACAAACAGCCCCACCCATCAAAGGTAATTCAGCCACCTGAAGATTCTTAAACTTTTCACCTCGCCCTAAATCACCAACCACATTAGCGACAGGCTCCATAAAACTCGGCAAATAATCGCGCAGTGGTAAATACTCTCCAAACGGCACCAAATGAGATTTGTCATAATAATCCCGAATATTGCCTTGTTTATCAATAACAAACATAGAATTAAACGGCACAAAAACACCATTTTCCATTCCGGCACGTAATAACCCCGTAATCAAAAAGCCGTTTTCAGGAATAGCAGCAGTTACTTCTTGCAAATGTTGTTCATCTCTATCTAAATAGAAAGGACTAGCCGTTTCTCCCCATACCACCAAACGAACATTACCAAAAGGCTGGCTTTTACTTAAATTGATATATTGATGAAAATTATCCTCAGCCATTTGCCTGTTCCATTTAAATGTTTGAGGAATACTCGGTTGCACTAAACGAACAGTAAAATCCCCTTTTTGCAAAGGCTGGTAAGTTATCGCAAAACCTCCCAATATCAACATCGGTATCCCGATAAAAGCCAATGCTTTTACATCAAACCGACGAGAAAAGAAGCCAGATACAACCATCGCCGCCCCGGAAAGCATCAATAACAGCAACAGCGATAAACCATACGTTCCGAAATAAGCTGCCCCTTGAATAAGCCGTACATCAAAACTAAGAGCAGTTCCCAATAAATTCCACGGAAAGCCGGTAAAAATAAAACTTCTAATCCATTCAAAAATCACAAAAGTGCTACAAAAAAAGAGCACTCTGGCATATATGGAACGTCCCCAAGATAAGGCAAGCGCAGGCAAAGCCCAAAACAGAGCAAAAAACGCCCCTATAGCAAGAAACACCGCCGGAACAAAAGCTAAAAACTTCTGCCCATCTATTAACAAAGCATTACATATCCAAGCAAAGCTAACCCCATAAAAAGAAAAGCCAAATGCATACGCCAACCAAAACAGACTTTTCTTGCTCCGATTCGGTTCAAACAACATCGCCAAAAAGAAAATCAGCGCCACATAACCGAAAAGATTTGAAACAAAGGGCGGAAAGATAAATGCAGCCACACCGCCGCTCAAAAAAGCAAAACTACCTTCCGCAAACTTTCCGTGCCACAACATCTGTTTCACAGATATATTGTTTATCCTCTGACCAAACATAAACTATTCATCCGCATCATCAGCATACGGATTCTCAATAGAGAACTGCTCTAAGATTTCGACCTCCAGCCCTTCCATTTCATCAGCTTCTTCATCTGTTTGATGATCAAAACCGAGAATATGCAAAAAGCCGTGTACTAACAAATGACAGTAATGCGCATAAACCGTAATTTGCTTTTCATCTGCTTCACGTTTCAATGTTTCAAACGCAAGAATAATATCGCCTAAATCCAAACGCTCAGATTTATCCAACATATCCCAAAATTCATCATCATCCACATTAGCAAAAGAAAGCACGTTCGTCGGTTTATCCATTCCGCGAAATTCTTTATTTAAGCGATGAACTTCCTCATCATCACTAAGCGACACATTAACATCAAATGTTTTGGCAAGTTCCAAGAAATCAATATCAGCCACTTCGCTAACATAGTTAAAAGCCAAATCTTTAATTTCTTCAGCAACTTTAACCGCGTCAAAATCAACGGCCTCCGTCCACAACGGATTATCAACCGCCACGTTCAGAACAATATTACTCTTCATCACGTTCCCTTTTATTTTTCTCTTCATATGCCTTAACGATTTTAGCAACCAAGCCATGACGAACCACATCATTAGCCGAGAAGCTTACCGAACTGATATTGCTAACCCCTTTCAATGTTTCAAGAGCATCACGCAAACCGGAAACCACACCACGAGGCAAGTCTACCTGACTAAGGTCTCCATTAACCACCATTCGAGAGTTTTCACCCAAACGTGTCAAAAACATCTTCATCTGCATCGGTGTTGTATTTTGAGCTTCATCAAGAATAACAAACGCGTTAGAAAGTGTACGACCACGCATAAATGCCAACGGTGCGATTTCAATTTCGCCTAAAGCTAATTTCTTATCAACTTGTTCAGCAGGCAACATCTCATAAAGAGCATCATAAAGCGGACGCAAATACGGATCAACTTTCTCTTTCAAATCCCCAGGCAAGAAACCCAAGTTTTCACCAGCTTCTACCGCCGGACGAGACAAAATGATTTTATCAACGGCGCCCTCAATCATCATAGACACAGCCAACGCCACAGCCAAATACGTTTTACCGGTACCGGCAGGTCCTAAACCGAAGACTAATTCATTTTTCATCATTTCGGTAATATATTTAGCTTGAGTTGCCGAACGCGGATAGATATAGCGTTTTTTCGTTTTCAAAACAATCTCACTCAAAGATTGTTTCTCATCATGAGTTTCAGCACCACCGCAAATACGTACGGCTGCTTTTACTTCTTGCTCACCGATAACGTGCCCTTTACTGGCTTTTTCATACAAAATATCAATAGCGGTTTTAGCATTATCGGCATCATTTGCCGCCCCTTTAATTGTAATCTGATTACCGAAACTTAAGATTTCGACATTAAGCATCCGCTCAATAAGACGAATATTTTCATCATTAACACCGACAACAACCTTAAGTAATTGATTATTAAAAAGTTCAAAACTTAGTTCAGCCATCTTAAAGTACCTCCCCGCTTAATGAGTTGGTTGAAGCGTCCGTAACCCGAACGTCAACAATTTTATTAAGTAACGAGCTATCAGCTTCCGCATGCAAATTTTGCATATAAGGCGTACGACCGACCAGCTGTCCTTTATGTCTGCCTTTATTTTCAAATAAAACAGGCATAACTTTTCCGACACTGTCCTTATTAAATTTCGTTTGATAAGAAAACAGTAAATCCTGTAAAACTTGTAATCTTTCCTTTTTAACTTTTTCTTCAATTTGCCCATCCATAACCGCAGCAGGCGTTCCCGGACGACGACTGTATTTGAAAGAAAAAGCCTGAATATATTTAACCCGATTAACAACATCCAAAGTCTTTTGAAAATCTTCATCAGTTTCTCCCGGAAAGCCGACAATAAAGTCAGAAGACATTCCGATATTCGGATTCGCATCTTTTAATTTATCAACGACACGTAAATAATCATCACGAGTATGCCGTCTGTTCATTTTCTTTAAGATAGCATCTGAACCGGATTGTATAGGCAAATGCAAATACGGCATAAGTTTAGATATTTCTTTATGACAACGAATTAAATCATCATCCACATCTGCCGGATAAGACGTTGTATAACGGATACGTTGTAAGCCATCAATTTCTGCAATTTTATTCAACAAATAAGCCAAATTGCGTTCACGACCGGAAGCATCTTCCCCGTGATATGAATTAACATTTTGCCCTAAAAGATTGAGCTCAAGACTACCTGTTTGCACCAAACGTCTAGCCTCACGCAAAACATCTTCAACCGGACGAGAAACCTCTACACCGCGCGTATAAGGCACAACGCAATAGGTACAAAAATTATTACACCCTTCTTGAATAGCTAAATAAGAACAACCGCTTTCAGATTTATTTTCCGGCAAGAAATCAAATTTAGAAACAGCAGAAAAATCCGTATCCAAAAGTTGTTTTTCTCTCTCATTAAAGATTTCCTCAACAACCTCTTTCAAGCGAAAATATCTCAAAGGCCCCAAAGCAAAATCAACATACGGAGCACGTTTCAAAATTTCTTTATCTTCAGCTTGCACCACACATCCGGTCACGCCGATAATAGTATCTTTACCGTCCGCTTCTCTTTCTTGTTTAATCAGATATGCCCTGCCCAAATCAGAAAAGACTTTTTCAGCAGCCTTTTCGCGAATATGACAAGTATTAAAGATAACGACATCTGCGTCACGTTGGCTCTGTGTTTTTTTCAAGCCCATTTCTTCCAGCATGACCGCCATACGATTAGAATCATAGACGTTCATCTGGCATCCAAAAGTTTTAATAAAATATTTCTTTGCCATATTTTTAACACATAATCCTAAAGCCAATTATTATTGGCAATTAGTATACCAACAAACTTTAATTTTTTCAAACAAAATTTGCACTCTCCATACTGATTTTGCCAATAAATGTTTTTTATGTTGCAAGAAAAGAGTTTTTCTGGCAATATAGGGATAAAGGAGTAGAAAGAAATGCCAGAATACAAACAAAACAATCAATATCTCCAACAAGCGAGTCAAGAAGAAAAAGAAATATTCTTATCTACCCTATGCACTCTCGCTCAAATAGACGGTAAAATAAAACCCGAAGAGATGCGCTTTATTGAAACATTATCCCAAGACATGCATTTAGAACTTGAGCCGCAATTTTTCACATACACGCCCGAGCTCTGTGTAAATAAAATAGCGACCATAACTAAGCGCCGCTTAAGTTTAGAGCTCATCAAAGACATGCTGATTATTGCCTACACAGATAATAACTTCTCCGATTCGGAAGGACACTTCATCTGTTCCATCGGAGATGCTCTGCAAATAGAACCGCAAAAAATTGGTGAAATAAGTTCTTGGATTATTGATCATATTATTTGGTTAGAACAAGAAGCATTAATTTTTGAAGAAACAAACCACAAAGGAGAATAGCGATGCCATCTCAATCCCCTACCCCTACACAAGAAACTTCAAATAAAGATACAAACTACTATCTTGTTATCCAAAAATACTTAAAAAAACAATATCCAGATATGGAAAAACAAGAAGCCAACACCTTGTGTCGTGAAATTGTATTTGCTCCGGAAAATTATGTTTCCAAAGTAAATGACAATCCGAAACCTATAAAACCATTACGTGAAAATTTAGCAGATTTCATTGAACGAGATAAAGCTAATAAGGATTTCATTCCGTATTCATTAGATGCGGAAATTGCCGATCTCATAGAAAAAAACAACTGTGAAACCTCTTCAATGAACGAATATTATCGCTGGATTTCAGCAACAGCGGACATTCTTCGCCACATGAACGATGGCTGTGTAACGCATGAAGATGTCGCTGAACGTAATGAATTCATCAATATGAGTTATGACCGCGAGTCAGAAATTTTATTGTGCTTAGCTTTATACGAAGGCGCCGGAAAGGCAGCTAACAAAGCAAAGATGGATACTTTAAAATTCAAACTGGCACGATTAAGAGAAATGCGTAGCATCGTACGCAACACCTCAACATTAGTTAATTCAAAAACCTTAGAAGACAGAACCAAAATACAAGAATATTATGATTATTGCACAAATTTACTTGCACAAAAAGAAAATTATATTCCAAATTTTAACTTGATATTAAATTTAAATATTAATCATAGTAACGACGAAGATTTGGAAGAAGACTATTCATACATAAATTATTTGCGTATGGTCGTTCTAGAAATGATGCGCAGATTAGAAGAAGCTTCGGAAGAAAATCAACGCCCACTGCAACAAGAAAATATTATGAATCAAACCGAAGCTACTGAACGTAACATAGAAATAGAACAATTTCTAAGTAACGTCCAAGAACAAGAAGGAAGATAAATTATATATTAAGGAGATAGACCTATGGAAATTATGCTGGAAACCATATTATGGTGCATAGAAGGCGTTTTAGAGTTATACTTCATATTGGCTGTTGTCAATGTAGCCCTCTATTGGTGTATGCACTTCAAGATTATCGGTCAAGGTGGTCCAACATTTAAAAAATTCTTAGCATTTTTGCATCAAATTACAGAACCTGTTTATGCAAAACTACGTGAAAAGGTTAAACCGGTTTCCGGCTTTGACGTAACCCCATACGTTTTAATTTTAGCTCTTTTATTCGTATTACATATCTTAGAAAAAACTCGTCTGGTATTAGCACCGGCAAGCGCTTCATAAACAAAAATGTATTACGAAAAGACATCTTCAGGATATATAATAAGAGTTCGGGTAACACCGAACTCTTCTAAAAATGTGATAACAGGAATTTTCACTGACAGTAACCAAAAAGAGTTTTTAAAAATAAATTTGAGAGCCGTTCCCGAAAAAGGCAAAGCCAATCAAGAATTGATTGCATTTCTAAGCAAACTATTGCATCTAAACAAAAGTAGTTTTACAATCCTCAGTGGTGAAACAGATCGTTACAAAAAACTACAGATTGATACGGAAAATTTACCAACATTGGAAGCAACACTCGCAACTTTAGGATAAAACCAATGACTGCACAAATATTAGATGGCAAACAACTCGCCCAACAAATCCGCACAGAGTTAAAACAAAAAATAACCCTAACCCAAGCCTCTCCGGAATTAGCTGTCATTATTGTCGGCAACGACCCAGCCAGCGAGATTTACGTTCGCTCCAAAGAAAAAGCCTGCCAAGAAGTAGGAATAAAAGTTGAAACCTTTCGCCTAACCTCAGACATTTCTGCAGAAGAATTAAATGAGCTCATTGATTTATTAAACAACAGTTCCGCAGTCAATGGCATACTGGTTCAACTCCCTCTACCTCGTCATTTAAATCCCCAAGAGATTTTAACCAGAATCAAACCCGAAAAGGATGTTGATGGTTTTCACCCACTCAATACAGGTTTGATTATTCAAAAACAACCATCCGCATTTATCCCATGCACACCCAAAGGAATTTTACGTTTAATCCATACCGTCAAACAAGATTTAAGCGGATTAAACGCCGTTGTTATCGGGCGTTCACAAGTTGTAGGCTTACCTGTATCTCACCTTTTATTAAATGAAAATTGCACAGTAACCATCGCCCATTCAAAAACAAAAAATCTATCTGAGATTTGCAAGAAAGCAGATATTTTGATTGCCTCCGTTGGAAAACCTGAATTCGTTACCGAAGACTTCATCAAGCCGGATGCCATTATCATCGATGTCGGTATCAATCGTACTAATGATGGTATTAAAGGCGATGTAAAATATAACGAAGCCAGTGAAAAAGCCTCATACATCACACCCGTTCCCGGAGGTGTCGGCCCCATGACAATCGCCATGCTGTTAGAAAATACTTATGAGGCATTTTTAAAACAAAATCGCTCTTAAAAAGCCCCTCCAAACGCATTATATTAAAAGCATCATAAACCACCCTCATGAGGAGAAATTTAATGCGGAATTTGGGCAACGTTTTTTTATACAATAACAACACTATCAATAAAGCCGTTTACCATCAAGAATTAGAAAAAATGGGCTATTTTCTATTTGATACAGATAATCTACACAAATTTACCCTATATCATAAAGAAATCACACCTAACGTAATGCTTTTTGACTTTGCCCCTCACACTCCTTTGGAATATATCACTTCATTGGAAAGTAAATTTGAACACTCCACCATACCTTCTATCATTGTCAGTGATGCTCCGCGAGCTTTAATTTATCATCCAAGCGTCAGCCATTATCTAACCCATGATGAAGCAAGAAATAAACTAAAAGAAATTCTAGAAACTTATTGTATCGGAAATAAAAAACATCATATTTTATACATAAACCTAAAACCATACGAACGCTCTGATTTCAGTAAATCCGTTAAAGACAGTCCCTATAGCATATTTGAAGTTCACACCATCAATGCCGCTCAACAATACATGAAAAGAAACTCCCCACAGATAATCTGTATAAACTTTTTACCCGCTCTAAGTAAATCTAAAAAAGTTTTTTCTTTCCCAAAAACTTTTTATGTGGACAACACTCAAAATATTAAGGAAGTAGAACAATTTTTACATTAAGAATAAAAGCCGTAGTATAATTTCACAAAGAGAGAAAAGACATGGCTTTTAAAGATTTAACTCGTTCTATATATGACTATACTTTGAACTTAGCGGCCAAACAAAATGCGTTAACCTGGCTATTTATCATTTCTTTTATCGAAAGTTCATTCTTTCCGATTCCACCGGATATTATGATTATACCAATGGTCCTAGCCACACCTAAAGAGGCATATAAAATAGCCGGTGTTGCAACCATAGCCAGTGTATTGGGCGGTTGTTTCGGCTACTTTATCGGCGTATATGGATTTGAGTTAATAGCGCGTCCTTTACTAGAATTTTATGGCTACATGGCACAATTTGCAAAATTTGAAAACTACTATCACGAATATGGCGCATGGATTGTTTTCGGTGCCGGTATCACACCTTTCCCATACAAAATAATCACCATTGCCAGTGGCGTTGTACAATTAGATTTAGTAGTGTTCACAATAGCTTCTGTCATTGCCCGCGGCATGAGATTTTATCTTATTGCATGGTTATTAAAACGCTTTGGCGACCCGATGAAAGTATTTATTGAAAAGAATTTGAACTTACTCTCCGTTCTCTTTTTACTACTTTTAATCGGAGGATTTGCCGCTGTAAAATTCTTATAGCAAATAAACAAATAAATACCCCAAACTCCTGCATATTGCGGGAGTTTTTTTATACTTCAAACCGAGATTTCTATATTCACCCAATACGATTGACATAAAAAAAGAGAGGAAAGCCCTCTCTTTTTTTATACGTTTATCAACTATTTTAACGCCCTGCTTTAATAGCTTCAATCAGCTCATGCGTTGTTGGAATATGTCCATTAGCATAAAGCGGGTCTTGTCCAAAACGATAAACTTGATGTCCTGCAAATAACAAATTATCATCAGTTTTACCATTATGGCTAATATCAAACAAGGTCTTATGAATACAATATGTACGAGGATCGCACATTTTTCCGGTTGTACCATTTGCACCAGACCATGCAGAAAATTGACATTGAGACAAACAGCCCAAACATTTAGCTCTATCATCTTTCATAGTTGCCCATTCTTGCGGTGTCAAAAAGACAACTGTTGAATCCGGTGTTTCTTGAATAACTGTAAATCCAGCTTTAATCTGATTATCAGCTTTAGCCAAATCAGCAGATTTAATGAATACCTCTTTAACATTGCTCAAAGACAATGGTGTATCAAATTCCTCATCAGCTTCAAGTTTATAAGCGATTTCACCTTCTTTGCGTTCAATCAAGCGTGATAAGAATTTATTTTTAATTGCTGAAGAATAGAACCCTGTCGGGCTAAAGCGTTGCAAAACAACATCACCCGGTTTTGTCTTAAGCATAACCTGCTTCCAAGCATCGCTAATCGGACTCTCGGTAGTAATCATCGGTCTTGTACCAAATTGGAAAGCAACTTTACCAATTTCTGGATTATCCAAATAATCTTCCCAATCGCTAAGCGACCAAACTCCACCAGCAATCACAATCGGAGTTTCGCTTAAACCTAATTTATTAAGTGTAGCACGCAACTCTTTAATACGATTATACGGATTTTGAGGTTCTTCTGGATTCTCAGCATTAGAAAGACCGTTATGACCACCAGCAAGCCAAGGATCTTCATAAACAACACCACCCAAAAATTCGCTATAATTTACATAAGCGCGCTTCCATAAAATCTGAAAAGCTCTTGCAGAAGAAACAATAGGATAATAGTAAACACCGTGAGCCGATGCAATTTCCCCTAATTTATAAGGAAGCCCTGCACCACAAGTCACACCATGAATTAAACCTTTTGCCCCTTTTAAAACTTCAGTAATCACGGTCTCGGAATCAGCCAATTCCCATAATTCATTAACATGGATACGTCCGTTATTTCCGGCAATTTCGTGAGCAATTTGAGCCTGAGCAATACCGCCCTTAATAGCACCGGCAATTAAATCTTCATGACGTTCCTGACGTTTCAAGCGATGAGAACGTTCCAAAACAGGCTTACCGTTTTCATCATAGTAATCTGCGCTGACTAAAGAAATTGTACCAACGCAACCCTCTTTCGCAAAAGCACCGCTACTGCGACCATCTGTTCCGTTAATACCTTTACCACCTTCAATAATAGGGCAAACTTCTTTACCCGAGATAACAATATTCTTTAAATTTATCACAAATTTTTCCTTAAATTATCAAATAACCAATACTTAATTTATAACAACAATTTTTAAAATGAAAAGTAGGCACTTAAAAGGTTGTTAGTATCCTTATGGAAACCATAGACTTAGAAAGCCTTAAACAATTTAGCCCAATCAATATCGTTTCCGACCACCAATGCCGTAATTACACAACAATAAGTATATGTAATTAAAGCATTTACCGTCGTACCACCAATATGTCTGACCAAAAATTTACGTCCTTTTTTCACTAACCAATGCAACAAATTAAACCCAATAATGCATCCAACTAATTGCAAAGATATCCCCAACTCATCCAAAGTCGTTTTATACTCCAATGCAATTCGAGGCAACGATGTCATCAGTAAGCTATAAAGCATAACAATAAAATACGTCACACGCATCGCTCTTTTTTCGCTCTGCATACGTACCCATTTATCATGTTCCATACTTTCACGAGACAGTTTCTTTATCTCAAAACCACGAATTTTACGAGGTTCAGCCTTCTTTTCCTGAATAGTTTTGAGGTTAGCTTTTAAGCGATCTTCCGCCACACATAACCCACAACCTTTATTCGTAAAATACGCATGATTCGGATTCTTTTTACAATGCTTCAAATTTTTGAGCAAATAGTCTAATTCTACCTGCCATTCAACCGCCGTTGGTCTTTTCTGACCTTTCACAAAAGCACGGTCAAAAAGTTTCAATGTACTCTGTGGCAAAAATTCATGAATGCTATAAGGATGGGGCGCCTGATAAGTATCCCCCCACATTCCGTACGCATAATGATATTGCTCAATACGCTCCTGAATAGACAGCGCGCTATCAGCATTTTTCTTAACCACTCCGGAAAACGGATGAATACCATTGTTAAGCAGTTTAAAGATAATAACCGCCAAAGCAAACTTATCTTGTTCTTCTCCCATTTCATCACAAGACTGCGTCATACCTTCGGGATAGATATACTCTTCACTCACAAATTCTGCCGGAAAGCGAGCCTGTTCTCCCTGAATAGAAAAACCGTCACAGTCAAACATGGCAACAGTCATTGTTTTTTTATAGATAGAAACGTTCGCCGGCTTTAAATCTATAATATAGTGCCCATATTTATGCAAAGACGCTACCATAAGAGCAACATTATAAGCCGCCATAACACGATATTCGTACTTATCGCTCAACCCCAACTTAGCACGTACGGCACCTTGCATCAAATGGTCTAAAGAAACCGCCGCTGACGTATCAATAAACGGCATCATATAACCGACACAATATCCCTCATCATCTTCCAAAACTGCTTCTGGCCATGCTATTTGCACATATTCAACACCACCGGCTGTCACGCTTGGAATATTAGGATTATTGATAACCATCGCTTCTAATTTTAAGCGATTTGTATTACTTTTCTGGCGTTCATGAAAGATTTTAGCAACTTTATCCGGCTGTCCGACAATTTCATAAATTTTACCGGCAGCACCACCTTTATTCAGCAATTTTCCTAATGTGATACATTTAAAACTTCTATCCGCAAAAATCGCATTAAATTGCAATTCCGGTGTTAATGTTGGCTGATTAGATAAAGAAACCGCTTCAGTACTCATAGTCCTGCCCACAAAAAAGTTTTATCATCTGAATTAAGTTTACGCGCCTGCTTCGTATCCAGAGTATTATTTAAAGCTTTCAATGCTTTTGTTTTATTCTGCTCATTTTTGAGGTACTGATTAATCGGCTCAATAAAACCGTTTTTAAGTTCGCACATATCATCAGAAAGCGCAAAATTAGTAACTCCGTCCGTCATCAAAAACAAGGCTTCAGCTTTTTCAATCGGCGTAAAACGAAGACAATCCGCCCAATTTTTCATTGTATAAAAATAGGTTTCACAAGAAAAAGAACCATTAGCCGGTCGAGAAAGCGTATATTTCACTTTTTGACGAGAAGAAGCCGCATTTTCATCATTAACGATTTTATCATTTTTAACATTATGAACAGCGATTCCGGCGCCATCTCCGATATGAAAAAAGATACCGCGATTTTTATGATAAACTACCCCGACAATCGTCGCCGAAAAATTAAGAATTTCCCGTTCTGACTTAGATTTGTTGAGCCGATGGATAACCAATCTTGCACGTGCCATATTAATAGCTTTAACCACAGCTTCCTTAGTATTTTTAAGCGGAGTATTAATCAGCACATTAACCAACGTTTCGCAAATAATTTTCGCTCCGATTTTCCCATAAACAGCAGAACCTGCACCGTCAGAAACGACCGCTACAAGTTTATTACCGGAACACGCATATTGATAAAAATCCTGACATGGCTTTTGCTTAGCCAGATGCAATCCGCCCGTAATTTTGGTTGCAATAACCCGAATTGACCTAGGCGTTTTCTTCATGCCAAGCCTCAATATCATCTAAAATATCAGGCATATTCGGCGCCGCTCTGGACACACAAGATACGCTGCGAGAGAGCCAAAGAAAGAACTCTGTAAACTTCAATCCGCTCAAACGTTTCGGAGGCATTAAAGAGAACTTTGCAAGTTTCTCCAAATTAGCCCCTTGTGTTCCCACAGCATGAATAACCACTTTTTTATTTTGTTGCGCTTCACGACATTTAGCCGCCGCCAATTCCCAGCCATAATCCGTCGGCTCACCATCACTGATAAGAAAAATCCACGGACGTTTAGAAGTAATGCCGCAACTATCATACAAGCATTTTTGTTCTTCAATTTTATGCAAAGCCAATTCCATCGCTTTACCAATAGGAGAAAGGCCAGATGCTTCCATAACCGGTGCCGTAAAATTCATCGCATCAACCCAATCTGCAGAAATTTCAGCATCATCTTTACCATAAGCTTTGATAACCAAAAGTTGCACACGAGAACTGGCGTCAATATCTTCTTTCAGTTCTTTTTCCAAAGCCTGCAAACCAGAATTAAGTTGTTTAATCGGTTCACCACGCATAGACCCCGAACAGTCCAACACCAAAATACAAGGTGTTCTCTCATTAGCATTTTCAGCAAATTCCACATACGGAATCATAACATCAGAAAAATCATCTTTATTGGCCATAATATCCCCTCAAAAAACAAAGACTAATAGTGTCTAGGATAAGAATGCGGATATCCGCTACCCTTAATTGGCTGGTTAGCAGAAATTCTTCCGCAAGCACTTACATATAAGATGGAAAAAAATACTGAAAAAATCATTAAAAATTTAACTAAATATTTCATTTTTTAACCTACATATTGAATAAACCTAAAATCAGTTTATATGAAATGCGCCGAAAGTACAAAGTTGAATTGAAGTAATTAACAGGAAAAAGCCCCATGAAAACCCTATTCTACACAATATTATGCAGCTTATTTATCACCTTCAACGCAGAAGCCTACAGCGGTCCCAAAGGCTTATATGTTTTAGAATATCCGGTAAACATGCCTGATGTATCATTAATTTCGGAAAGTGAAGAAAATATCCGCCTTTTAGATTCTAATGCCGAATTAACCATATTAATATTCTGGTCACAAAGTTGTTTCCCCTGTTTGCGCGAAATGAAAAGATTAGAAAAATTCTACCCTCAAGCCCTTCAAGACAACATCAAGGTTATGCTCGTTTCTCCAGCCTCTGAATGGAGCAACAACAATGAAGAGCGTAAATTTTTAACCAAATATGGCGCCCCAACCATTCCATTCTTCAATGACACGGAAAATAAGCTCTCTCTAAGTTTAGGGATTGGCTCAACACCTTACACCGTCATTATGAATAAACAAGGCAAAAAGGTTGCCACTATCCAGGGTGAAGCAGACTGGAGTTCAAATAAATTGTATAAACAAATTAAACAACTGATAAAACCAAACACAATTCCTGAACCAATTATGGCTCCCGCTGAATATTCTAATCACCCGAACGCTCAAGTTGATTAATCATCAAAGCAATATGTGGACAAGATGCATACTTTTGGCGTGCATAAAAACGTTGCCGTGCTTCTATGATTTTTTGACGTTTAGCATAGCGTTTTTGCGCTTCTAACATCTGTTCTTCTTTTGCACTTTTCGGATAAACTTCCTCTAACGTAAACACCTCATACGCATCATTCAAAGAGGCATTAATAGTTTTATTCACGCCTCTTTTTTTCATCTCAGCAAACAACCGCATAATCAGCGGATCCACTCTTTCGCGAACAAGAGCCTGTTGGCGCTGTATCATTTTATCATAATGTTTGATATACTTAAGCCGAATATTCCCCTGCCCCAAATCATCCAAATAAACGCCTCCCGTAATATCATAAACATCAGGAGTAATTTTCAAACGCATTCTATAAAGAAGTTCATGAGTAATATGGTCTGCGGGATAAATATCAATAAATAATTTTCCGGGATATTTTTCCGGATTCTCGCAACAAATAACCCTAAATTTATCATACATCGGCTTCTGTCCTTACTACATAATTTCTCCCTCCCGATGTAAGATAAAAATTTAGCAAAAATAAAATTTAAAGTAAAGAAATTTCCCTACACCAATAAACTATTCAATTTCATCACAAAAAGGGCGCCAATCTGACGCCCTTCAACAAACAAATAACCCAAGAACTAGTGAATTTCACAATCCTTTTGATTTTTACCTTCCGCCGCATATTTTTCCAATACAACAGCAGCTTTTTTCGGCATGGATAAACATCCAGGACCTGCAATACAGCCACCTTCGCAACACATTACCTCAAGCATATTACAGCCATTATCCAAACCTTTTGCAGCATAACGTTTTAAGTTTTTAACTTCATCTTTAGTCAAGCCGTTAATCTTCATTGGGCGATAGTCAGCACGTCCGTCAATTAAGTTTTCAACTGCCGCAGCAACACCGCCGGAAATAGCATAACGACGAGATTGCAGAGAAGCCTCATCCGCAAAAGAAGAAGCCTCTAAAGAATTAATATCAATTCCTTTAGCATCAAACATAGCTTGAACATCAGCAAAAACCAAAACATAATCAACATTTGGATTATTTTCAGCTTCAATACGTTTAGCCAAACACGGTCCAACAAATACAGAAACCGCATCAGGATAACGCTTTTTCAAAACTTCTGCAGCATAATACATTGGACTTCCGGTATTAGAAACAAACTTTTCAATTTCCGGAACATGAACTTTAGCTGTTTTAACATAAGCCGGACAGCAAGATGTCGTCATAAACGGAGCACCTTTTTCCATACGTTCAACAAATTCCGCAGATTCGTTTTTAGAAGTAAAGTCTGCACCATAAGCAACTTCAATAACATCATCAAAACCCAAAGCTTTATATGCAGCAATAACTTTACCCAAATCATTACCAAATTGTCCCAAGATAGCCGGAGCCACCATAGCAACAACTTTCTTATTTGGGTTATTAAGAGCATTCAAAACATCAATCATTTGTGAATTATAGACGATTGCGCCAAACGGACAAGATTGCAAACATTTACCGCAAGAAATGCATTTTTCAATATCAATTTCCTCACGACCATCAGCATCTTTTTGAATAGCATTAACCGGACAAGGTTCTTCGCAAGGCACAACAGATTTATGAATAGCGCCATAAGGACAATATGTCGCACACAAACCGCATTTAATACATTTATCTTGTTCAATAAATGCTTTATCCGTAACGGTAATAGCTTTTTTCGCACAATTCAATTCACAAGGGCGAGCCACACAAGCCTGACACATTGGAGTAACTTCATAAGTTTTAGAACGACAAGCGTTACAAGCACCTTTAATCACAGATAATCCGGCGCGATTAGCTTGTGTACGAGCCAAAGCCTCTTGAGCAAACTCTTTTAAACTACGATTCGCATCAACTTCTTGTGGCAAAAAGCCCATTGCTGCCAAAATTTGCCCTTTAACAGCAGCTTTTTCTGCTTCTGGATTATGGCGAAAATTCTTATCGGCAACTAATTCATTTAGAGCCTCTTCAATATCATTCAAACCAGTTTCAACAAAAGATTTAGCAACTCTTTGCATCACTTCGGCACGAATATACGCTACATTATTTTTTGCAGTCAGCATCAAAAACCTCATACAGATTAAATTTACAAATTAAGTACATTATATCGCGCACTGTATAAGATTTCATAAAAAAAGCAAGTTAAAAGCGCATTTTAGCATATTTTTAACAAACAATAACATTTTAGGCTTGACGGATAGACAAAAAAACGCTAAAACAAAAACATCAAAATAAATTTATGTTTAATTTTTTTATAGTATCATTATGGGAAGTTTTAATTATGGCGAGCAAACTTTTGATGTATTAGATTACGGTGTTGAAACGAGCACCCCTCGCCGCAAATACACTGAAGGACCAAAAACTTTTTCAAACCGTGCAGAATCTGAAATGAAAGAATTAACTGCAGATGATTTACGACACCCTTTCATTACGGTGTACTCTGATAGCGGTTATGCTTTTCACACAGGCGAGACCAAAACGCTTATTCGCTTAAGTCTTGCTGGACAAGATTATATCTGTGCAACCAACATTAAGCGAATGATATTCTGTATTACGTCCGCCGTTTATCATCAAGTAAACGGCTGCTACAAGCTAATGTGGAAACAAGAACGTTTCAAATCAGACGGTCTTCCGATGTTCTTAAACCGACCACTACTTGAAAAGGCCTTTTGCAGCCTCTATAAAGAAGTAGAAATCAAATTAGGTTCATTGACTGAAAGACACTTAACCTGCATTGCCTGGCAAGTAACCACTGAAAAGGGAACTTTCTATGTTCTATGGCACAATGGTAGCATCGTCGAAGATTCTCCGGAACTAGAATTTGTTGAAAAAGAGTTTTCTGAATTAAGGCGTACATACAAAGTACTTCGCTTTGGACGTTGTCCGTGCACTGATGAAGTTTACCGCATAATTTGCGCATAACTTCTTACAAAATAAAAAAACACCCGAGAGTTTCATTCTCTCCGGTGTTTTTTTATGGTCATATACAGTCCCTATTAGAAATTACTTTGCATACCGACAATACCGATATAATCCGTAACTCCTTTTTCACCATCTGCATTAAAGCGAGCCTGCACTTTACCCATTAAGCTCAAATCTTCTTTAGGCTGTCCCTGATAATACAATCCCAAATCATACTCTTTAGCTTCAGGGGTTAAAGAAGTCGTAAGTTTATTCATATAAACGGTATCAGAATGATTATCACGTCCGCCGGCATATAATAAAGACGCGCGACCTTTAACTACTGATAATGGCGACGAAAAACTCAACCCCACCTTATCTTTAGCATTAAGTTTATATTCTCCGGCAATCATAAAGCTCTCTGTCTGCAAATCAGAAATAGCCAACATTGGTGTATCTGCACCTTGCGTATAACCACGATAATATGCTGCAATCAAAGAAAGATTTGGTGTTAAATTCAATGCGGCTCTAATTCCCATATAGTAGGTAGAACTATCTTTAATACCAAAACCTCCTGTTCCGTTCATACCAAGTAAAGCATCATTTTCCATCAACATACCGCCCATTGTCGCTAATTCCAAATAATCCGTCATATTAAATGAATATTCGCCGGAAAAAGCATATGAACGTTCTGTAAAGGAATGATTATCTTGTTCATAATCTCGTTCATACAAACCATTCTCACCGGTTTGCAAAGCCAATTTAAACTTAGAAGTATCACTAAGTTTCATTGTATTCTCGGCACCATAAGCCTCATTCATCGCCAAATATGGATTATTAGATGGAGTTAAAACACTATCCGGTGTATCATATTTGCTGTTCTGCGCATAATAAAAACGTGTCGCACCGGTATCAGTTTCACTAACCACCTCCATAGAGGCCAAATTAGCTTGCCCCCCATTATTCAAACTCTCGGTAGAAGAAAAAGCAAATCCCGTCTTCTCGTCTTTAATAGTCTTTTTAGCCCCTCCCATTGCCATTCTTGAAACCGCATTACGGAAATTAGCATTAGAAGCGTGTGTTTCATTCACTAAGTTCTTTGTATCATAATCAAACGGACGATTAAGAGCATCAAAAGCTGTCACTGTTTTAGGTAAAGCTTTCAAAATTTTATTCTGCATAGATGAAGACAAAGACAATTTAGAAACACCAACCGGAGTCAACGAATCAAACGAAGAGGAAGAAGCCAACCTCAAACCATCAATCGGTGTAGTCACAGCCGCCTCAAGGTCTAAAGCCCCTTGCCCATATTTCTTTTCATCGGCATATTCTCCCTGATCATTAGCCGTTTCTAGCAAAATATAAGCCACATTTTGCGCCGTCAACCACGGATAATATCCCATTAACAACGCAATACTTCCAGACACCACCGGAGTAGCCATAGAAGTACCACTATCCGGCATAAATCCTTCTTCAACAGCCCCTGTGGAAATATCATTAGTTCCCGGAGCTGCCAAACAATAACCCGATGCAGAACCGCACCAGTTAGCATAATCCGCCTTATAACCGGAAGGCGCATTACCATCTCTGGTTGAATAATCAAGAGCTGTCACCGCCAAATAAGGAACTTCGTATTTATCGGGACCATCATAACCAAAATCAGATAAATCCAAATTTCCTAATCCATTATGAATAGAAGCCTCTTGAGCATACTCATTACCGGTAGCCTGTACCCAAACACCATCATTTTTTGCCACATAAGCATAAGCTTCTACATCATCTTTGGCTCCATCAATCAACAACCATGCATTATTTGCATTAAGTTCATCCGTAACACCATATCCCCAACTGTTACTAAAAACCTTAACCCCATCTTCATCAACCATTTTCTTAACAGTTTGAGAAAGATCCGAACTCAAATCCCAACTAACGGCCACAACTTCGCCATTTTCAAAAGCAACGCCATGGCTCCCCATATCATTTTTATTAGCCGCAATAAGGCCGGCAACGTGAGTACCATGATGTAAATTCAAAATAACTTGCTCAAACCACGCTTTAGGATTATTAGGATCAAAATTTTCCGCATATTGAGTACCAGGATTACTACCGCCGCCGGCATTGATAACATCAAACATATCCCAATTTAAGCCAAACTGAGTCAAAAAATCCTCTACACCTTCTTTAGTCTGATCTGCCGCATAACTTAATGACCATTTATCACCTTTCATTTCAGCACTCAAAAAGTAATATTTGCCATTTTGTTCCAAAATATAAAAGTGTTTTCTGGGATTTTCTATATATCCCCTAACATTCCCCATAGTATTATAAGGATTAATATCATAGCTACCGACAATTTTACCATCTAAATCTTTATTAGCATATACACCGGTATCAATAACACCCACTTTAACTTTTTTGAGAGCATCATCTGAATCCGCTTGATGACTTACTAAATCCCCATTTTCATCTTGAGTATACATATAACTATACGCATCAGCAGCTTTAATACCCTCCAAATAATTACTATTATTATATTCTGCCGTTCTAAAGACATTTGCATCAATGGTTGGTTCTCTTATAGGATTTTCAGGAAAATTACTTTCCCCACCATCACCGCTACTACCACTGTGACTTCCTCCACTGCCACCACCACTACTAGCTAAAGCAGCAACACCACCACCAACAGCAAGAGCACCCAGTCCCCACCACAAATAATTATTTCCAGTATCATCTTCCCATTTCAAAGAACGAGAACGTGCCTTTTGCATCTCCGCTTGTTGACGGGCATATTGTTTTTTTTCTTCTGCAACTTTTTCCACACAAGGATGATTATCCTTTGCCCCATAATTCAACAACATTTCCTGTGCAGATATATCGTTATAGCGTAACGCTACGCAATAAGCAGTATCGCCCGAACGATTTTGCATATTAACTGCCCCATTGTAACGTGCCAATCGCTGAAAAAATCCATAATTTTTCTGTCTTGCCTGACGATAAATTTCATCAGCCGTAATTGTATAAGCCTCAGCCGAATTGGAATAAAAAACCACACCACTTAAAAGAGAGGCAGCAAGTAACATTGATTTATTTTTAAAGGCCATCATAAAGTTCTCCGGGCACGATATATAACATGTTATACCCAGAATCTACTCTCAAAAAACTAAAAAACCTTTAATAAGAAGAATTTATATTCAAATTATCGCTGTAAAAAAGCAATAATATCAACATCAGCCGGTGGAAATTGATATTGGGATAATTCTTGAGGTGTAACCCACAAAAGTTTTTGATGCACCAAAGCCTTAAGATTTTGTGGATTTAAGATTTTAGCCCGATAGACCATAAGTTTAAATTCTCCATGCGGATAAGATTTTGTAACCGAAAGCAAATAATCACCCACAGAGCAATCAACATCAAGTTCCTCTTTAATCTCACGCACAATACACTGTTCAACAGTCTCACCGTTTTCTTGTTTTCCGCCTGGAAATTCCCACAATCCGGCCAAATCCTTTCCTTCCGGACGTTGTCCAATCAAGATTTTTCCATCATTATCTGTAATAATGGCAGTACCTACGATTTTCATATTTTATCCCCAAATTTAAATAAATATTAAACATTTACCACGAAGACTACAAAAAACAGCCAGAAAAGGAAAAAGAATGTTCGGATTTTTCAACAATAAAATTTTTGACAAAGGATATCTGCCCGAATACGAAGGACATGAAATCTACTATCAACAGATGGGAAATCCTAATGGTGAACCCGTACTCTTTTTCCACGGTGGTCCCGGAGGCCAATGCAAAAAAACGCATGGTCGTTACTTTAACTTAAAAACGCAACGCGTCATCATGTTTGACCAACGTGGTGCAGGACTTTCCAAAGCCGAAGACATCGTAAACTTAAATGACACCAAAAGACTTGTCAAAGATGCCAAGCGCTTACTGGAATATTTAGGCATCACCGAACCGGTAATCGCTGCCGGTGGTTCATGGGGTTCTACTTTAGCTTTATTATTTGCCGAAAAATACCCTGAATGCGTCAAACAAATCTGTGTTTATGCCGTATTTTTAGCTCGCCGCGAAGATATGGAGTGGATGTTGCGCGACAGTGGTTTATTCTACCCAGATTTATTAGAAGAAATACGTCGTCAAAGTGAAGGCGAAAACCCTTACACTCACTACGCCAAATTGATTTTTTCTGATGACTTAGGTTCAATACAAACCGCTATAAAATACATGGTTCACTATGAATACCAAATGGGAAAATTAGATGCCGGCTTTAAGGAAGTTGCCATAGATAACGACATCATTACCTCCGCCCGCATTAGTTTATACTACGCTGCAAATCGTTATTTCTTAAGCGACAATGAAATCCTAAAAAACATAGATAAAATACAAAATATCCCCACCACCATCGTTCATAATCGTTTAGATATGTGCTGCCCGCTAAAAGGCGCTTGGGATTTATACCGAGCCATGGATAATGCAAAAATAGAGATTATCGCAGATTTAGGCCACGTTGGAGATAAACTAAGAAAAGCCTACCGCAAACAATTTGATAAATAGCATTCTAGAATTTTCCATAAAAAAGAGGGCTACAACGCCCCCATAAATAAATACAAAAAACTATCTCTGCACAAACAGAGTTTTATACATTTACGCAAACATTACGCACTACGTTCCAAAAAGTTCATAACTGAAACCTTTGCAGCCTCAGGCTCAGCCAGAAAAAACGCGCAAGCCCCATATCTCTCCTGTTCTTCTTTAGAATATTGGCGCTCAATACGCAATCTAATTTCCTCACGACTGCTATAGCCTATCATCTCTGGCGGCAACATATCAATGAGCGTTTTAAAATCCTGAAAAAGAGCAATACCTTTAACTTCTCGCAACAAACAGCTTTTCGTTTCCGCATTAACATACTCTATCGTATCACCCACATGAATATTATGAAATCTTTTGAGATAAAGGCGCAAATCAATTTTACGCTGACCACCCAAAATTTTGTGATACGCAAAAGGATATACTTCTATCAAATGTTTCATGACAAATACCCCTTCTATCCAAACAACACAACCCCGCTTACACCTAATATATATACTGAAAAAATTTAAAGCGCAAGTTTTTTATACATTAAGGTAGGTATAATTATTTTCCTTAAAATTTTTTATTTGACGATTCCCTCAAAATGTGGTATGGTAATAATGTTTTATTATAGATATTTCTATTATTGGGGTTTGTTTTCATAGTTATTTTGTGCTGTGATTTTCCCGATTAGTATCTGTAGTTTAACCTACCCATTTATCTTCGGTAGTTCAAAGGACAATCACTTAAACATTATATAATATGAAGACAAAAATTTCAGCATTCATCGGCATTTTTGCCGCTCTGATTGCATTTAGTTTAAACAATCTATTCTCTGCTCCCGGGGCAGACGAATGGAAAGTTTTTTTCCAGGGTTGCATCTACGCCCTGGAGAGTGGTATTGCAATATTCGGTGTCACCTATGTGGCACTGTATATTTGGGAGAACTTTGCTCCCCGCCACTACAAAAAAACGATGAAAAAAATATCTTCAAAAGCAGAAGAAATTGCCAACTCTGCCTTTGACGAATAATTTTTCGCACCTTGATTTCCCGCTTTTAAGCATTTCGGATTTCAAGGTGTTTTTTTATGTGAAATTCTCTATCCGCCTCCTGCAGGGCTTAATGATAATCCCCTGCTCCTTTCCTGCTCAAATAAGCTAAATCTCTACGCGCATATAACACCCCACAAAAAAAGAGATGCCACCAAACATGACATCTCTTACTCATAAAAATCCTTCAACAAAGAAACTTATTCAGCTTTTTTAGCAGCCTTTGCCTTAGGAGCCTTTTTTGCTTTAGTCGCTTTCTTTGCTGCCTTAGCTTTAGATTCCTTTTTAGCCTTAGCGCTCTTCTTCTCTTTCTTAGCTACCTTTTCGGTAACTTCCTTCTTCGGACGACCGCGCTTTTTAGCCACACCATCTGCTTTAGAAGCCGCTTTTTTCTTTGTCTTCTTTCTGCCCTTATTTTCCTTCAACTCTGCTTGTTGTTGAGAAATCAACATAGCCTTTTCCAATTCTTTTTCAGAGCAAAGGCCAACAGCCATCGGGTTAATCGGACGCAAGTTAGCCATATTACTGTGAGAGCCTTCACGAATAGAGGCAATTGTAGGTTTAGTTGTACCAATAAGTTTACAAATTTGTGAATCAATAACCTCCGGACAGTTTTTCAAAATCCACAAAATTGCATTTGGTTTTTCAGCACGTTGAGTTGGAGAAAGAACTTTTTTAGCCTTAGCATTTCTTTCTTTAACATTTTTCTCCAACGGAGTAGCCACCAAACGAGCTTTTTCATCAGCCTCACAACGTTGAATTTCTTCCAAAGTCAACTGACCGTTTGTAATAGGACTAACCCCCATAATATTATAAGCGATATCGCCATCAGCAATAGCCTGAATTTCCAATTCATGCAATTCACAAAAATCCGCAATTTGTTGGAAAGTCAGGGTTGTATTTTCCACCAACCAAACTGCAGTAGCCTTAGGCATTAAAGGTGCTGTCATTTCATCATCCTTTCTATCTAAAAATAAACCCCAAATTTGTTTATAGCGTAAACTGTTTTTATAGGATTACAAGCGATTTTAAGTGTTTTCTACACAAACTTTATAGCCTGCTGCCTTCAGAACATCCTAAAACCTTACCGCTATATTTTCCGAATAAAAGAAAAGCCTGTAAAATACAGGCCTTTAACTTGTCGAAAGTTCATAAATAACAAATTAATTAGCAGCTTTTTTAGCAACGAACTTAGCAAATTTGTTATTAAACTTACCAACTTGACCGCCAGAATCGACAACACGTTGAACACCTGTCCAAGCCGGATGAGACTTCGGATCAATTTCAAGAGTCATTGTTGCGCCTTCTTTACCCCAAGTTGACTTAACTTTCTTCTCTGTACCATCTGTCATTACATAAGTAATTTCATGATAATCAGGGTGAATACCTTTTTTCATTATTATCTCCAAAATTTAACTTCACTAAAAAATTTACGGTTCTTATACACTACACTTTTATATAATGCAAGTACATTTTTGTAAATTTTTAAACTTATTTTAAAATTTTAGCAATTTTTTGGCTTAGATTAAAACTTGCGGCCATCAGATTACCGGAGTTCAAAACCATCGGCAAATCTTCCGTACGTGTATCATCTTGATCCATATCCAAAACAAGACCACCCGCTTCTTTAACCAGCAAAATACCGGCAGCAATGCTTGCAAGCATAGAAGAAGGAGCGATAACCCCATCAAGTTTACCTGCAGCAACATAAGCCAAATCCAGAGCCACAGCCCCGCTGACACGAACATCTTTGCAAAGCATCAAAGAATTATTGATAATCTTTGCAGACAATTCCGCATCATTAGCATTTGGTTTAACCGCAATCAGAGCCCCCTCAAGTTCCTGACGAGCAGCCACACGCAAACGTTCATGGCTTCTAAATCCTTCCTTAAATGCGCCCTTACCTTTTTCAGCAAAGAACAACTCATCGCGAGCAGGATTATAAACAACGGCATCCAAAATAGTTTGTCCGTCAATTAAAGCCACTGAAATTGCAAATTCAGGATTTCCGTGTGCAAAGTTAGGCAAGCCTTCAATTCCGGAAACAGCAAAATACATTCCTTCTTGAGGAACTTTCTGTCCGACAAACACCACTGGTACAATCGGCATAACTTTGCTGATTTCGTTTCTAAGTCCTTTTTGAATTTTATCAAAAGCGATTTTGGTAAAATCAATACTTCCTTTAACGGAGTTTTGTAAACGCTCAATTTCGCTAAAATCACGATTAAGGTTAACCGAAGCCTTCTTAACCGCATTAACGATATTAGTGAGCATTGGTGAGATATAAGCCATTATTTTGCTCTTTCAACGTAGTTAGCTTCTTCAGTTCCGACAACAATTTTTTCGCCTGCGGCAATAAACGGAGGCACACCGATACGCATACCATTATCCAAAACAGCAGGTTTATAAGAAGAAGTAACAGTCTGACCTTTAATAACCGGTTCAGTTTCAACAACGGTGCAAATAACCTGTTGAGGTAATTGAACAGAAATCGGTCTATCGTTAATATGAGAAATACGAACAACCATACCTTCTGTCAAGAAAGGTCTAGAGTCGCCCAAGATATCAGCTGGCATGGAGAACTGTTCAAAAGTTTCGTTTTCCATAAAGTTCAAGCCGGTACCATCTTCAAACAAGAACTGACAATCTTTATCTTCAACCATCATTTTTTCAACGGTATCTTCAGTTCTGTAACGTTCGTTAGTTTTTGTTCCTTCTTCAACAGACTTCATTTCAACCTGCATAAAAGCGCCGCCTTTACCCGGTTTAATGTGTTGAGCTTTAGTAATGGTCCAAGGTTTTCCTTTATATTCGATAACCCAGCCAATTCTGATTGATCCGGCTAACTGTTTCATTTATTTGTTCTCCATATTTACAATGTTAATATTCAACAACGATTTTCGTACAAGCCCTCAAAGAAAAAAATCTGAGAGCTCCACCTGAGCGACAAGATAGACCAAAAATTTTATTTTGCAACAAAAATCGTAATTAGACAAAATTTTCTTCTTGCACAAACTCTAAATGTATGCTATTCCCCACACCATAAAACAATTATCATGTCAAACAACCAAACTTCACTTTTATTTTATCACAAAATCCGTCCGCAAATTTTCCGCCGGAACGCCGTCTTCCATAATCCACGCCGCTGATTGAATAAGGAAAAAATCATCATACCAATCCGTCAGTTCCTTAACATTTTCAAAACCGTCTTTCCAAACTTTGAAAATAATAAAATCAGGTTCAACTTCAGAAACAATCATACTTTCATGCCGACGATTGCGTGTAAACAACCCTACAAATTTCCGCTTACCGAGTTGTTTCCGCACATCGGCCATTTTTTCCTTCAATTTCTCAGCACCCAAATCCAAAATCACACCATCTGCGTTATATTGCTTAGCTTTTTCTATGGCATTATTACCATAAAACAAAACCACCCGATTTTCAGAAACAGCCTTCTCCACAAACTTGCGACAATATTCCGCATCAAGTGATGTCGCCAAAACAAAACACTCCTCATCCATTTTTTCCAAAATTTGCGAATTTTCGCTATCCACACGTATAATAAACTTTTGCATAAGTCTTTTTGCCTCTTGTAAATCCAATGTTTAAGCCTTAATAATATAAAGAACTATCACATTATTTTTAGAAACGGAAGTTAAAAATGGAATCAAACGCAAAATATTTTCCTCAAACATCCGCTGCCTTGCAGTCTTTAAAAGAAACCGCCGCATTGCTGGATGAAGCTGCAAGCGAAAGCACTGCTAAAAATAATGAATTAAACGAAAAGCTGACAACTTTGCGCCAACAAATTAATGAAAAAGTTTCGCGTATCGATTCTGTAATAGAAACCTTAAGCAAGGCGGTGAAATAATGGCACAAGTAATCATCACCATCAACTATCGCGAATATGCGATATCCTGTGACAACGGACAAGAAATCCAAATTATGAAACTTGGCCGTATGCTAGATGAAAAAGCAAAATCGCTGATTTCTGCTTTAGGACATATTAACGAAAATCAACTTCTGGCGATGGTCGGATTATTGTTGGCTGATGAACTAAGCGAACTCAAAAAAGCATCTTCTGCGCAACCGGCAGTTACAGCCCCCACCCCAACGGCTCCTGCAATATCTGAAGCAGATTTAGCCCAACTTGACAGTGAAATCGCTCAAAGCATAAATTCTTTAAATGAAGCAATAAAATCTGTTGCAACCAAGTTAAAATCCGTATAATATGACATATATAAATATGGGACTGCCCCTCGCGTAGAAATCCGCATGTCTTCCGGGCCAACACTATTCATTAGGGAACTGTCTCTGACAAGATCGTGGTCTTGTTATATGGTGCCCACCTTATCTTGCGGGTATCGGATAGAATGAACTGATTTACGGTGCGGGCGGTCCGCCTTTTTTATAAACACACAACAAGGATATGGAACTGTTGAAAATATTATACTGCGGCGACATAATCGGACGAGCCGGCCGAAACGTTATCATCAAACACATTAAAGAAATAAAAGAAAAATACGCCATAGACGGCGTCATTGTTAACGGCGAAAACGCCGCCCATGGTTTTGGCTTAACCCCATCAATTGCCAACGATTTATTAAACGCCGGTGCAGACGGTATCACCACCGGTAACCACATCTGGCAACAACGAGAAATTTACTCTTATTTAGACCAAAACAAACAAATCATTCGCCCTTTGAATTATCCTGAAACCCTCCCCGGAAAAGGTTGGCAAATCTTAAACATCAACGGCAAAAAGTTACTGATTGCGCAAGTTTTAGGGCGTTTATTTATGCCGCCGATAAACAGCATTACCGAACCTTTGGATAATTTATTAAAGCTCTATACCTTAGGCAAAAACATAGATGCGATTTTGGTGGACATACACGGCGAAGCCACTTCTGAAAAAATCGCTCTGGGCTATTATTTAGACGGACGAGTAAGTGTGGTCGCCGGCACGCACACCCATGTTCCGACCGCTGACGCACGTATTTTACCGCAAGGCACGGGATATATAACCGATGTCGGCATGTGCGGAGATTTTGAATCAGTTTTAGGGTTTGAACCGACAGCCCCGATGGAAAGATTAGCCGAAAAATTAACCGTTCAAAATCGCTTAACTCCGGCCAACGGCAAAGAATTAACCTTATGGGGCGTATTGGCAGAAATCAACAATAACGGACAGTGCGTCAATATCACCCAAGTCAAAGAAACCTTTGCCAACGACTAGTCACGAGCTAATATGACCAACAAAAAAGCATCTCACCCAAATGGTAAGATGCTTTTTTAATCTCAATTTTCAGAAATTCAATTAGAAGCAAAACTACTCTTTCATACGGTAATAAAGGCAATCGTACGCATCACCAACCGTTTGAATCTGTTCACTCACATCATCTGAAATAGAAAAATTGAAATCCCTTTCGCACTCCATAATAAACTCAATTTGATCCAAACTATCTGCTCCCAAATCATCTTTCAAACGACTTTCTCGAGTAATCTGCATCTTGTCAATGCCCAATTTATCTACCAACGCCTGATTAACCTTATCCACTATTTTGCGAACCTTTGGAGAGGAATCACTGGGATCAACTTTATAATCGCCCCAAAGTTTTTTAACGCCATAAACTTCTTGCTTATCATCTTTCTGCTTGAGGCAATAAAGAACGGAATCATAAATATCACCAAATGTTTCCCAAAAAGAATAAACAGATTTACCAAACCTGATATTAAACATTTCTTCAATATCCCTACCAAAAGATTCTCTTTTTGACGAATTAGAGGCAAAAGCTTGTTCCACCTTCATATCCCGTGAATATTGCTCCTTGTTAATATCTTCCGTATGATATTGAGCAAACACTTTATTTACTTTCTGAATAATTTCAGGATCATGACATTCTTCTGTCCACGGTTTACCGGAATTTTTATTAGTTGCCACTTTATCCGCTTTTTGAACAGTTTCATCAGCAACTTGAGGTACATTGGTTTCAACTACCTGTTCTTGCTTATTCTCTTTCTGCTTTAGGCAATAAAATACGGAATCATAAATATCACCAAATGTTCCCCAGAAAGAGTAAATAGATTTACCAAGCTTTATATCAAAAAGTTCTTCAATCTCATTACGAAACGATTCTCTGGATTGACGATTCAAACCATAAATATTCCAAGCACTCCTATCTCGTGAATACTCTTCCCTGTCATCATCATCTTCTTTTTCATAATAACAAGCGATTACCCCATTTACTTTCTGAACAATTTCAGGATCATGACATTCTTCCGTCCACGGTTTACCGGAATTTTTATTAGTTACCACCTTATCCGCTTTTTGAACAGTTTCATCAGCAACTTGAGGAGCATTGGTTTCAGCTTCTTGCGGTAACTTTTCCTGCGCTTCTGGCTTATCCTCTTTTAACTCCGCTTTTTGAACAGTTTCATCAGCAACTTGAGGTGCGTTGGCTTCAGCTTCAGACTTTTCCTCTGAATGAATTTCCGGCTTATCCGAAGATGCATCTTTAGGTTTAATTTCCGTAGGATTATCTTCAAACGAAACACCGGCCTCTGCCAACAAAATCTTTAACAAATCAGATTTTGTCTGTTCTCTGAAAGTCATTCCCAAATCGTTCTGCAATTCAGTAAACATTTGTTCAGTCGCATCAATAAGCCCTTGTTTCTTTTGAGCTAGCAAAACATCGAATGCTTCTTGAGACAACCTATTAGTAAACCTATTTTCACATCTTCTGAAACTTGGACATCAAGATTTTGAGACAACGTCAAAAACAAGCTATCGACATGTTTTTGTACTTTTTCTTGTAATTGAGTTTTTTCCATAAATAATATTGTTTAAAATGATACAATGATAAAATAATAAATTTTTTGACAAAAAAAATAGCATTTATCCAAAATATGTCAAGAAATATTTCTTCCACCTTCCCTCCCCAAACAAAAACAGCCCGCATCATGCGAGCTGTCTATCTTGACAAACCATACACTTTATCGGCCAATAGGTTCACAAACCATCAATAAATCTTCTTTTTTATAAAATACTTTATATGCCGCATACAAAAGAGAGATAACAATTGCCGCCATATAAACATCATACACAGACATATAATTATTCAAAAACACGGTAACACTATTAGAACCGGAAACCAAAAAATCGACACCGGTAGAAACCAACGCATACAAAACCGTAAAATAAGGTATCCACCCAATAGATGCCACAAAAACAGACATCCTCGGAAAACTATCATTCATCTGAAACACCAATTTGGGTACCCAATTAAACACCATTGCCAGCACCGCCAACCAAAACATAATATACAAAAAGCCGTTAATAACGTATGCAATTTCAGACGTAAACAAAGATATTATCAGCGCTGTAATTTGGTACATACCGCCAAACAGTAACAACTCATCTTTACACAACTTCATAGCCCTCTCCTCAAAACCAATTAGAAACGAAATCACTATCAAAATAATCTTGTATTTTTCATATCCAATCTGAACTTTAGATATAAAAAGCCTCACTTTATAACCTCAAAAAATAGACAAAATTTGCTCTTAAAATATTCATAAACATCTGCTACCTTCCAATCATAAAAAATAAAAATATGTCAAACTTATTAAAAACAAATCATTATGAGGAAATCTAAACTCACTCAGAAAACGTTTACTTTACCTAATGCCTGTGAAATAATCCAAAATTACATTGCAAAAGGTCAAAGACTTCCGGAATGGGCACAAGTAAAAATCTTTGAACTACCGCAAATCAAAGAAATTCTAACCTCCTATTTAGCACAAAAACAAGAACTCTGCGAAGAAGCTCAACTTAAAATATTGGAGCAATCAAATGCTTCGGAAATTTTTCTTCTCTACGCTCAAAGCGGAAACTTTCTTGAAGAAGATGTGCTAATAAAAATCACAGACTTACCCAATGCCGAAAAGATTCTGTTGGAATACGTCAGAAGCAAAAACTTCCTTACCAGAAAGTGTCAAGCCTTGGTAATTGATAAAATACCGAATGCTGAAGAAATTCTTCTTGAATTAGTAAATAACCGCTGGTGCGTTTTCAAAGAAAATCAAATCAAAATTTTTGATTTTCCGCAAGTGGAAAAGATTTTACTAAAACACACTCAAAATGGATGGCGCCTCTGTCACGAAGCCCAGATAAAACTCTGTGATTATCCTTTTGCTCCTCCCATTTTATTGGAACACATCAATCATAATTTTGAATTATGTTACAAAGCTCAAATAAAAATTATGGAGCAACCTTATGCCAAAAGCGTTATGAAAGCATACATTGAACATAACGGAGAACTTTATGATGACATCGCAAAAAAAATTCATCAACTTGGTTGGATAAAGTAAAACAGTTTTAAACCTAAAACGGCCGTTCTGAAAAGAACCGCCGTTTTTTTACATCATTTCAAACACAAAAAAGGCCGGCACTTTGACCGACCTTTTATTCTTTTGTGTTATCTAAAAAGATTATTCAATAATCTTTGTTACAACACCGGCACCTACTGTGTGACCACCTTCAC
>CALXPU010000001.1 GCA_944390455.1 uncultured Alphaproteobacteria bacterium | reverse complement strand
AATTGCATACCTTTATTATATCGCCGACTTTTTATTCATCCACCACTAAAGTGGTGGTTTTCTACAAGGAATTAATAAACATCATAGATATCCCCGGGTTTACCCGGGGATATCTATTTATCTTTAGACAATACCAGCAAAAATATATGTCAGGCAATTTAATAATCCCAAGTCATAAACCACTGGTGCTTAGCCATCGGAGCCAAAATAAATCGTCGGTAACGTCAAAAACTTTTATTTTAAGCAAGTTTCAAATCCGGCTTTGGAGAAATGACAATCCCGAGACCTAACGAGATTCCAACTCATACAAACCATTGAAAAATAAAGACTTTTTCTCAAACGAGTTCGGAAAATTCTCCCAAAATGACATTTTCAAATTTACAACATTCGAACTCGGTTAAGTACTTGATTTATAAAGAAAAAAACGACAGTTTTTATACCTGCCGTTTGAATTGGTGATCCCAACGGGATTCGAACCCGTGTTGCAGCCTTGAGAGGGCCGCGTCCTAGGCCTCTAGACGATGGGACCATTAAAAACAGTTCTTTGATAATACAATTAAATTCAGATTGCAAGCATTTTCTGCCTTATCAAAAAAATATCTGCAAACTCTAAATCATTTATAATCCCCCCCAGATTTAAGCATAAAATTAGCTGGCAGTTCTGAATAAAGAGAGTAAATATCACATCCCAAGCGCTTATCAAAATAATCTTTAAGTTGATTAGCACCGCAGGCCATATAATCAGGAACAGGAATACCATATCTTTGAGAAAACTCTTCTCCACGTTGCTCTAACGTAACATAACCACTACAATTCGCCAAACTATCACACATTTGTATTATCTTGTCATATTCGTTAGCTGGATGTTGCTCTAAAAAATCTTTAACAAACTCATAGTCTTCTTTTTTACCAAAAAACATCCTCTCTACTTTGTCATATGATGGAATATGATTAAAGTGAAACGAGTGAGTTAAAGAGATACGTGCTATGTCAAAATCTCTATCCTTAAAAAAATCATATCCGATAAGCCCATGAAATCTCCGTTCCAATCGCTCATGAATCTTACCTGCATCATGCATAACTCCTAAAATCCACACCTTTTCGGAATTAACATTTCCCAAAACATCAGCCATTTTTTGCGCTAAATATCCAACCCCATAAACGTGGTTATGATATTTATACCAGGTACCTGGTTCTCTACCATGCGCTAAATCAAACTGTAATAAATCGTTAATATAATCATGTGCATCAGATTTAGAAAACATATTTCATACCTCTTAAAAAAAGGAGCGATACCGAAATACCGCTCCTTTCAAGACATTAGTTAGATTTCTTACGATATTCCACTGCTGTTTGTATCATAATATACAAGAGAGGAATAACCACCAAACCAAAGATTGTACCAACCAACATTCCTGAGAATACCGGCACACCAACGGCTACACGAGAACCGGAACATGCACCTGTTGCCCAAACCATCGGCGCAACACCAAGAATAAAGGTTAAAGCAGTCATCAAAACGGCACGAAATCTTTCTTTTGTACCAACCACAGCAGCATCAATAATAGATGCGCCTTTTTCATGTTCTTCTTTTGCAAATTCAACAATCAAAATTGCGTTCTTCGCAGCCAAACCAACCAAAAGTACCAAACCTAATTGAGCATAAATACTTAAGGACAATCCGGTTACAAACATACCAACAAAAGCGCCAAACATTGCTGTCATAACAGAAAGAATAACAGACAAAGGAATAGTCCAACTCTCATATTGAGCAACCAAGAAGAGGTAAGCAAACAAGATAGCCAAAGCAACCAAATATCCAATTTGACCTTGGTTACGTCTTTCTTGCAAGCTCATTCCAGACCATTCATAAGCATATTTATTAGAAAGAACTTCATCAGCTAATTTCTCAACAGCTTGCATAGCTGCACCGGAACTGGAATTTTCCGAAGCCATAATATTAATGGTAGCTGCTGCATATTGGTTGTATCTATCAACAGAACGTGGCAAAGTAACACGACGAATATCAATCAAACTTCCCAAAGGAACCATCTGACCGGAATTACTTTGAACATACAAATTCTTAATACTGTCAAGATTTTTACGATACTTCCAATCAGCCATAACCATAACTTTATTAGCTTGCGTACCGATATTAATATCATTAACATATAAAGAACCTAAATATGTTTGCAACGTTGTATAAATATTTCCGATAGAAACATCCATCAATTCTGCCTTTTCACGGTTAATATCCAAATAAGCGTGAGGTGTCTGAGAAGTAAATGTAGAATAAGCCATAGCCACTTCCGGAAGTTGGTTTAACTTAATCAAGAAATCATTTAAGGTCTTCTCTAATTGGTTCATGTCTGAATTTTCAATTGACTGCAATCTCAAATCCATACTGTTACTGTTACCCAAACCAGGAATAGCCGGCATCTCAAACAACATAATATTTGCTTCTGTAATACCTTGTAATTCTTGAGTTAAACGCATTCTAATATTAGAAGATTTATCCAAAATATCTTCACGTTCAGACCATGGTTTCAGCGCAATAACATTAAAACCAACGTTTTCACCTTGACCAGCCAAAATACTAAATCCGCGCAAATTCATCACAGATTTAACTTTATCTTCTTTCTTCATAATCGGTCTGGTTTTATCAATAACATCAAGTGTACGACGTCCTGACGCACCTTCTGGTAATTGAATATTCGCCATAATCATACCTTGATCTTCATCAGGTAAGAATGATGATTTAATATTCAATACAGAAAAGATATTAAGAGCAACCAACATCAATACAATCAAAATGATAATAGCCATTTTACGTCCAAGCCAAGCAACAGCCTGTGTATACTTATTCTTGGTGGAATTAATCATTTGCTCAAATCTGAACAAAAATCCAGATGTTCTCGGCTTAATAGGTCTTAACAAAGTCGCACTCAATGCCGGACTAAGCGTCAAAGCATTAACACCGGAGAAGAGTACCGCAAATGAAATAGCAATAGCAAATTGCTGATAAATTCTACCGGTAACACCGCCCATAAATGCAATCGGCACAAAGATCGCCAACAAAACCAATGTTGTCGCAACAACCGCCGAAGACACTTGTTCCATTGCTTTAACAGCGGCTTCTTTCGGAGATAGATTTTCGGTCTGCATCAAATACAAAACACGTTCCACAACCACAATAGCATCATCCACAACCAAACCGATAGCCAAAATCAAGCCGAACAATGTCAAAATATTAAGGTTATACCCCAACGCTAACATAACGGCAAACGTTGCTAAAATAGACACAGGAATTGCGATTGAAGGAATAAGCGTTGCACGCCAATCTTGTAAGAAGACATAACAAACCAAAACCACCAATAAGAATGTCAAAACCAAAGTGAAGACAACTTCTTCAATAGAAACACGAATAAACTCTGTAGCATCAAAGAACACTTGTACGTCAAAGTCCTCAGGATAATACTTAGAAAGACGTTCCAATTCAGCATTAACAGCTTCCATTGCCTGCAAAGCGTTTGCACCAGAAAGTTTATTCAACATCAAAGCAACGTTTGGTTGACCATCTACGTCAGAAACCGTCAAATAACTCTCTGAACCAATTTCAACTTTAGCAATATCTTTTAAGCGAACCAAACCACCTTCAGCTTCAGTTCTGACAATAATATTCTCAAAATCTTTAGCTTCATTCAAACGCCCTTTAGTTTCCAAAGAAAATACAATTTCACTTGTACCATCATTTGGTTCGGCACCAACAGAACCTAAGGACGGTTGGTAGTTCTGACTGGTAATAGCTTGTTGCACTGTACTAATAGGAAGATTTAAAGCAGCCATTTTATCAGCATCTAGCCAAACACGCATGCTCAAATCTGAACCCATAACATGCACATCACCAACACCATACTGACGAGCCAAGTTGTTCTTAATGTTATTAGTAACATAGTTATTCAAGAAATTACGATCATGAGTACCGTTCGGAGAAACAGCCTGCAAGAACGCTAAGATTTCTGAAGAACGCTTAATAACATTAACACCACGTGTTTGTACTTCATCAGGCAAACTATTAATAGCCCTCTGTACACGGTTTTGAACTTTAACTTGTGCCAAGTCCGGATCTGTACCGATTTCAAAGCTAATATCCAACTGATAGTTACCGGAGTTATACGATGAAGAGCTCATATAAAGCATATTATCAACACCGTTAATTTCCTTTTCAATTGGAATAGCCACTGTATTAGCCACTGTTTCGGCACTAGCACCAGTGTAATCAGCAGAAACGGTTACAGATGGCGGGGTAATTTCAGGATACATTGCAATAGGCAATGAAAAAATAGCGATTATACCTGCCAAACTCATAATAATGGCAATAACCACCGCAAAACGCGGTCTCTCAATAAAGAACTTAGAGAACATATCCTTCTCCCCCTCAAATTAGTTTGCACTTACAATATTAACTGTAGCACCTGGGCGCATCATTCTATTTTGCATACCACTGGCAATAACTTTATCACCGGCTTTCAAACCACTGACAATAATTTGTTTACCATCAAAAGCATCACCTAATTCTACTTTTCTGAGTGTTGCAACATTATCTGCGCCAACAACATAAACTTGAGAAGTTTCTTCATTTTGAATAATTGCCGTTTCAGGAACAGTCAAAGCCTTTTTAGGATTAGAGGATGTAATAAACATTTTAACATAAGCCCCTGGTCTCAACAAACCTTTATCATTTTTAATATCTGCATAAACTGCAATTGTTGCTGTACCCTGATTAATTTCATTATTGGCAAAAACTCTTTCCAATTTTTCGCTAAATATTTCACCGCTTGCCAATTCAATATTCATCACAAAATTCTCTAAAGGCTTATCAGAACCGGCATTAAGTTCCAAAAATTCCTTATCTGTAAGAGAAAAAGCTACTCTAATCGGGTTAATTTGTACAACCCTAGCCAAAGGCTCTGCTGAAGCGTTAACATAGTTACCTTCTGTAACTTGAGTTTTCCCGATATAACCATCAATATACGCTTTTACTTCTGTATTATCCAAATCAATTTTAGCTAACTGAAGTTGAGCTTCTGCTTGAGAAACCGCAGCCTTTGCTTGTAAATATGCGCTCTCAGCACTGTCATATGTAGCTTTAGAAGCAATATTTTTAGCACTTAATTGTTTTTGACGATTATAATCACGTTCTGTCTTTGTCAAATTAGCTTTTGCACTTTCCAATTGAGCCTGAGCTAAATTATAATTAGCTCTATAGGTATCCTTGTCAATAATAAACAAAGGATCATCTTTTTTCACAAAGCTACCTTCTACGAAGTTAACTTTATCCAAACTTCCGCTTACTTTAGCAACAACATCAACGCTATTGATAGCTTCCACCAACGCAACATAAGTTTTAGGATTATTAATTTCTTCTTCTTTAACTTCAGAAACTGTTACATTAACAGCAGGCAAACCACCCATTTCTGATTTTTGCCCATAAAAATGGCAACCAGCAATAACCGCTAATAAAGCAACCGTTCCAGCGAATAAATAACTTTTTTTCATAATTTTCACCCCCTCTTTTTTATCAACTTTAAGAACATCTTTAAGCTCAACTTTATGCATTTTTTCCACCCTCTTTTTTAATTCCGTCCAACAAAGCTTTCAACCCTGAATGAACCATTTCTACCATACTAAAATTAACTCTTTTACTCAAAACTGAAAATATAATCCCCATATATGTAGACATTATCACATGAGGCATAATTTCAATATCCACATCATCACGCAGTTCGCCTTTATTTTTTGCTTCTATCAAAACCGCGTTAATTTTCTCTAAATGGTGATTTTTAGTCAAGGCTCTGGCTTTATCCACTCTATCAATAACAGCCTCAGACCATTCCATTTGACAAGCCATAAAACGATTAAAGCGAGAAAATCGCTGATCCCGCTCGCTTGCGCCTGCCCATAAAACAAAATAATTTAATAAATCATCCAATGAATTCCCCTCTGGAACCACCGGAGCTAACTCTGTTCTTTTACGCTCAACATATTCATTAATTAGCGCGGCAACCAAATCTGCCTTATTTCTAAAATACCAATATACTGCCCCCTTGGTAAAACCAGCCCGAGCAGCAATTTCATCAAACGTCGCTTTAGCAAAACCTTTTTCTGAAAAAACATCTAGCGCAGATTCCAACACCGCCTGTCTTGTTTTTTCAGCGTCTTCTTTGCATTTTCTAGCCATCTAGCCTCCTGAAATTATAGATACATACTAAAATGTATGTTACAGACAGGATACAAAAAACAACAATTTTTTTCGGTTGTCAAGAAAAAAATATTTTAGTTAAAAACAAATGTTTTTACATTTTTTTAAGAAAAAGATTCTCTGATTTTCAAATCATTTACAAACCGAGTTTTAATCCAGAAAGTTCTGCCGAAAAATTTTCGCAGTTAGGACTGGCTATATAAGCGCCCACTTTAACTTCCTCGTAACTTTGCATATAAAACATGCGAATTTTAATAAATTGAATTCCATCCAGCGAGTAAGACAAAATATAGTCATCCCCCACCCGATTCAACCTAAACCAAACTTCATGAAGATTTTGCGGCAAATTAAATCCCGCCCAATCAGAATGTCCGGCAATCGTCAAAGAGGATGCCATCACATTCTGAGAAGCATTTTCATTCATCAAAGAGGCTTTAAACCAATTACGCTCATCGATTCTCAACATAATGCCACATTGAGAAAATTTCTCCAACACCTCAAACTTCCACTTGAGAGTTAAAAAGAAATCCCCATTTTGGCGACAAAAGAAAAAATGTCCGTCATCTTTTTTAAAACCTCGATGGATACTCTGCCAAAAATCCGTATCCGGACGTGCATAAATAATCATTGCATCGTCTTCAAAACGAACATTTTCAGGATCATTGTACCACTCAAAATTTTCTAAAGCTTCAAAATGCATTAAAAAGTCCTCAACGGCTCATCTGGCAAATTAGCAAGAGCAGCCTCCAATCCCGCATCTTTAACTTTTGGTGCCATGATAATCAAATTAACAATTTCATCCCCTTGACCATCTTTAGCACTAATACCTTTACCCTTCAAACGCAACTTTTCACCACTTGAAGAATATGGCGGAATTTTAACACTAACTTTGCCATTAATAGTTGGAACAATAACCTTTGCGCCCAATACGGCTTCTTTCATTGAAACAGGCAAATCAATCAAAATATCTTTACCATCTGCCTTAAAATAAGGATGAGCATTAACATTCAAAGTAATCATCGCATCACCGGCGCTTCCGCCATTAATCCCCGGCATACCTTGCCCTTTAAGTCGCAAAGTTTGACCGGTTGCCGTTCCCGCCGGAATTTTAACGCTAAGTCTCTTACCATTAATAGAAATATATTTCTCAGCACCTTTAGCTGCATCCAAAAAATCAACATCTAGTGTGTAAGAAACATCTTGCCCTTTTTGCGCTCTTCTGGTATTAAAGCCTGCCGTAGAACCAAAACCGGCGCCTCCGGCATTACTGAACTGGCTGAAAATATCCTCTCCAAACAAAGATGAAAAATCAAATCCTCCAGCACCGCCAAAACCTTGCGCTCCATTAAAGCCACCAGTAGAATAAGTTCTATATGTTCCGCCGCCGGAATTAAATCCTCCTGCACCAAATCCGGTTGGTTTACCTTCAGCATCTATCTCATTATTATCGTATTTGCGTCTTTTTTCTTTATCGCCCAAAATATCATAAGCGGCAGAAACCTCTTTAAATTTCTCCGCTGCATTTTTATCATCTTTATTCAAATCTGGATGATATTTACGAGCTAATTTACGATATTGAGACTTAATTTCAGCCTCAGTAGCCGTTTTAGCTACACCTAACACATCATAAAGATTTTTCACCATAACATCACATCCCCTTCTGATATTATATAGGGAATAGGATTTTAGATTGCAAGACTAACACAATCAAACGTTGCACGCATAAATCCATTATGATACATAGTTACTTCTCTCAAATATGAAGAACCACCATAAGCAACATCAGCACAATACATAGAAGCTAACGGAGATATTTCATCTACGCGAACATTTTTATACTGATAGGTAACAAAATCATCACCTTCACCAACCACAAAAACATCGTTCACAGTAAGATTTCGTTGAGACGAAGCCAAAACACTCTCATTAACAGATGCTTCCCCCTCATCTAATTGAGTATAATACCCATCTTGAACAGGATTAGAATTTTCATCCATCAAAACATACTCCGTCGTGCACGCTCCTAAAAGCAATACGAACAAACTCAAAATTTTCTTCATAACCACTCGCCTTTCCTTACTTAAGCTCATTATATATATCTTTACCGGCCTTTTCCAAAATACGCTTAATTTTCAAGTTCTTAGCGCTATTTGGTCTATCATTATCCAATTTAGCCATCATTTTCTTCAAATCTTTGATAAAATTCTCATTTTGACGCAACTTATCAATATCAGATACCAAATCTGCATCATTCATTTTGTGATCTGTAATAACTTTTAAAGTTGTAATATATTTAGCTTCATTAAGTGCTGCCACTTGCGCCTGTGCGGCAAAAGCGCATATAACCGAAAAGAAAACAACTAAAACTACTTTTTTCAACATATTAAAACACTCTCAAAATTCCCCTTGCAAATATCTCCATATCATATATAACTTTAATAAAAGTTAAAAATACGATTTCGTTTTACAAAAAGTTACGCCCATGAAAAATATTTGGATTTTATTGGATAACCGCATCGGTAGCCGCCATCAAGCAGAAGGCATTGCCAATTATTTAAATAACCACAAGCTAAACATCATTTACAAAGAACTAGAATACACAAAATTTGCCGGTTTGCCCAATTTTATCCGCGGAAGAACCTTATTGGGCTTAACTGAAAAATCAAAAGCAGAAATATCAGAACCTTATCCAGAACTAGTCCTTTCGTCAACCAGACGTACGGCACCTATTGCCCGTTACATAAAAAAGAAAAATCCTCAAGCAAAACTTATACAACTTGGTCATATCGGCCATACGGGAATTAAAGAATTTGACCTTGTTTTCACTCCGGAGCATGATAAAAATAAACTACAAGCCCCCAATATCCATTATACTATCGGCTGCCCTCATTTCATAACAAAAGAAAAATTGGAGCAAGCCCAAGCAGAATGGCACGATAAATTCTCACATTTACCACACCCCATAACAGCTGTAATTATCGGCGGAGCAATAAAAGGGCATCCCTTCTCTTTGGAAAACGCAGAAGAATTAGCCAAATCAGTAGCCAACCTTAAAGAGAAAGAGGGTGGTTCACTGTTAATAACAACTTCACGCCGAACAGGACTTGAAGCAGAAAAGAAAATAATGTCTTATTTAGAAAAATATCCCAATTACGCATATTTATGGGGATCAAAAGACAACAATCCATACTTAGGTTTTCTTGCCTGTGCAGATAATTTGGTTGTAACGGGAGATTCTGTATCTATGTGCAGTGAAGCAACCGCTGCAGAAAAAGGTTTACGCATTTTCACTGGAAAAAACTGGTTAACACCTAAACATTTACGATTTGTTCAATCACTTTATAATAACGGTTATGCCTCAGACATTTCCGAAAATATCACAAACAAGCCAACAACAAATCACATTTCTTTAAATACTGCAAAAGAAATAGCCGACATAATTTCAGCACTTTAAAATAAAATCCCATAAAATCAAAAGCTACTGTTTTTTGAGTGCAAAAGTTCATTTACTCTTTCTTTAACCCTTGCAGCGGAATGTTCTGTAGTGACAATATTTAGAATTGTCTGAAATATTTGCAAATCAGACTGGCCTTCATTTTTAACTCCATCAAAAACACTCTCTTTGCTTTGATAACAAAAATCCTCAGCATCCAAAAACTGCTCTCCATAAGGCCATTGACAACAATACGCTGAATTGATAGCTCTATCTAACCTTGAATTATTATCTAAATCTTCCTCTAAAAGATAATGTAATTTTAAATAACACCACTGACAAATTTTTTCAAAAATATCACAATCAGGTTTTCCGGCGTTATCCCAAAAATTCTGAACACATATCAAACAGATTTCATCAACAGTCTTTTTCAAAACTAAATCATGGTATTTATAAATCATATCTTCTACATTTCACTTCAACAAACACTCTTACTTTATATATTTTCCGTTTAAATTCAACCATTATTTAAGAGAAATATAAAAATAATACAAATTATAGTTGCATATTTTGATTAAAGTTGTAAATTAACAATATCACCCAACAAAGGAGGTCACATGGCATCATTATCAAACCGCGTTATTTCAATATACAATCGCAAAACAAGCATGCGTCTTGCTCCGGCAGAATGGAAAGCCATTGATACCATTTGCAAAAGAGAAAATATTAAAAGAAAAAATTTATTTGAACTAATACAAGCAAATAAAGATGACAAACTAGGATTAACATCTTCTGTAAGATTATTTTCCATAATTTATTACAGAAAAGCCCTACAATACCAAATCGACAATAAACAAAACAGCCGATTTTCCCCCATGTATGACGCAATCAAAGGAATAATTTAAAATTGACGCCAATCAGGAGCTTGCTGTCCTGAAAGAGCTTTCTTTTTTAAATCTTCTTTTAAAATAAAGTCCCCTCGTTCATTTTTGTTCTCATACCATGCCGGATCACCATTTTTCCGTTCTTTAACCGCAACTTCACTGACTTTTTCTTCTTGCACCGCTGTCAATTCATTGGGAGATAATTTATTTCCAACTGTAATCACACCAATAATATCTCCCTGATTAATCATAAAAATAAACGGTCTGTTAGCATTAAACATAGCAGAAGAAACATTATTATCCGTTACATTATCCTCCAAATCTTGCTGTAAAATACCTTCATCAATGCGTATTCTAACATTGGAAAAAATTTCAGATACTTTAGCTTGCACATCAAAATTAATCATCTTTGCAAAATTATATATTGAATCAAAAATTTCCTTCACACCAAAACCCGCAAATGTCTCACGGAGATTACTCATATTATAAGAAAGTTGAAAACGAGGTACAAACAAATCTAGTCTTTGAGGCTGAAATTCAGGCATCATTTTATAATCTTCAAAATTTGCAACAAATTTACCAAAATCTGTATTTTCACGAGGAAGATAAAAAACAATGTAATCACCTGTATCAAAAAACAGACGAACGACTTGCATAAAATCATTTTCAAAATAATCAAATTCTCCATTCTGATACATCATATTAACAGAAGTCTCTTCTCCATCAGCTGCATAAAAAACTTTTTTCTTTGTCAATTTCTTATCAAACGGACTATCCCAATTATGATAAAAACCTAAGGAAGAAATCACAAAAAGTTCATCATCGTTAACCGGACGACTTTCCACAATTTTACTTATATTACCGCTTGTTTTTTCTTCCATCCAGATATTAAGCGTATCCGTTGTTCCTTGCAAACTCCAAGTCTCAGCCTTAATAACATCTCCTATTAAAGTACGATAACGCTGACTAAATATATTTCCCCATAAAGAAATTGCCCACTCGTAAGAATTATTTTTAGAAAGCAAATAAGCTTTAAGTTTATCACTTACATCTGCCAAGCGGAAAATAGAAAAAATCTTTGAAAATTCCAACAAACTTGAATCAACAACGCCATTTGCCAGCAAAACAGAAACAGCATAAAAGGACAACGGAGAAACAACAAAATTTCTTCCTTGATTTACTCTATATTCATTTTTCAATAAAGTTGCAGCTAATTTTAACTCTCTATTTCCCAAGGAAAAACCATTTTTCAATATCTGAAAATTAGATTTCCCCCTTTTTTCCTCTGCTTGCTTTTTAGAATGACGCAATTTAGAAACAGGTTTAGCTCGTCTATCAATGCTTACTTCATCATTTACAACAGACGCCCTCTGTTCAACTTTATTTTCAGAAAAATCATCAGCAACCTCTTCTGTAACAAACCACCCCGGACGAGCATATTGAGCATAACCGCAATTAATACTAAAATAAAAAGCTAAACAAATCGCAACAATTCTAATAAACATGACCTGCCTCACAATTAATTATGAGAACATAATGATAAAAAAAAATTAATTTTATCTTAGCATAAAATTTCTTTGCACCAAAGATAAATAAAAAAATACAAATATTAGTTGAATCTTTAAACATATACTGTATATTAATGGATAATCACACGACTTAGGAGAAAATGATGACCGAATTATCAAGTAAAGTAATATTCATTGATAACCACAAAACCAGTATGAGATTAGCAAATGCAGAATGGGAAGCTATTGATAACATCTGCAAAAGAGAGAACATTAAACGAAATACTCTAATCGGAATGATTAACGCACGCAAAAACGCACAAATGGGATTAACTTGTTCTGTACGTTTATTTTCGCTAATTTATTATTACCAACTGCTCTCTAAATATCACAACAAAAATAGCAAAGACAGCAATATAACTACACCTATTTTTGATGCAATAAGAGGTATAATCTAAAAGTTTCAAATCTGTTATTTGTGCCCAAACAAACGTTCTCTTTCTTTAGCCAGCCACTTATTACGAATATAAATATCATCCGTACCATGTTCCACAGCATCACCATAATAAGCAATTTTAAAATCAATTTTCTCCATATATTGCTTTAAAATACGCATCTGCTTTTCTATTTCTTCTTTTTGCTTTTTAAACATTTCTAATCTTTTTTGCAGAGTAGTATCACCTTGTTGACACAGTTGAATATAAGTTCGGATTTCTTTCAAAGGCATCCCTGTACCTTTAAGACATTCAACAATAATCAACCAATCAACATCATCTTCCTCAAAAACTCGCGCCCCCGAAGAACCTTTTCTAACAAAAGGCAACAAACCTTCTTTATCGTAATACCGAATAGTATGAGTTGTAAGTCCCAATTTTTTAGCTACTTGTCCAATAGAATACCGCATAACACACTCCTTTGCTAATTCTATAAATACAACATACAAAAACAATGTCAACTTGAAGAAAACCTTAGAGTAGGCTCTAAGTGCATAAAATTTCAATCTCTAAAAAAAGAGCTTGACTTAGAGTAAACTCTAACAATTATCCTAAACACAAAATCGAGTCGCACATATTTTTATAGGAGAATAATTAATGACCTGTGCCATAACCACTTCATTTTTAGGATGTATTGTAACATTATCACTATATTTTCGGTATATATTCTTTATTAACACACCCGCAACTTATAAATTTATATCTTTAATCATTGCACTCATGTTTGGATGCATTCCTCTTTTTGTCAGTTACAAATTTGAAAATCTACTTGGAAATTTTTACACAACCTATAGATACACTCTATACTACATTTATGTGGGCTGCATAATTTTATTCTCACTATCTATACTCAGAGATGCCTTATGGTTTATAGCCCACAAAATATCGCCTCAACACATCGTATCTCCATTTGCAAGAGAATATCATTTAAGTAACAGTTTAATCAGCCTCGGAATAGCAATTATTCTTACCACATACGCTTTATTAAAAGGAATAGCCACTCCAGAAATAAAAGCGTCAACACTATACAGTGACAAAATTACAACACCGTTCAAAATTGCCATTTTGAGTGATTTACATATCCACCGCACGATAAATCCTCAAAAAATAGAAAATATCATAAACAAAACCAACCAAGAAAATGCAGATATCATTCTCCTCGCCGGTGATATTATTGATGATGAAGTAAACAGAGTTCAAACCATCTCCCAACTTTTAACTAAACTAAAAGCCAAACAAGGCATTTATTTTGTAACCGGTAATCATGAGTTTTACACTGGCTACCAAGAAACAACCAATGAATTAAAAAAACTAGGATTTACCTTTTTAGAAAATAGCGGGACAAGTATAACTCCAAACATATACTTAGCAGGTATTCCAGACTGGTTCTCCGCTCAACAACACCAAATCCCTATATCTTTACCAAGCGCACTAAAAAACAGCTCAAACTCACAATATAAAATACTAATGTCACATACTCCTGTAGATTTTAATGAACAAAATAATTTTGACTTAGAAATTTCCGGTCACACACACGGAGGACAGATTTTCCCATTCCACATATTTGTAAAGCTAGCAAACAAATATTTATCCGGACTATACTCCATGAACAACAACGCACAAATCTACGTATCAAATGGAGCCGGACAATGGGGACCGCAAATGCGTTTCTTAGCACCCAGTGAAATAAGCATTATAACCCTACAACCAAAATCAAAATAGTAAGGAGGAAAATATATGAAATCAAAAAAACTGATTGTATATCTAAGCGCAATTATTTTAACCCTAACAACATCAACCATAGGAGCAACAGAAATGAATAAAGCACCGATAGACACCATTTTTGCCCAAGGAGAAAAAAATCCTTATGGACAATTTTTTACCGGACAAACTTATTTAACTATGTTAAGTGAAAAAGATGATACTTTTAATGCTCCCATCGGTAATGTCACGTTTGAGCCGGGAGCAAGAACCAACTGGCATAAACACAGCGGCGGACAAATTTTATTAATTTTAAACGGCGAAGGACGCTATCAAGAAAAAAATGGGGAAATACGAATTTTACACAAAGGCGATATAGTTCGCATAACCCCCGATGTTGAACATTGGCACGGAGCTGCACCAGATTCTTGGTTTACACATATTTCGCTTGAAACCAATGTTCCTAACAACACTACCACATGGTTAGAACCTGTAACAAATGAGGAGTATAAATAATGAGCAAAAACGTTCTTGTACTATCTGCAAGTTTTCGTAAAGGCGGAAATTCCGATGTTCTTTGTGATGAATTCATAAAAGGCGCCAAAGAAGCCGGTCATAATGTAGAAAAAATACACGTAAACGACTATCAAATAAATTTTTGCCGAGGATGCGGTGTATGTAATAACACCCATAAATGTGTACAAAAAGATGACATGGTAAAAATTCTAGATAAAATGGTAAATGCCGATGTAATTGTAATGGGCACACCTGTTTACTTCTACAACATGAACGGACAAATGAAAACCCTAATTGATAGAACCGTTCCAAGATATGAAGAAATTAGCAATAAAGATTTTTACTTTATTCTAGCCGCTGCCGATAGCAGTCGTGCTAATATGGAACGTGTATTAGAAAGTTTCCGTGGTTTTACAGAAGACTGTCTAAACAACGCTCATGAAAAAGGTATCGTTTATGGAACCGGCGCATGGCAAATTGGAGATATAAAAGGAAGTCCTGCATTAAAAGAAGCCTACGAAATGGGCAAAAACGTATAATTTAAACAAGTAAAAGAGCAGGTATTCCACCTGCTCTTTTGTGAAATAAAAGCTAATAACCTTGAAAAAATCTTGATAAAAAACATCTATCCGAGTACTCTCAAAATGACGATAGAAGAGGAAAATGAGATGCTAAAAGCCAAAACACTTCAAAAAACAAGGATAACCTTTGCTCTCCTGATAGCCATCTCATGCATCGGCGGACTACTAGGTTTATTTTATCCCCTCAAAATATTTAATATAAATATTGCGCCTCTAATACAGAGTACCATAACCTCTTTTACCATATTGTCAGGAATATTAATTATCCTACTCATTGCTATAACTCTTCTTTTTGGAAGAATATACTGCTCCACAATATGCCCCCTCGGACTGCTACAAGAATTATACTTACTCATCTTCCATCGTAAAAAGCACCCCACACAAAAGAATTCGCCTTTAAAATATTTCATAGCAGCCTTAACTTTAGGTACTTTATTGGGAGGAACCGCATACCTAATGCGCCTGATAGATCCTTATTCTATTTTTGGATCAGCAGTCAGTGGCGCCACATATGGATTAACCCTTATAGCCGTCATTGCGCTTTTAACATGGTTTAAGGGCAGATATTTTTGCACAAACATCTGTCCTGTTGGCACAATTCTGGGAATAATTGCAAAGCACTCTCTATATAAAATTACCATCAACAAAGATGCGTGCGTTGCATGCGGTTTATGCGTGCAAAAATGCCCTGCGGATTGCATAGATTACAAAAACAAAAGTGTTGATAATGAAACATGCATAAAATGTTTTCGTTGCTTAAGTCTTTGCCACAATAGCGGAATTTCTTTTGAAAAAGAAAAAGAAAAAGAAAAAAAACAAAGAACAAACCCTCCAATTAACACCGGACGTCGTCGTTTTCTACTCAGTGCCGGTGCTTTAGCCGTTTTAGCTATCGCCTACAAAAGTAGTGTAAAACTTAGCGAAAACGTTGTAAAAAAATTAAAAAGCATTCTACTACCACCTGGAGCCGGAGATAGCAAAACATTTGCCAATAAATGCCTAAATTGTAATTTATGCGTTGCAAATTGCCCAATGAAAATAATCCAAAAAGCTGACGAAGAATTTCCGGTTGTACATCTAAAATATCAAAAAAGTTTTTGCGACTACAACTGCCACAAATGCTCTGAAGTATGCCCTAGCGGCGCCATAAAAAAACTAACTTTAAAAGAAAAACAACATACACAAATTGGTTTAGCTTCAGTTAATATCGATTCGTGCATACAATGTGGACTATGCGTAATGGAATGCCCTCGTTCCGCTATAACTAAAGAGCAAGGAGACTTTCCTCAAATTGGTACAGAAAAATGTATCGGCTGTGGCGCATGCCAAGCAGTATGCCCGGTATCTGCAATAAAAGTTAATACAACCGAATTTCAAAAAACACTTAAACAATAAAAGGAGCAAAATATGTCTATCGGATTAAGCGAACTCATACTGATATTAGTTGTCGTATTATTACTATTCGGCGGAAAACGGATTCCAGAATTAGCCAAAGCTTTTGGTAAAGCATCTTATGAATATAAAAAAGCTAAAGAAGCGCTCCAAAACGAAGCTGATAACTTAAAAGAAACAATTGAAAAAGTCGCTCAACAAGAAGAAGAGAAAAACAACAAAAAAGAATAAATGCAAGAAAACGAACAAAACCCAGAAGAAGAAAATTTAATTTCGCACTTAGAAGCTTTGCGAAATACATTATTGCGTTGTCTAATCGCACTAGGAATAATTCTCCCCTTAACCTTATTTGCCGCTCCGCATTTTTTGGATTGGCTCATACAAAAGTTAATTCAAGACACTCCTATCACACTAAATTTTTTCTCTCCGGCTGAAGTTTTCATTTTGCAAATTAAATTAGCGCTTGTGCTTGATTTATTACTATGTTTTCCATACATAGCCAAACAATTATGGAACTTTATTCTTCCTGCTTTATATGAAAATGAAAAACAGTTCATAAAAAAAATTGTTTTAAGCTCCAGTTCCCTATTTATTCTGGGAGTAGCTTTTTGTATTACATTTATACTTCCTTTAATTATCAAATTCGGAGCAAGTTTTGCAACGTCTGAACTAAAAGCAACGCTAGGCATATCAAACGTCATAGGTTTAAGCCTCTGGCTGTCTGTTATCTTCGGTTTAATGTTCCAATTTCCGCTAATTACATATTCTCTAATAAAATCAGGAATATGCTCTTATGAAACTATCAAATCAAAACGTCCCTATATATTTACACTAATCCTAATTATAGCAGCCATTCTCACTCCACCTGATGTGGTTAGCCAACTAATGTTAACCATCCCAACGTATGCATTATTTGAAATAGGGCTATATTTTTCAAAAAGAATTAATCCATAAATTTATACGCAACTTAAATAAAAAGCACTTGACTTAGAGTATACTCTAAAAATTATACTGACAGCACCAAAAGCTGAAAGGAGAAATATATGAGAAATAAAATATTGAATATATTAAAAAAATCACTGTACATACTAAGTACTGTCATTTTAACCATCACCAATAGTAATGCTGAACCAAACAAGGATATCAACATGAACACAAATAAAAAAATCCTAATTGCCTATTACTCATGGTCTGGCAATACAAAAGAAGTAGCCGAAGCTATTCATGAAAAGATTGGCGGAGACCTTTATCGCATAGAAACCGAACAAACGTATCCTGAAGAATATCGCGCAACAACAGCACAAGCCAAACGAGAAATCAATGAAGGTTTTTGTCCTAGCTTAAAAGGCAAAGTAGAAGATATCGCTCAATATGATATCATCTTTATTGGTTCACCAAACTGGTGGGGAACAATAGCGCCAGCTGTAAGCAGTTTTCTTGCTGATAACAATCTCAAAGGAAAAACAGTTATACCTTTTATAACTCATGGAGGTGGCGGAGAACAAAACACCATAACAGATTTAACCAAACAATGCGTTGGATGCTCTGTAAATAAAGATGGTTGGGTTGGATATGGAAGTCGTACTTTAGGTATATCAAGCTGGCTTGAAGACTTGAAAATCAACTAAGTAATCTTTTCCCTAAAAAACAAAAACTTTACTCCTCCGAGTAAAGTTTTTCTTGTATCTTGGCAAATTTAAAAATAGGATTAGATTCATAAAACAAACATATTTAGAGGAGTTGATTATGAAAAAAATTATTGCATCAATATTTCTAACAACAGGACTGGTCTTAGGTGGATTTTTCCCTGGATACTATTATTACAAAGCTAAACTGGATAATAACTATGTAACTGTTAAAGGCTTATCAGAAATGAACGTTAAAGCCGATTTAGCCATATGGAAATTAAAATTTACTATTACGGGAAACGAACTATTAAGTGCTCAAAAAAAGATTACATCACAAGCTGCCACAATCAGCGAATTCTTAAAAGCACAAGGATTTAATACCGATGAAATAAAATCAGAACGCATCATAACCACAGATTTAATGGCAAATCCATATCGCAACAATGATAACAATGACATGCGCTTTATCTTATCCCAAACAATAACCGTAAGAAGCTCCAACGTTGATTTAGTAGAAAAATCACTACCACAAACAGACAATTTGATTGCCAAAGGTATTATATTTGATGGCTCATCTTATGACTATCCTGTTTCTTACATATTCACCAAACTTAACGAAATTAAACCACAGATGTTAGAAGAAGCAACTAAAAACGCTAAAGAAGCCGCTTTTGAATTTGCCAAAAGTTCTGGTAGCAAAGTAGGTAAAATACGTCATGCAAACCAAGGTGTTTTCTCGATTCTCCCTCGCGAACAAATTTCAGGAAGTTTTGAATCTCAACAAATAGAAAAAACAGTTCGGGTAGTATCCACAATAGAATACTGGCTGGAATAAAATAACATAAGCCACATAATGTGGCTTTTTTTTATAAATACAAGGAACACCCATGGAAAAGAAAATTAGAGTAGGTGTAGGCCTATATATTTTTAACGTGAACAATCAACTTCTTTTAGGTTTAAGAAAAAGCGAACACGGGAAAGGTACCTGGTGCCCACCTGGAGGTCATATGGAATATGGCGAAAGCAATGAACAAGCTGCCATCCGTGAAGCTCTTGAAGAAACTGGATTAAAAATACAGAAACAAGATGTCCACCTACAAGGAGTTACTAATGATTTTTATCCAGAAAGTGGAAAACACTATATAACGCTACATTTATCGTGCCATAATTACAGCGGAACCCCACAAATTATGGAACCTGATAAATGTGCAGAATGGAAATGGTTTGATTTAAATAATCTCCCCGAAAACTTAATGCTATCAAACAAAAATTTCATAAATCAATATAATATAAAAGCAGCCATCTAAAAACAAAAAACTGTTTGCCATATACTTTCTATTTAATGAAACGAAGGATTGATTTCGTTGCATAAACATAATTTTGCTTCCAGCAAAACCGGAGACACCATCTCACTTATGGCTAATAGGCAACCATCATTTTTCGAGATTAAAATTCTGCGCCCGCCAAATAGACATAAAAAAAACCTGCTAACGCAGGCTTTTCTATCTGGTCGGGACGAGAGGATTCGAACCTCCGACTTCTTGCACCCCATGCAAGCGCTCTACCAGGCTGAACTACGTCCCGACAACTCTGTTGTTTATATATCGCGCCTTGCTAAATTGCAAGCAAAATTTCTTTACTACAACCAATACAAACAGTATTTTGACATATATTCAGCATCACACAAAGCCCCATTCAGACATAAAAAAAGGCTACCTAAGTAGCCCTTTGAAATAACAAAAGCAGAAATAATTATGCTGAAACTTTATCAGCAACAACTTTTTTAATTTTTTTAGCTTCTGCTGTAAGCTTACCATCAGGAGTAGCCATCAAATAAGCATCAAGACCACCTTTATGTTCAATAGAACGAAGAGTCTTTGTACAAATTTTCAATTTATAAACTTTACCAAGAGCTTCACTTAAAAGAGAAACAACTTGAAGATTCGGCAAAAAGCGACGACGGGTTCTATTGTTAGCGTGACTTACATTATTACCGCTCATAACGCCAGTGCCGGAAATTTCACATTTCTTAGCCATTTTTAATATCCTTTACTCAAAAACTTTTGCTCATACATACAAAGATAATCGTTAGAAGTCAAGTAAAATCTTCGCAAAAAAATCAAAAAATGCTGGAATTATAAAAAAATAGGATATATAAAGCAGAGATGCCAAGAAAAACAAGTACCCGTAGCTCAATTGGATAGAGTGTTGGCCTCCGACGCCAAAGGTTGCGAGTTCGAACCTCGCCGGGTGCACCACCTCCCCTAAAATTTTCTTTTTTTTAATAAGGATTTGCCAATATCGGTATACTTTTTAAGTCAACTGCAGCGTATCCTTCTGAATGCAACACATCAATCATCTGCTCTTCTTCAAAAATCTGCAATTCAGACTTTTTATCATAAACTTTTTTAAAACCATTCGCAACATTTGTCCCGTGAATAACCTGTAAACCACCAATTCCCTCTAGAAACAAAGTTCGATAATGATATGGCACCAAACGATGATTTCCACAATTCATAATATTTTCACCATCTACAGATAAATAAGCTAAACCAATTGCATTTGAAGGAAAAATAGAACAATCCGTCTGATAGCGATGTTCATCTATTCTTGCAATTTTACGGATTCTTGGAATAGTAAAAGCAACATTATCATAACAACCATCATTCCTTTGATAAATTTCCATCAATCTATCAATAAAATTAGCTGGAACCCCATCATCATTATCAATACGAAAAGTAAACATTCTCTTTTGCAACAAATCTTCAGGCACAAGCATCTTTGCACCTGATATAAAAATATTACGCATAAAAGGATATATCTTCTCTAATTCAATAAAAATTTGCTTTTTCTCCTCAGGCATAGCATTTGAATGATACACTAACAAAACAAAATTAGAGTTAGTCTGTTGTTCAAAGGATTTCAAAGTAATTCCCTTAAACATAGCCAAACGCTCTTCAAAATAAGGATTTTCCCAAAGATTATATATTTTATCAGGATGATCTTTCGCAAAAGCCGCATCAACCGAATAACGTACCATTCCGATAATAGGATTCATAACACTCCTCCATACTTACTCTTACGCAAAATCTAAAGAAAAATACCTAATATGGAGTTAAGTTCTTAAAAAAATCACACAAGGCAAAAGCCGCACAAAGGCGGCTTTTTTTAATCATTTACTTGTACAAAAGTACATGTTTCAGTATCAAACTGCAAATGCAATATTGAGCAATTTGGATTAGGCGTTGCCTCCAATCCAAGTCCACACTTTAAGGCACTTAATACCCCTGCATGACAAACAACACCAACATTAACATCTCCAGAACCATAAATAATATAGTTCAAACACCCTAACACTCTATTAAAAATATTATGTTTGGTTTCCCCTTGAGGAAAAGCATTATCCCAATTTTGAGTTGTTGGCCAACAAATTTCATCAACAAATTTTTTACCAAACTGCTGATAAACTTCATCAAAAGTTAACCCTTCAACAACACCAAAATTACCTTCACGCAAATCCTGAAGAATCGTAATAGGAACATCTATTTCTATTCTTTGAACAATAATATTAGCCGTCTGAACAGCCCGTATTAACGGAGAACAATACACCATTGTAATGTCCAAACTTGTAACTTTCTCAGCTAATGCTCTAGCTTGTTCAAGACCATTATTATTCAAAACGGAATCAATGCCACAACCTTGCCAACGGTTTTCCAAATTATAATTTGTTTCACCATGACGAAAAATATAAACATTTCTTTTCATAAAAATAAATTTTAAACAATAATACAATAACTACCAAGGAAGATAACCATAAATTTAATTTTTGCAAGCAAAATCACACCCTGCGCATATAACAAAAAAGCGCCCCGCATACAACGAGTCGCTTTATTTTTGCATTCAAAACAAAATACTATTTATTCAGCAATTCATCTGCCAAAGATTCCAATTGTTTAACGTCTGCATCTTTCATAGCTGATTTAATAGAAACAACCGTATCCATGAAAGTCAAATTCTTAAGGTTTTCCATTTCTGCCTTCATTTTTTTAGCAGCCATTGGAGCCCAAGAACCATTTTCAATAAATGCCACTTTACGATTCTGATAATTCTTGCTCTTGAGGTGAGCAATAAAACTTTCCATACAAGGGAAAAGTCCGCCATCGTATGTAACAGAAGCTAAAACTAACCGATCATAACGAAAAGCATCTTCTACAGCCTCAGCCATATCATCACGAGCCAAATCAGCAATTGCAACTTTAGGAGCACCTTTTGCTTCCAAAATCTCTTTTAACTTTTCTGCTACCTTTTTAGTATTTCCATAAACAGAAGCGTAAGCAATAAAGATTCCCTCATCTTCAGGACGATAGCTACTCCAGATATCATATTTATTAATATAATAGCCCAAATTCTCAGTCAACATTGGACCATGTAAAGCAAAAATCTTTTGAATATCCAAAGTTGCAGCTTTTTTCAGTAAAGTCTGAACTTGTGCACCATATTTACCAACAATATTGATATAATAACGGCGAGCTTCACAATCCCATTCATCATCAACATCTAAAGCTCCAAATTTACCAAAAGCATCGGCCGAGAACAAAATCTTCTCTTTCTTTTCATAAGCAACCATAACTTCCGGCCAGTGAACCATTGGAGCCATAACAAACGTTAAAACATGCTCACCCAAAACCAGCTCATCGCCTTCATTAACAACAATTTTACGACCTTCTAAATCAAGATGTTCAAAAAACTGCGGTATCATATTAAATGTTTTCGGATTCGTTACAACCTTAGCATTTTTATATTTATTCAAAAACTGTTCAATATTAGCAGCATGATCCGGTTCCATATGCAAAACAACTAAATAATCTGGCTCCTTTCCGCCCAATACTTCTTCCAGATTTTTGAACCATTCATCAGTTGCTCTTTTATCCACTGTATCCATAACAGCAATTTTCTCATCCATAATAACATATGAATTATAAGAAATACCTTCAGGAATAACATATTGACCTTCAAACAAATCTAAGGTTTTATCATCAGCTCCAACATAGTAAACTGCATCTGTTAACTTTTTGTTTTGCATAGTTCAACTCCTTTTATAGAAAATAAATCTTTTAGACTATTTAAGCTTTTCTTCAATAATTGCAACAGCTTTTTGAAAGACCTCATCAATACTCAAATCAGAAGTATCTAAAATAATAGCATCTTCAGCGGGTTTCATCGGAGCATCTTGCCGATTAGCGTCACGTTCATCACGCGCTTTAACATCTTTCAAAACATCTTCATATTTAACATCCATTCCTTTTTGCATAAATTCATCATAACGTCTTTTAGCACGCACTTCAGAAGATGCCGTAATAAAAAATTTTACATCCGCATGAGGACAAATCACTGTTCCTGTATCTCGTCCGTCATAAATTACCCCATTAGCCGTTGTTCCATCTGCAAATGTAGGATTTTTAGCAAAATTACGCTGCATATCCAACAACTGAGAACGCACACCGGAATAACTGGAAACAATAGAAGCAGCCTGTCCCCCAATAGATGAACGAAAATCCTTATCTTTAGATAAATCCATCATTGTCGCAAAAGTTAATTGTGCAGCCATTTTTTCAGCGGCAACAGCATCACTCAAGTCTTTAGCTTGCTTTAGCATCATCAGTCCCACTGCTCTATATACCATACCGGTATCAAAATAAGCCAAACCATATTTATCTGCCAATTTTTGAGAAAGAGTTCCTTTACCTGCAGCCGCCGGACCATCTACTGTAATAATCATTTTATTCCGCTTCCCTTAAAGTTAGAAATTTTATCTATTCTTTAACACATATTTACTAATATCATAGCATAAAATAACTTTATACAAAGAATAAGAAGATGCCTCAAACAATTCGTTTATACACCAAAGAACCTTTATCACCAGAAAGCATAATCGCTCTAAGTGAGGAACAAACACATTATCTCAAGAATGTTGTAAAAATTAATAATTCAACACATTTATTATGCTTTGATAATAAAAACGGTGAATTTTCAGCAGAACTCATTTCTTTAGATAAAAAACAAGGAACACTGAAAATTCTAAACCAAACTAAAAAATACATACAGTGTCCGGATATTTGGCTATTATTCGCCCCATTAAAAAAAGATAAAACTGATTTCGTCATAGAAAAAGCGACAGAACTAGGTTGTCGAAAAATACAGCCTGTTATAACCCAATATACAATGACTAAAAACATTCGCCTAGACCGCTATATTGCGCAAAGTATTGAAGCTGCAGAACAATGCCGCAGAACCGATTTACCGGAAATTGCATCCCCACAAGAACTAACCGAAATTTTATCCTCTTGGGATAATGAAAGAGTTTTGTATTTTATGGATGAGACTTTAACAAGTTCAGATTTTCTAACTGTACTAAAACAATCACACACCAACAAAGCCGCACTTTTAATTGGTCCGGAAGGGGGTTTTTCAGAAACAGAACAACAACTATTAAGAAAACAACCCTATACCCAAGGTGCAACTTTAGGCCCTCGCATTTTAAGAGCTGAAACAGCCGTTGCCGCAGCACTATCTTGCTGGCAATTAATATCTGGAGATTGGAGCAAATAAATGAAAATATTAATAGCAGATGATCATGAATTATTTTTAAAAGGACTGGAATTTATCTTAAAAGAAAATCTCCCCAATCCAATCATAACCACCGCTCAAAATTATACAGAAATCTTCCACATCTTAGAAGATAAACAAGATTTTGATTTAATTATCACAGATTTAGCCATGCCGGGGGCAAACTGGTTACAAGCATTAAATAAAATCCACACATTAGTATCAGAAACTCCTGTGATTGTAATATCTGCCGTTTTTGATAAAGAAATTCTGCAACAAACACTGGATATCGGTGTTTCGGGATATATTCCGAAAACCGCATCTAATAATTTAATAATCAGTGCCATTAATTTAGTATTAGCCGGCGGTGTATATATTCCGCATGAATTATTATATACAACTCCCGTTCCCAATAACAAAAGCACTTCAAAAGAATATATCGCGCCATTAAAAGCATTAGAAAAATTTGCCGACAGTTCCAATGAAGCTCCTCAAAAAAGTCTAACAGAGCGCCAAATTGAAATTGTCAAATGTATCGCAGAAGGTCTGTCAAATAAACAAATTGCTTATAAACTAAACTTGACAGAAGGCACTGTAAAAGTACATATAACCGTTATCTTGAAAGTACTAAATGTCAAAAACAGAACCTCTGCGGTTATTGAAGCAGCCAAACGAGGATACATCGCAGATAATATTGCCAATAATCAATAAAAGGAAAAACAATGCCTAAAACAGAAAAGAAATCACTTCCCGCATACATTACCGATATATACAAATGGCTCTACATGAATCCTAAATTATACAACTTTCTGGATAATGCGTTTATTTTAAACATCCTCACACTAGGATATCATCATATTTTAACCGAAGAAGTAAAAAAAGAACTCTCACCACATTCGCACATTTTACAAATAGGTGCCACCTTAGGCGGACATATTGAAAAAACTTATTCTGGTTTAGGGATGCTCGGTTCGTATGCTATTGTTGATATAAATTCTAAAATACTGGAAAATTGTCACGAAAAGCATCTTGAACAAAGAATAGAATACATCCACGCAGATGCTTCTAAGAGTATCAAAGGTGAGTATGACATAATTATAAGCTATATGCTTTTACATGAACTTCCCCCCTACACCAGAACAAAAATGATTGATAATATTCTAAAATCCTTAAAACCTGGGGGAAAAGCCGTTTTTATAGACTACCATCAACCATCATCTTATCATCCGCTGAAATATATAATTCGCGCAGTTAACAGATTATACCAACCTTTTGCCGAAAGCCTCTGGAAACACTCTATAAAAGAGATGACAACCCAAGCCGAAACTTGCCGTTGGTCCCAACAGACTTATTTCGGCGGTGTATATCAAAAAGTTGTCGCAACTAAAAACAATTAATAAAAAAGAGGGATTTCTCCCTCCTTTTTTATTTAGATAATTGGGCAATCAACTTCTGTGGATTAACAATAACTCCGATTCCTTTGCGATAGTCTCCGGTATCAAAAGCCACTTTAAAGAATTCTTCCGAAGTCAAATTTTCTTTAACACATTTACCAAGCACATATAAACCACATAACCAAAACTTACTCATTACTGAAGTTGTATTAAACAAATAAGAACCTATCGTATATTGACATGAAACTGTCTGTCCATACCCAACCACGCACAACGAATTTTCATCAGATACTCGATTATTATGAACCACATAATCATCAGGGTTATCAACATCGCCATACATACGACACTCCAAATCTGTTTGATTAGCCAACGATATGCACACAAAAATTCCCAAATCACTAGCACGTTGTAAAGCCTCTGCTAAAACCTCTTTATCATATAAATTATTAAGCACGACAACATCAAGCCCTTTTTGCCCTAAGGATTTAAGATTCTGATGTAACTCACACACTTTATCAAGAGCCCTTGCATATGGAGAATAATCATCATCAATAAAATCTACGGCAAAATAGTATAACTTCGCTTTAGGAGCAACACCGCACGTTTTTCCAACCATAACAGAAACACCCCTTCCACCATTAGCATACGCCCGTAATAAATTGCCACCTTTCAGATTAATATAATCAGCCAAACTATCTCGATACTCCAAATGAGGTCTTAATATACTTGCATCAATAATCGCAATATTCCGCCCTTTACCATCAATACCTTGTTTATGGAGTTGACGGATACCCAGTCCCGGATTTTTTCGTTTTTCCATAAATTCTTGCGGACTAAAATCCTTCGGCATCTTACTCATATCTTGAGGCCAAATTGTAAAATCATCAAACGTCGCCTTTGAAACATCCAAACCAGATAAATCTGCAGTAGAAACATCGTAATTATTAATATGAATATAAGATGTAACACCATAAGAATGAACTTCTGTATAATTAACTAAATCCAAATCTTCCCTAACTGTTGGTCCCTTAATACCAAATCGTTCAGGAGTGCTGTAATTATACTCATCATTACCATACCATATTTTCAAAGGAGAAGATAGATGTTTATTTTGTTTTGCGTTCAACGCTCCAGCTAAATCCCATTTATCAGCAGAAATCAAATCATCCCAGCTATTAAAACCATATTCTTTTGCAATAATATGCTGCGCTTGCATAAGAGACAAGTCAGATTTACCGCTAAAATATTTAGCAGCCAAATCTACTTCTTTCGGATACTTTTTACGAAAATCTTTTAAGAAACACTTTGCTTCTAATTTAAAAACATCAATATAATCAAACATTTAAAATTCCTTTCCTGACAACTTATCATCCTAGCCTGCCCGATCAGCATAAATAAGTCATCTCAAAAGAAATCTATGTAAAAAAACAACGGCAATGTATCACTTTAGCGGACATACCAGGCACTTGCCTCACCTGATACCTAAATATCAACAATCATATTTTTTGTCAAGTTTTCTTTTCAATCATATAAAGTCGGCCATTCTTCAAAAGAACAGCCTACTTTATAAAACTCAAAATTTAATATTAAGATTTAGCCACACTAATCTTTTTAAATTTATGCTTTTCATTTTGAGACTTCGGAATAGAAACTGTCAATACGCCATTATTGTAATGCGCTGTTGTTGATTCATAATCCAAATCCCAAGGAAGTTGTATAGTTCGTTTGAAAGTACCATAAGAAATTTCAGAAAAATAATTATCTTTTGCACATTCTTCCGATTTGTTCTTTTTCTCGCCTCCAATACTAAGGATACCGTCTGCTGAAATCTCTAAATCAATATCATTTTCATCGATTCCCGGAAGTTCAGCTGTAACTTTGACCATATCTTTATCTTCAGTAACCTGAATTTTGGGTGACAATTCCATAAAATCAGAATTAGAATTATCCCAAAAATTCCAAAACTGATTCATCAGACTTCTGAAATCTGTAGGATAGTGAGAAACAGACAAATCATGATTATTCTGATTAACATTTGTAACCACATTTCTCATCATAATTCTCCAATTATTTTTCTTCTATTTCAACAACATCCATTTCTTCAACTTCACCGCTTGCCTGTTTTGATCCGCAATGACAACCGGATGCAGAAGTTGCATTAGAAGAAGATTTTGAACAAGAACCAGATTGTGTTTTATCTTTAGAAAATTTAGATGTAGAATTTTTCATATTCACCTCCCAAATTAAATGATTACAATCACAAAGCGTTTTGCCCTAATATTTCAGAAACATACACAAATCTGAAATACACAAATTCACTTCATCATCAACACTAGAGGAGATAATAAATTTCCAAAAAAATTAAAGCTAAACAAAAGGGCAGGTTTTCCTGCCCTTAATATCTAAAATTCTGCAGTAATATGTCTACCCATATTCAAGAATTTCTCTGTACGTTGTTTTTTCAAATCATCCGGAGCAATATTTTCCAATTCTCTTAAATGCTTCAAAATAACTTCTTTCACAGACTGCATCGCTTGTTGCGGATTACGATGAGCTCCCCCCATCGGCTCTTTAATAATTTCATCAATGATACCCAGAGCTTTCAAATCCTGAGCGGTTAAGCGTAAAGCTTCTGTTGCTTCTTTAGTTTTATCACCGGAACGCCATAAAATAGAAGCACATCCTTCAGGAGAAATAACAGAATAGATGGAGTGTTCCAACATTAAAACTCGATTCGCTGTAGCAATAGCAATAGCACCACCAGAACCACCTTCGCCAATAATAATAGATATAATCGGCGTCTTAACTTTCAAACATTTTTCAATAGATGCAGCAATAGCCTCAGCCTGACCGCGAGCTTCTGCATCAACACCAGGATATGCTCCGGCAGTATCTACAAAACTAATCACCGGCAAATGAAACTTATCCGCTAAATCAAGCATTCTCTGAGCTTTACGATACCCTTCAGGTTTTGCCATACCAAAATTATATTTAATTCTGGTCTCCAAATCATTACCTTTTTCTTGCCCCATAACAACAACGGCATGCCCATCAATTTTACCAATACCGCAAACCATTGCTTCATCATCAGCAAAACATCTGTCACCGGCCAAAAGAGTAAAGTCTTCAACAAACGCCTTAATATAATCCAAACAATGAGGTCTTTCAGGATGGCGAGCAATCTGTGCCTTTTGCCAAGCTGATAAATTCATATAAGTACGATTAACGTGCTGCCCCAACTTACGTTCCAAGCGTCTGATTTCTCTGGTAATGTCCATATCTTCATCTTTTGCCAGAAGTTTAAGGTGCTCAATTTTCTCTTCAATTTCTAAAATATCTTTTTCAAAATCAAGCACTACAGCTGTAGATTCATTCATTTTTTATACCTTTACAAATTAAACCTTAGCCCCCTCTATACCACAAAATAAAAAAATTTCATCATATTTTTTGCATATATACAAAAAACCACAATAAATATGCACAAAAACATAGGTATTCAACGTATTTTTTAATTGCAAAATATAGCACAAACGCTACAATAACAAAAAATATAAAGGGAGTAAATTTGTGTTGAATATGTCGTTTTTTATAGCTGCTTTTTCAAGCATTTTATGGTTTTTATTCGGATTGAAGAGCATCAATCTACAAAATATGGCCAACAATCCCGAAACTTTTTACCAAGTTATTTTTTCAATTGCTTTCCCAATAGGACTAATCTGGGGAATATTTGCCCTAATCAAAAGCACCGAAGAACAAAAAGATATTCGTCTACAAAATTTAAGAATTACCGAACAACTAAATAAAAACGCAGAAACCACCAATGCTCTAAACTGTGCAATAATTGCTCTGGAAAAAGAATTCAAGAATAGTTTTATGCTGCAAGAAGTAGATACCCTAATTGCAGATTGCAACGAAATTTTATCCGACATAATCAAACGCAGTAACTCCATTTCTAGTGCACAAATGGAGCATCTTTGGAACAGAACTGCCGGAGGTGAACGTTGGCTAATTGCCAAAACATTTATTGAAACGAACAATTTTCAACCGGGCTTCACGGATCATCTGATTAACAAAGCACAAAAAGATCCTTTGCTAAAAGGAAGTATTCTGGAATTTGAAGCCAGAACCAGAAGTTTGTATCAATTGCTCGAAATGCATGACACTCAAAGAATATTCTACAACATGATTGAATTCGGGGCGATGGGAAAAGTTTATAATATCGTAATTCCCATTGCTGAAAAATTAAAAAAAATAAATGAAACAACTATACAATCTGAAAAAAAATTACCACAACAACCGTTGAAAGAATTTAATTTAACCGAAGAATCTGCTAGCAGTTTTCCTTCGTTTTTATCCCAACCGGATAAACTTCAAACAGCACAGCCTGTAAAACAAAAAAACACTATACAAAATCAACCAGAACCCTCCTTTGATAAAGAACAAACACCACAAAACAACATTGAAGAAGGTATGAAGGCCATTCGTGAAGAACTACTTTCTTCCTCTTCAACTGAAAAGAAGCCTGAAATAATTAAATCTTTCGCAAATACACAAAACGCTTTACGCAATTTAAGAGCAGAGCCCAGTTTTGAACACACAAAATCAAAGTCTAAAGCCAAACAAAATAAAGCAAACAAAGTTATCTCGTTAGATGAGATAGAAAAAGAAATTGAAGCATCACCGGACAACAATTATGATGAATATGCATACCCGTTTGGAGCATGGATTGATGATAAAAAAAGCAAATAAGTATTTAGCAATTATTCTGGCAACTATCGGAATATTTAATACTTCAACATGTCTTGCTATTGAAGAAACCTCTCAAGAAGATATCAACCCTATACAAATATCCATACAAGACTATATTACCCTAAATACAGCTCCCAAATATACGGAAAACTTTACAAATTTTAGTTTCGTAAATCCGGACGCCCCGAAAAAAGGACGAATTGTTCTTCCGGCGTATGGAACTTTTGATAATTTCAATCCCTACATTTTCAAAGGCACTGCTTCAACCGAAGCCGTTGCTTTAACCTTAGATAGTTTAGGAGTTTCTCCTGCAGATGATATAGAAACAGTCTATCCATTAATTGCAGAAAAATTTGAGCTTCCTTCCGATAAAAGCTTCATAGGTTTCTTTATTAATCCCAAAGCAAAATTCAGTGATGGCAGTCCAATTACTGCCGATGACGTCGTTTTCAGTTTTAATTCCCTAATTACCAAAGGTTCTCCAATATACAAATTTTACTATGCAGACATTGACAGAGTAGAAAAAGTAACTTCGCATCATGTTCGCTTTTATTTTAAGCCCAATACAAAAAACAGAGAACTCCCTTTAATCATAAGCTCATTAAAAATATTCTCAGCAAAAGATTTTAAGAATAGAGAATATGATAAACCCTGCCTAACCCCACCACTAGGAAACGGGCCTTATAAGATAAAAAAATTTGAAGCCGGACGATACATCATTTTTGAGCGTGATAAAAACTATTGGGCGCAAAATTTACCTACCCGCAAAGGTTTTTATAATTTTGATGAAATAAAATACGATTACTATCAAGATACCACTGTAACATTACAAGCCTTATTTGCCGGAAACATTGATGTTCGCTATGAATATATTGCGAAATCATGGGCAACAGGACACGACAATAACCTCACAAAAGCAGGAAAAATAAAAAAACAAGCCATCAAACATAATCGTCCTGCCACAACCCAATTTTTTGCTTTTAACACTCGTAAAGAAAAATTCAAAGACGCCAGAGTAAGACAAGCTATTGATTTCGCATTTAATTTTCCATGGGCAAATAAAAATTTATTTTATAACCAATATGAAAGACTAAGGAGCTATTTTGCAAACACACATTTTGCAGCAACAGACCTCCCTCAAGGGAAAGAATTAGAAATTTTACAATCTTTGCAAGAACAACTACCACCAGAAATATTCACTACTCCGATAGAAAACATATTCCGCAACGATTCGTTATCAGATAGAGAAAATCTAAAACTAGCCGTTAAACTCCTAAACGAAGCCGGATATGATTTCATTAATGAAAAAATGTGTAATTTAAAAACCGGAGAGCCATTAGAATTTGAAATTATTATAAATTCCGCAAATGGCAACTCTTTCACGCGCGTATTATTACCATTTATAGAAAATCTACGCAAAATAGGTATAAAGGCGACAACACGGGTTCTTGAAATCAATACCTATAAAAACAAATTAGATAATTTTGATTTTGATATAATTGTCGGAGGCGTCAGCGGAATCTACATGCCTGGAACAGAACAAAAAGATCTCTGGGGTAGCCTATCAGCTGACACTAAAGGCAGCAGCAACATTATAGGCATAAAAAATCCGACAATTGATTATCTTATCAATAAACTCATTGAAACCGATGACACCGAACTCTACACTGCCTATGTCAAAGCTCTGGATAGAGTATTGTTATTCAATCACTACGTTATTTTCAATTGGTATTCAAACGCAGACCGCATTGCCTATTGGGATAAATTTGCCTTTCCGGAAAATAACCAAAATCTTGGCGTAGATATCAATACTTGGTGGATAAAGGATTAACAGAAAATGCGTAACTACATTATCAAAAGACTTTTATTAATACCTCTAACACTATTCGGCATATTACTGATAAATTTCGCAATCATACAACTAGCCCCTGGCGGACCTGTTGAATACATGCTCGCGCAATATAAAGGGATGAATACAAGTGCCACCGGAAATATCAACTCAGGAATGCCCAACCTAAACGAACAAAAATACCAAGGAGCCAAAGGCGTACCTGATGATTTAGTCAAAGAGTTGGAAAAACAATTTGGCTTTGATAAACCTGTACACGAACGTTTCATTAAAATGCTTAATGACTATATTCACTTTGATTTCGGGAAAAGTTATTACAAAGATAAAACCGTATTAGAGCTCATAAAAGAACGCCTACCTGTATCAATATCTTTAGGTCTATGGTCAACATTGATAATTTATTTAATAGCAATTCCTCTTGGTATAAAAAAAGCCCGCAAAGACGGAGAACAATTTGATGTGATAAGTTCTTTTATCATATTTATCGGCTCAGCCATACCGGTTTTCTTATTTGCAGTTCTACTCATTGTACTGTTTGCTGGCGGCACTTATTTTCAAATATTTCCACTAAAAGGCTTAACCTCCGATGGATGGGAAAACTTTACTATCTGGCAAAAAATCGGAGATTATTTCTGGCATTTAACTCTACCGACAATATGCATTGTAATAGGTGGAATAGCCTCATTAACCATGTTAACCAAAAATTCTTTCATGGATGAATTAAGCAAGCAATATGTTTTAACCGCAAAAGCCAAAGGTCTATCTGAAAATCGAATTTTATATCACCATGTTTTTCGTAATGCCATGATGATTATTATTGCCGGTCTACCTGGATTACTAATGAAAATATTATTTACGGGTTCTCTCTTAATAGAAATCATTTTCAGCCTAAACGGAATGGGATTATTAGGCTATGAAGCAATTATGACAAGAGATTATCCTGTAGTATTCGGAACTTTATATATCTTTGCACTTCTTGGACTAATTTTAAAACTTCTCAGTGATTTAACTTATTCACTGGTTGATCCACGTGTAAATTTTGAAAAAATTTAATAAAGCCTCAAATCTCCCATGTTTAAGATTTTATAGCCAACAAAAAAAAGCGACAGTTTCAACAACTGCCGCTTTTTTAATAGAACTTAGGTGATTATTTAATTTCACCAACATACATTCCCATATCAACTGCAGCTTTAACATATACACTGTCTTTATTCAACAATGTAGTACCTTCAGCAACAACTTCTTCTAATGGGTAAGTTACTAATTTATCACCGTTAAGAGCAACCATAACATCTGTATGACCAGCCTTCAACAATTCAACAGCCTTTGCACCAAAAGCACAAGCCAATGCTCTATCAAAAGCAGTCGGATCGCCGGCACGTTGAACGTGACCTAATTTTGTAACACGAGTTTGAAAATCAGAATATTTAGCATTAATAGCAGCGCTCAAATATTCACCAATACCGCCATTAATCTTTTCACCAATAAGGTTTTTAGTATTAGAAACCATCTCGCCAGTTTCTGTATGAACACCTTCTGAAACAACGATAACTGCATGGTTACGACCTTTTGCCTTAATGCTCTTCAATTTATTAATAATACCATCAACTGTATAAGGAATTTCAGGAACCAAGCAAACATCAGCAAAACCTGCCACAGCTGAACGCATAGCTAAGTGACCGGCATCACGTCCCATTACTTCCAAAATCAAAGCACGTTGGTGAGAACGAGCGGTTTTCCACAAAGCATCAACAGCATCCGTACAAACTTTGCAAGCTGAATCAAAACCAACAGAATATTGTGTAAGCGGAGTATCATTATCAATAGTCTTTGGAATACCAACCATTTTAACACCGGCATTACGACAATAATTGCTAACAATGTTCATACTACCATCGCCACCAACAACAATAACAGCATCAAGACCTAATTCAGCAACGCCTTTACCAAAACGAGCAGAAATTTCGGCTTGCGATTCCATTTTAACGCCTTTATTCAAAGAACCAAGATAAGAACCTGCCAAACGCGGCCATGGTGTATCAGAAAAATTTCTTTCTGTTAACAATTCATAAGACAAAGGAGTCTCAGTAACACCATCGGTACCATTATGAATACCATAAACTTCCCAACCGAGTTGAGCCGCAGAATTAACCACAGACATAACAACCGCATTCAAACCGGCACAATCGCCACCACTGGTTAAAATACCAATTTTTTTAATTTCAGTCATAATATTCCTATCCAATCAATAAAGTTTCATTTTGAAAAATACATAACGATAATATTTTTATAAGACTAGCAGAATTTTATATTTTTTCACTAATTTTTTTAATTTTGCCCTCAAAATAACTTGATTTTTAGTGCAAAATACAGTATAATATGCGCGAAGAACAAGAATCGCATAAAGCGAATAAATGTAACATTTGGAGTACGCTAATGACAAATACCAATTCTTTTAATAAACTTCAAGTACAACTTTGTGAATTAAAACTTGAAGAAAGAAGGGTTAAGTCAGATATCACAAAACTTGTAAGAAACAAACAAATGATAGATTTCTATCAAGCACAACAACTAAATAGCCAAAGAACAAATTTAAAAAATAAAATTCAAAAGATAGAAACATTGATTAACCCGAATATTATAGCTTAACTCACATCAATTAAGCTCAATGTAATTATTACATTCAGACAGGAATGCCAATGAAAAGCAGCAAAAGTTTATTTTTTATAACCACTATTCTTGCTGCTTTTATTTTATGCTTTTTTAGCTACATTTTATTCATTTATAAAACAGATTACCTAAAAATATACGTTGTATACTACAAACCGGCACCTCTCATTGAAAGTGAAATATTCACCCCAATACAAGGAGGGAGAAGCATTGCGACCACACCTTCGCGTCAAGGAACTTTTACACCGGAACAAATCGCTTGGCTCAATCATAATATGATAGGCGATGATACAAATGAAAACATATCTAACTTAAATCGCAACTTTGCCGAATTAACTGCGCTGTATTGGATATGGAAGAATACCGATTCTCCATACGTCGGAATGTTTCACTACCGTCGCTTTTTATGTATAAACGATAACTCCCGCTATCCGATGCTAACTTTTCCATCCATGCGCTTCCGCCATCTGGGAATTAAGCATTTAGAAAAATTTTCTCAAGAATTTTTACACAATTTAGAACTTGAAAAGAAATACATTTTACCATGGTTTGCAACACATGACATTATCGTATCCGAACCTATAAAAATAAATACATACGAACAATATCAAAAAGAACACATCATCTCAGATTTAGATAAAGCGCTCGAAATTATTCGCAAAAAATACCCACACATGTATGACTTTGCTAATCAAACCCTAAAAAGTGATGATGGTTTCTATCCAACAAATATGTTTATCACGCGCCGAGAGATATTAAATAACTACGCCACTTGGCTATTTAGTATCTTACGCCCACTTTACCAAGAAATAAAGGATGAATTACCCGCAAGAAACACCGAACAAAAGCTTGCTTTTGCATATTTAGGAGAACGTTTGTTCACCATTTATCTTAAATATAAACAAGCATATCATGGATTAAGAATCAAAGAAGTTCCTTTTGCTCTAGCTTCAGACTTTTTTACTCCACCGCCAGATGCCCCTTACATTTATCTCAAAACTCCACAATGGAAAGACACCTTTATCCAACAAGAAAATAACCGAATTTGCAGCTTTAACAATGCATATAAAAACTGCGGAAAATATGAATTTTTACCACAAAACCGTTTAAAAATAAAATGGGACGATGGCGAAACATCCTACTTTAACCATCAAAGCAATAATGAATTTGAACTAGAAAAATAATTATATATAGCATTCACAAAAGCTATTAACTTGAAATAAAGAAAATCTCCGTATATATAGCTTATACATAAACAAGATATAGTAAAAAAATGCACGCAATTCACTCACTTATCATAGATTTAACATTAATCACTATTTACGCAGGTATCACAACCCTACTCTGCAAAAAATTTAAACAACCTATGGTCTTAGGTTACGTACTTGCCGGAATTTTTGCGGGACCATATTTTGATTTATTACCCACCGTAAAAGATAAAGAAGATTTAACCTTATGGGCAGATATAGGGGTTATATTTCTACTATTTGGCTTAGGATTGGAATTTAGCTTCAAAAAAATGCTAAACGTCGGAAAAGCAGCTATGATAACAGCTAATGCCAATATTATTTTCATGCTATTTCTAGGCTATAATGTCGGCTTACTGCTAGGTTGGTCAACCATGGACAGTTTCTTTTTAGGATCTATGATATCCATGTCTTCCACCACCATTATCATCAAAGCATTCAATGATTTAAACATTAAAAAACAGCGATTCACGGATTTAGTTTTCGGTGTACTAATCGTAGAAGATTTAGTTGGAATATTAATGCTCGTATTATTACCGACAATAGCTCTAGGAAGCACAATAAACGGAATAGCCCTGGGACTAAGCACATTAAAATTAATTTTCTTTTTAATATTATGTTTCATCATTGGAATATACCTTGTTCCAACTTTTTTAGAAAAAATTCAGAAATACCTAACCGATGAAATGTTGCTTATTATAACCATAAGTCTATGTTTCGGAATGGTTTTATTAGCAACTTCCTCAGGATTTTCAGCAGCACTTGGCGCTTTTATCATGGGCTCCATCTTAGCAGAAACCGAATTTATTGGCCGAATAGAAAAAAACATTCAACCCCTTAAAGATTTTTTCGGAGCTGTATTTTTCGTGTCCGTAGGAATGATGGTAAATCCACAAATGTTCATCACATACGCCGAACCCATTATTGTAATTACTTTAATTGTTGTTATAGGAAAAATTGTATTTTCATGTTTCGGTTTTGTTGCATCTGGAGAGACACTAAAAACTGCTCTTTACGGAGGATTTTCCCTTGCTCAGGTCGGTGAATTTGCCTTTATTATTGCATCACTGGGCATGAGTTTAAATGTATTAAGCCCCAAAGTTTACCCCATCATCGTTGCCGTATCGGCAATAACCACATTCTTAACACCAGTAATGATGAGAACAGCAGAACCAGCATACAAAAAGCTAAACCGTATTCTTCCCGAAAAATGGTTGGATTACATAAACAAAACCACCACAACAATGACACATAACGAAGAAAGACTTTGGAGTGCATTGTTTAAAAATTATTTTTTACGTTTATCCTTATTCTCAATCATTTTATACAGTATAATTGTCTTTGCATCAATTATTCAACCCATCATCCATACCATTATTCCATATAGAATCCCAGCCAATATACTATTAACCACATTGACTTTTATCCTAATGTCACCTTTTTTAAAAGCATTAATCGGCTGGAACATTATCGCCACAAAATTTTTAAAAGATAAAATGATTTGGATTTTTCCGCAAAAGCAAGCTGAAGAAATAGAAATCGCCGCCAATTGCGCCAAAGAGGAAGCTGGAATCAACGAGGAAAAAACTTTTGACGACAAAATGCAACGTGTACGCAATTTCTTTACAGGAAAGAGCCAAGTATCAAAAATTTACTATCGTCTATGGATGGCAAAAAAAGCAAACCGCCTTCCATTAATTATCCTAACCAGCTTCCGCATATTAGTTTCATCTTTTTTCATTGTAACTGTCGTGCATAAGTTTTTAACAGAAAACCCCAAAGTAATTTTTGTTTTACTGCTTCTAACAATATTTTCAGTATCACGGTCACGATGGTTGCTTGATCAATATTTAAAAATGGAAACACAATTTTTAATCAATCTTAAAGGGCGCAAAACAAACACCGAAACAGACAATGAAAAAAATGCATAAACTTATACTTTTTCATTAAGTCAATCTTCAAGCATTGGATCATGCAAATGCTCCGCCATATAACGCGAAAGCGTCAACCTATCCACTCCCAAAACTCTGGCAATCTGAGATTTTGAAATATGCTCCATACGCATTGCTAAAATTTTATTGTCTTTACCGGTCAATTTAAGTTTAGTATTTTTGCGTCCTTTGGGTCTACCCAAAATTTTCCCTTCTGACTTTAATCGCAACAAAGCCTCTTTCGTTCGTTGAGAAATAAGATTTCGTTCAATTTCTGCAGATAATCCGAAAGCAAAGGCCAAAACTTTAGACTGAATATCTGCCCCTAAACGATAATTATCCTTAATAGTCCATACCCTAACCCCTGAAGACATACAATGATGTAATATGCTCATAACCTGTAACAAATTACGTCCTAAACGAGACAATTCTGAAGCAATAAGAATATCACCATCTTTAAGTTTCTTAAGCAGTTTACCTAATTTACGCTTTTCCAACTCCTTGGTTGAGCTAATAGTTTCCATAATCCATTTATCAATGACCACTTCATTTTTAAGTGCAAATTCTTTAATTTCAAAATGTTGATTTTCAGTAGTTTGTTTATCTGTACTAACGCGAATATAACCATAAATCATAGCAATAGTCCTTTCATTAAATTAAAATTACAAGGACTCGCTACGCCATTTTAAACAAAAAAGCTATTCACTATCTAATCTAAAATAGATTTCAATTGCTCAACATATGGAAGCATCAAATCATCATAAACTTCATTTTTAACATGCTTATTAAAGTATTCACGCAAATCATTACTAAATGTTTTATAATCTGCTCGACCACGCGCCACTTTTCTATTATAAAACTCTTCCCACGATTTAATTACATAGTGATTAACTTGCGCTTTACAAATTGGATTCGCAGAATATTTACCAAATTCTTTATTATCTTCGTTAACCCACTTTCCGCAAACCCACATATAGTGAGCACCTGTATCAGTAACTGTTCTTGGATTAAAAATAGACTTAGGGGTAAAATCTGCAAGACGAGCATGACCTCTAAAATTCTCCAAAACTAATCCATCTGGTTTCTTTTCAAAACCAGAACTACCATAAAAAACCCAATGCAAACTAACTTGACTAACATTTTTAAATTCATCCATAAATTCCTGTAAATTTTTGGATTTATGCAAAACAATAAATTCATCCAAATCAATCACAGCCATCCACTTCGTTTCGTCACCATATTTACGACAAGCATCTAAGTATGCAGCATCTTGTCTATCTCTTCCCGGATAGTAAACATATGTAATTATCCCTGAATTTATGTATGGTTTTAAGATATCTTTTGTATCATCAGAACTCTCATTATCATACACATAAAAATGCTCCACCCCTATCAATTTATGATATTCAATCCATTCTTTAAGATACGAACCTTCATTTTTAATAATACACGCAACTGATATAAAATACTTAAACTGTTTACTCTCTCTATTTTCTTCTTCACTTAATTTCGCCAACTTCAAATATTGAGAAATTCCCACTTTAGATAAACAAATATACAATTGTTTACGACGATGTTTATTCCGTATAAAATGAAACAACAATTTATAAAAAATCCTTTTTAAATTTTCACACATGTCGTACCTCATTCTGTTTATGCGGCAAAAAAATGACCATAAAAAATATACAATCATAAATCTTCAAAACTATTGTTTTATCAATTTTTTGCACAACAAGAAACTTCCTAAAAAATAAATAACGGAAAAATACATCTATAAAAGTAACAACTTTGTCTGTAAAAACCGATAAATTTCTTCCGCCATCATCTGATGACCAACCGCATTAGGATGAGTTGCATCTTTATACAATTTTTCTAAATCACGAGATTTCCAATCTTCATATCGAGAAAAAAAGAAAACATTCCTATCCTGACAAATTGTTTTAATAATTTCATTATATCTTTCCACATCTGAATTATATCGAACTAACGAAGCCTGTTCTGAATATCTGCTCTCAATCACCGGCACCAAATCCATTACCACAATTTTAGCACCAGTTTTAGCTAAAATATCGAGCAATTTATTCCAATACATAATACGAGCACCTTCTGAAAAATCTAACTGTAAATCGCTATTTTTTCTCCGTCTTAAATCATTAATCCCAATATTAACGATAATTAAATCAAATTGCCTTGATAAAACTTCATAAATAGCTCTATTCGTTACATCAGCAATATTATCGCCAGATTGCGCCATATTATTAAAAACATAATCACCTGGGTGATTTTCTAAAATCAATTTAGCTAATCTAGCAAAAAATCCCATTTCATTTTCATCATAATACCCATGAGCAATACTATCACCAATCATACCGATATTTTTAACCATAACGCCTCCTAAAATTACATTCCATCATTACCTTTGTTAACTTTTACAGTCATCACATTAGGGACTAAACAACTTTTTCTCGAATTTTCTTGCTCAATATTGTCTTTGGTGGCAAAATGGCTCTTTGCACGTCCTAAACATTGAGCAACTCTATCTCTTTTATTTTGTTCCTCTATAACACCCAATGCCGGATTTATGTATTTTGCATAATATGCTTTCCGCAAATCAGAAGTAACTTTCGGATTATACTCAACAAAAGATTGTTTTCCGCAGACAGCTTCATTTTTCTCTCTAAAACCGATAATTCGCCCTTCATCCCTATCCATAGACAAAGCAACATCAAAAGCATCTTTTCCGGAACAATTTACGTCTGGTTTATGACCAACAACCTCAATATTTTCCCCTTCTTTATCCCAATAAGTCAATTTACCCCATCCGACACGCATACTACCGCCCCATGGAGTATTAAAAGTTCCCTGAGTATATTGCTGCATACCATGAGTATTTTCACCAATATATCTAACATTAGGATGATGATAAAAAGAAGAATAAGCACTCTCTGCCGAAGAGCCCACTCTCGAGCACAATAAAATATCTATCCTCCCCTTATATCCATCTTTTTCATTAAACGGATAAAAAGTCTGTGTTTCATCAAATAAGACCTTATTTTCGCCGGAAAAACATTTTCGCTGCACAATATCTGTATTTTTTAAACCGTCTTTCTCATAATTTTGAGGTTTAAAAGCACCGTGTTTATGCAAAATCCAATTTCCCAAAGATGTATCTTTAATTTCACAACGTTTATAGGTATTAACCATATTTCCGTACAATCTTTTAGCCACATGATCAATAGGTTTATCTTCCCCACCGCGATTTCCGCGAACATCAAAAATAATTCTTCCTTTTTCCCACTTATCCTTACTTGTCAGATAAATTTCATCAAACTTTTCAATAAAATCACTCCATGCTTCATAAGAATTATCTCGATGAGCTATATCATAAACAGAAACAACCAAAATATCTTCATTTCCTTTTTTCATTGTCCCTATTTCCCAAATCGGAAATTCTTCTCCCGTATCAGTCCGTCCAACAGCTTTACCCTGTTCTTGATATGTATCGGGCTTTTCTTCACGAGTTCTATATGCAAAATTCTTTCCAACTGTCCTATCTGCTTTGGGTTTACCTCCATGAAACATTTTCCCGCCAACATTTACCTCAAAATGCCTATCTTCAATAAATCCGACAGTTCGTGACGCCATTTCTTCTAAAAAATCTTGCTGTTTTTTATTCTCTGAAATATTCGCATACAAACGCTCTATTTCAGATTTAAATCCCTGCTGACTTTCCTTTGAAAATTGAGAAAACCCCACATGCTCAGCAGCCATCTTGGCATAATAAGCAATGTAAAATCTCTGAATATCTGGAGTAATATAACTTTCTTTCATTTTCTGTCGCAAATCACGAAAAAGAGATGGATAATCAACCATCACTTTATCATCAGACACTGTATTTAAAATTTCCTCAAATGATAACATCTCTTCCCCCATACTTAATAAAGCTATTTTACTTTATTTTTAGTCAGAAGTAAATAGTATTAACAGTGTATTTAAAGTTCTATTTCCGCAATCAGAAAAGGATGGTCAGAATATACCATCTCAGCTTTAGCAGAAACAACTTTAGCCACAGATGAAACCAAAATATATTCAATTTGCGTATCATATAGATATGTTGGCTGAAACATCTTACCCTCATAATTAACAACAGATTGCAAAGCTCCTCCTATTTCTAATTCTGGAAAAGCCTTATCAATGGTAATTCCAACCGTATTAAAATCTCCTGTTATTAAAGAAAGGCTATCGTTATCAGATTTCAACAATTCAGCCCACTGAGCACGATATGAGGCGAATTCATCATCCCAAAAATGTTTATTAAAATGTTGAAAAGGAAACATATGTGTATTTACTAAACTAAGCGTTTTGTCTTTCCCTAAATCTAAAACAACCTTTTGAATAAATTTATCATGCATAACCCAATGATCTCCATTAGGACGAATTGTTTCAATTTTAGGATTAGCCAATTTTTGAACTTGATACGATGTAAAGGGAAATTTTGAACAAACAGATACCCCGTAATATTTATTATCAACAAAAAATGCTTTTTCCCCTACCAAATTACGATAATAAGGCATTCCACAAACATTAACAATCTTTTCGATAAATGAACTGTCGCCCTGCTGATTATCCATAAGAGCTTCCGCCAAACATAAAATATCAGGTTTCTTTTTTTCAAAATATTCAACATATTTATTAGGATGAAATCCCGTAAAAAGGTTCTCTTTTTTATCATTATATCCAACATGAATCATCCCTTGAATCACATTAGCAAAAATAACTTTCAATCGCATCCGCAACTCCATAATTTATGATATATAAAAGAACTTACCCCACAAAAATTAAATTCCATTTAAACACAAACATTAAAGAACTTGTTTTCTGATGCACTCTTCATTTTCTCGACAGTACTGAATAGCTTTCTCCATAAAATCTGTAATAGATGTTGCACTCAAATAAAATTCTTCAAGCATTGCTAATATCGGCTCCCCTTTCACTTTCATATCATAAAAATAACGATATGCGGGTTTTTCTATACGAGAACTGTCAAAGAATATTCCAATGTCCGAATGATGAACAAAAGTATCAATAACCATTTCGCTTAACAACCACTCCAAATGTGGTGCATCATAATGTGAAACACTGTCTTTAAAATGTTTATGCCATATAAGAAACCAAACAAAATGAACCATTTCATGTATTGCAGTCATTAAAAACTGTTCTTTTCCATAACGATAAAAAACCGTAAAGAAATGACAATGAATATCACGCGGACAAATTGGATTTAATGAAATTTGCGCAGTCATGTCATCAAGAATATTCTCACAATCAATCTGAAAGACCTTAGAAAAAACTTCTGTTACTTCATCTTTTTTCTCAAGCCAATATTGATTGAATATCTTAGCTTTGACTGTCAAATCATTCTCTACTTGCAAATATAAAAGCCTCAACTGCTCACACAAATATTCTTTTCGTGCATCCCAAACTGCATCAAGCCCTTTACTTTTATCTAAGCTAGGATATACCTGAAATAACGTTTCTCGCCAATATAAAGAACTATCATCCGTTTGAAAATGAAGAATACTATTAATCGTATCCTCACATGACATTACATCAACAACGAGTTTCATATTTTCTCCCCTCTATTCATATCCCATCAAAAAAGCATTAGTAAAAATATATTCCAACAACCGATAAACCTCCCAACATTAAAGCAACTAACTTTTTCCAAGAAAATTTATCCCTTTTAAAAAGAATTGAAAAAACAAATAGTAAAAATAATCTTGTCTGCTCAATAACCACAACTACAGTTGGAGTATCATTTATAAAGCTAAAAGTTTCAAAAACATAATATACAGCTTCTAAGAGCCCTATAATAAAAGAAAGTACATATATATTTTGCCACCATCTCACCGAATATTGCTCAGGGCTATTTTGTTTTATTTTTATAAAGTGCAACTGAAACCAAAAATACGGAATAGCAACGAAATAATACCCTAAATTTATAGCAATTTCGTTAGCCCCCTTAAAACTAGAAACTTTAACCAAATATGGTGCCGCCAAATAAAACAAGACAGAAGCAAACACCCATACAAAACCTATTGGTCTAATTGTTTTGATGCAATTCTTTTTATCTTGAATACAATTTTCTGTAAACAAAAAGATAGAAAAAACAAATAAAACCAATAAAAATATAAACGAGAAAGAAAGAACCACATACCCTAAAAAAGCATCTATCGCAAAAGTCAAAAACAAACTACTCGCTTCTATCAATCCCACCAATGCCACAGGAATATATTTCAGAGCTCTAACAAAACAAATATACCCCAATAAAATCAAAACAGCATGAATAAAAACATAAGGTAATGCCAAAAGAGAAAAAGCTATTCCAGAATAAACTCCTATTCCGATTTGCCCAATAAAAGCCACTATTGATGTTAACAGTAAAACCTTATAGTAATTGTAAAAGCCTACTGTATAATCCAAAATAGCGTCACAAAAAGCATTAGAAATTGTCGCTATAACCGCTGTATATCTATAATTTGTCAAAATATTTCCTTTATATAAAATAGCACTAACAGTTTTAACCTAAAACATCCCCTACTTTTTAAATATTTTACAAACACTATTTTGATGTTTTAAAGAACATCAACTTTATATCATCAGAAGAAACTTGACAACGTTTTGCTAAATCTTCCGTATACTCTTTTACAAATACCGGCATATCATTTAATGTTTTACCAAATGGCGCAAAGACAATAACCTTTTTATCCTCAGGAATATCTAAATTTGCCGAAATAAAACTAATCCACATTTCTTCCTCATCAATATACCATGCTGATTCGTATATTGTATATAAACCAGCAATACCATAAGATTTGGCCAAACAATTTTCACAAGACGCCGTATAAGAATCATCTCCTAAAGTAACTGTCCACGCAGAGAAATATGGTTCTGCCATATTCTCCTCAAAATAATCTCTCAACAAAGCCAAATCCGTAGGATAATACCATTTTTGCTTTTGCCCTCGAACATAAATCCAAAAATCAAATGAACTATTTGAATCCAGCTCAAAAGCATCTTTAATAGATTTTGTATAAAGTTCCCATAAACACTTTTCATCCTTTTGACATTTATTGCGATTATCAAACCATTCAGGAGTTTTATAGGACTTATAATTAGCATCAAGTTCCATATCTGCTTGAGAGAGTTTGTGAGATGCACAAATAGCTATTTCCGCCTGATTTAGATTATCTCTCCAACAATCAAAACTGGTCGGATAACGATAAGGCAAACTTTCATATTCATAAATACCGTCTATATAGCCTCTCATGCCACAAAATTGCCCACTTTTATGCTGAACATCAATAATTTTCTTCGTAGGATTTAACTCAAACAATATTTCTTCCGCTGAAAATTCATCACCATATTTATCTGCGGAATTATAAAATCTCGCATAATTTTTATCAATTTTCATTACACCACTAACATCACAAGTATGAGCACCATGCATAGAAGTAATTCTAAAAAGACAATTTTCACTCGTACAATCGTGAATATCCAATAGTCCTCCCCCTGCTGACGTATAGCGTCCCATCTCCCATTTTCCCTCCCAAAGAGAGCTTGCAAAAGCAAATGATATCCACAAAACGTTAATCAAAACATAGCACATAACCTTATAAAACATTATAAAACACCATCCTCAAAACAACAACACTACAAAACCATCCCTAGCGCATTAAAAAGCATTTCAAATTCTTCATTATGCATCAACAAAGTTTTATCCTTTGCTCTTATCATATTTTTAAAAGTATCAAGCGAAACAAACTTCACTTCAGAAACTTCTTCTGTCTGTAATTGCAATTCATGAATATAAATAGATAAGCGTAATAAATAAACATCGCTAAATTCGTTATTAATAAAGGCCTGAGTATAACAACTAGCCTTTTTCCTTTGACCAATAAGTTGCAATTGTGAAGAACAAAGATCAAGCCCCAATTCTTCTCTAGCTTCTCTAAGAGCTCCTGATATTGACGTATCACCAGCGATCAAATGACCTGCACAAGAAATATCCCACATATTAGGATGACTATCTTTATTTGGACTACGTTTTTGCAAAAGAACTTCGTTTTTATCATTAACAATCCAAATATGAACCGATTTATGCCAATCTCCGTCCCGATGAACATCTTCACGTTTTTTTATTTTTCCCGTTTTATTTCCTTGTTCATCTAAAATATCAAAGAACTCACCCATACCTTCCTCCAATAAACATCAAATCTCTTCATCTAGACTAAAAAAACTATAAAAGCTTGTCAAATATATTGTCAGAAAGTATTTTATTAGCAAAACAAAAAAACGCCATAAAGGCGTTTTAATCTAAAAGATGGTGCGCTAGGCCGGAATCGAACCGGCACGGGATTGCTCCCAACAGATTTTAAGTCTGCAGCGTCTACCTGTTCCGCCACAAGCGCAAATCATCTGGAAATATCTTATACAAACAAAAAAATATAAATGCAACATAAAACTTGTATTTTTTTTATTTCCGGTTAAAATTTTTCCTGTTTTTAATATGCAACGCATATTTTGGGTAATATTTAGTTTATGCGGCAGAAACAGCGTTTCGGCATAAATATTTGAAGAAAGGTAATTTTATGAAACCCTTAAATAAGAAAATAAAATTTTCAAAGAACAAATTTTCGGAAGTTCCTTTTCGTAAATTAGTTCCAAACATTGTAACAATGCTGGCACTTTGCTCCGGTATCACATCAATTCGTTATTCCGTACAGGAAGATTGGAGTAAAGCAGTCTTATTCATATTCCTTGCCGCATTATTTGACGGACTGGACGGAAGACTTGCAAGAATGTTAAAAGCTTCTTCAAAATTCGGAGCAGAATTGGATTCTCTCAGCGATTTCGTAAGTTTCGGTGTTGCTCCGGCCATCTTAATGTTCCAATGGTGCTTATTTGATCTACCTAAAATCGGTTGGTTTTTCTGTTTACTATTTGCAATGGGAATGGCTATGCGTCTAGCTCGTTTCAATACCATGCTGGAAGACAAAACAATTCCACCATATTGGTCACATTATTTTACGGGAGTTCCTGCTCCGGCAGCTGCTGCTATGGTCATGATGCCGATTCTCATAAGTTTTGACAATATTGAAGCCGAAAACATTTTAAGAACGCACTTATTCTGCGGATTGTGGATGTGCTTCGTATCATATTTAGAAACCAGTAGAATTCCGACCATTTCATTAAAGAAAAGCAAAGTTAAAGCATCTATGGTTGTTCCTTTGCTAATCATTGTGGCTCTGTTAGCTAATTTCTTATTTACACAAACCTGGCTAACTTTAGGTGTTCTTACTGCATTATATGCTTTGTCTATTCCTTTTGGTATTCTCAAATTCCTTAAAGACAAACGAGACTACCTAAAAACACAAGAAGAAACACAGATACAACAGTAATAATAAAAGAGGAGGAGCAAACCTCCTCTTTTTTCTAAAAAAATCTTGATTTTTAAAACAAGAAGATATATAAAAATTCACACCAAACGGCACCCCTGGAGGTCGGTTGGTCAATTTTAATTTTATAAAAGGATTAAAAACATGTCAGAAATTACATTTAATGCAAATTTGCGTGAAAAAGCAGGTAAGGGGGCAGCTCGTGCATGTCGTAGAGAAGGCCGTATTCCTGCAGTTATATATGGCGGAAAGAAAAACGCTGTAAACATCAGTTTACATCCTGTTGAACTTGAAAAGGCTCTTGATCTTCGTGATTTCTATAAATCAGTAATTACCATTTCTTTAAATGGCAAATCTGAAAAAGTAATCTGCAAAGATGTACAATTTGACCCGGTATCGGATATGCCTATTCACGTTGACTTTATGCGTAACTAAGAATTATAGGGCAAGAAGATGTTTTTAGTGGTAGGTTTAGGCAATCCTGGTGAAGAATATGCAAAAACCCGCCATAACATTGGATTTATGGCGGCTGATGAAATACACAGCCGCTATAATTTTTCTCCTTTCAAGACAAAATTTGAAGGACTATTAGCAGAAGGCAACATCGACGGTCAAAAAGTTCTATTACTAAAGCCACAAACTTTTATGAACCTATCAGGTAACTCTGTTGGCAAAGTCGCTAATTTTTACAAGATATCCCCGAACAACATTGTCGTCATTCATGATGACAAAGACTTAGCTTTGGGCAAATTAAAAGCAAAAATCGGAGGCTCAGCAGGCGGACATAATGGACTAAAGAACATAGATTCGCAAATAGGTCCTGAATATAACCGCATCCGCGTCGGAGTAGGATCCCCCCAAGAACATCACACCGACACTGTCAATTTTGTACTATCCCGTTTCGCTAAAGCTGAAATGGATGTTTTACAAGAACGTCTGGATTTTATATCAAACAGCATAGGCGAATTATTAAACAAAGGCATTGCGCATTATTCCAATCTCATCGGAATGCACAACAGTAAATAAAATTTTCTTATAAAAACGAACATTTCCCATTATATATCCCTATATTTTTATTGCAAAAAGATTACTTCTTTAGTATAACCGCATAAAAGAAAACATAATGATAACAGGAGCAATAAAATGGGATTTAACTGTGGTATTGTAGGTCTTCCAAACGTAGGCAAATCCACTCTATTCAACGCATTAACACAAACCATTGCAGCACAAGCTGCAAATTTTCCGTTTTGCACAATTGAACCAAACACTGGCCGAGTCGCTGTACCGGACAAACGCTTGCAAGAGCTAGCCAACATTGTACACCCCAAAAATATTGTTCCCACACAATTAGAATTTGTAGATATAGCAGGTTTAGTAAAAGGCGCTTCCAAAGGTGAAGGCTTAGGCAATCAATTCTTAGCCAATATTCGTGAAACAGATGCAATCATCCATGTTCTACGCTGTTTTGAAGATAGCAACATCACTCATGTAGAAGGATCTGTTGACCCAATTCGCGATGCTGAAATTGTTGAAACAGAATTAATGATTGCTGATTTAGAATCCTTAGAAAAACGTTTTGAACAAACAAAGAAGAAAGCTCAAACCGGAGGCGATAAGGAAGCCGCTGTGAGAGCCAGAGTAATGGAGCCAATTATCAACGCATTACGCGAAGGAAAACCAGCACGCACAGCTGCTCCATCTCCTGAAGATAAAGATGCTTGGAAGCAATATCAAATGATGCAGCTTTTAACATCAAAACCCGTATTATACGTATGCAACGTTGATGAAGACAGCGCTGCAACCGGTAATGAATTCTCTAAAAAAGTATTTGAAAAAGCAGAAAAAGAACACGCAAAGGCTGTTATCATTTCTGCCGCAATTGAATCCGAAGTAGCTCAATTAGACAGTGAAGAAGAAAAACAAGAATTTCTATCAGCTTTAGGACTAGAAGAAACAGGATTAACCAAAATTATCAAAGCCGGATATGAATTACTCGGTCTTGAAACATACTTTACCGCCGGTCCCAAAGAAGTAAGAGCATGGACATTTTTGAAGGGCTCTAAAGCGCCTCAATGCGCTGGCATCATTCACTCAGATTTTGAAAGAGGATTTATCCGTGCAGAAACAATAGCCTATGACGACTATATCAAATTCGGTGGCGAACAAGGATGCAAAGAAGCCGGAAAAATGCGTTCAGAAGGTAAAGATTACGTTGTTCAAGACGGAGATCTGTTAAACTTCTTATTTAACGTATAGAGATGAAAAAGCTGCTGAAATATCATTTGTATATTATAGGTTTTACAATCCTAATAATTTCGGCAGCTTTTTTAAATTTAAATTGCCCTCCAAATTACGACGAAGCACACGCTTGGAATATTGCACGATATTTATCACTAACCGATATATTTACTTTAAGCAAAACTGAAGGACACCCTTTCCTTTGGTTTTACATTTTAATGCCTATAGCAAAAACAAATTTTCTATATCCATATTCTTTATATATTTTAAATCTTGTCTTCATGCTAGGCGCATTTTATTTACTATACAAATATGCGCCTTTTCCAGCATATCTAAAATATCTTATAACATTATCCGCTCCATTTTTACAATTATATATTGCATTTGCACGCAGTTACTCTCTAGGATTACTCTTATTATTTGCCCTTTTAAGCATCTATCCATACAGACATAAAAAAAATATTTTATACTTAAGCCTACTTTTATTAACGGCCAACACCAATCTAGCTTGTTTCTTAGGTGCTCTGATTCTGGGAATTTCCTATTTTTATGAAAATATAAAAGTAAGTCTACAAAATAAAACAATAACCACACCAACGCTACAAATAATAATTGTCGGCCTCATTGAGTTAATTCTAATCATCTTACAATTTTATAATTACGATACAGATATAACCAAACACACCCCTACTTCTAATACTTTGATATCAGATATAAACAAAGCCTTATTTCCGCTGAATATCTATACATACCCAATCCTAATTTTAATTTCTCTCTATATTTTTTATAAAAACAAAAAATATACCGCCTTATTTTTCTTAATCAGCACTCAGGGGCTACTTTTTATAATTTTCCATAGCTTGTATCATGGTGGAATACATCTTCACAATTTCTTCTACATATACTTAATATGCTCTTATTGGATCAGTAATACCACACAAGAAAAAATACCTTTATATAAAACTCTTCCCTTGGCCATAACCGCTATCGCTCTAATTTTTAACCCAGCAAATCAATATAAAATAGCCGACAAACATTATTTAAAGCAACTCACAAACAGTGCCGTACAAATCAACAAACTGTTCCCAGAACACAAACAAAAAATCTTAGTTCTGGAACATTTTGACGGCAACATAATCCTTCCATACTTAAATAACAACATCACTCTAATAAATCAGAACGCTACAAACTATACAACACTAAAAGGCTTCCAAGAGTCGCTACATCACATGTATAAACGCATAAACATATATACTTTAACAGACTTTGTACAACAAAACCCAAACTTACTACTCTTCCGAACATGCGGAAAGCCAAGTTATTATAACTCAAACTTGGCTTTCCATCTACGCTACAAATTAAATACTAAATATTGCCTGTACACTGCAGAAATCAAAGATAATTAATCCTTATCTAAATATTCAATAGCGTCCATCGCTGCCATGGCACCACTACCGGCAGAAATAACAGCTTGCTTATATTTCGGATCTTTAACATCACCTGCCGCAAAAACACCATCAACATTTGTTGCAGAGCTATTTTCACGTGTAACAATATAACCTTTACCATCCAAAACAAGATGTTCTTTAAATATTTCTGTATTCGGTTGATGACCAACAGCAATAAATACACCATCCAAAGGAACAGTTTTTATTTCATCATTTTCTACATTACGAAGTTTAACTCCTGTTACTTTCAAAGGTTCATCTTCGCCTAAAATCTCTTCAACAACACTATCCCATTCAACAACGATTTTTTTGTTATTTAAGATTCTATCTTGCAAAATCTTATCTGCTCGTAATTGATGACGTCTATGTACCAAAATAACTTTATCAGCCAACGACGCTAAATACAAAGCTTCTGCAGCCGCAGAGTTACCACCGCCAATAACAGCAACCGTTCTTCCACGATAGAAGAACCCATCACAAGTAGCACAAGCAGAAACTCCATATCCTAAGAATTTCTTTTCAGAAGACAAATTCAACCATTTAGCTGAAGAACCCGTTGCAATAATTACAGCCCGAGCCTTAAAGGAATGTCCATTTTCAGAGCTACAAACAAATGGTCTATTAGAAAAATCTACTTCAACAATATTATCATTAACAAAATCCACACCAAGTTTCAAAGCTTGCTGTTTCATTTTATCCATTAATTCATAACCACTGATTTCCTCAAATCCCGGAAAGTTCTCAATACTATTTGTCATAGTCAATTGTCCACCTTCTTGATTTCCGGAAACAATCATTGTCTTAAGTCCTGCTCTAGTAGCATAAATCCCCGCGGTATAACCGGCAGGACCAGAGCCCAAAATAAGCAAATCAGTTGTATATAACGCCATTACAGCCTCCTAATTTAAAAGTTTTAAAGTATTTTCTTGTATCCTTTAGTTCTAAAAAACATTTCCCACTCCCCTAATAATTCATACACAGTCACTAATCAACTGCAACCCCAAAGCATATATTATATTCATTCATAATAAAGTTCATGATTTTCGCCCAAGTTTATTCGACTTGCACGCAAATATCTTTCCAATTAAGATATAATAAATATCTTTTAAAGCGAGTAAAATTCTAGTTTTATCATCAACATTACACGCATATTTCTCTCATCGCCAACAGACACGAAAGAAAAGAATATGCAATGACGAAAAAACTAATATCAACAATGCTAATTTGTATTAAGATTACAATTAAATACGCCTAAAGACATTTTCTTCAATCTGTGGTAAAAAATAATTTCTCACCCCTGGCAAAAAAGAAATTTTATCAACTCGCGCAAAAAGAGGCCCCTGATAACAACATTGTATCATTTGATTAATTTTATCATCATCCCCACTCATCAGTATTTCAACACTACCATCATCTTCGTTCCTTACCCACCCTGAAATTCCACCAATTTCCAGAGCCTTAGAAACAGCCCACCGACGATAACCAATACCTTGAACTCTTCCCTCAATTTTTAAATAAACTTCTCTCATTACAAAATTTTTCCCAAGACATTAATTTCTCTAAAATTTCCGTATGTTTCTGACGAATGCAATCATCACATCCCCATTTATCCTGTTCTTCTAATTCTTCTGCAAATGCCAAATTAAAAATATCTTTTACAGAAAAAACACGACATAAAAACAAACACCCCAACAGAACAGACCTTAATTCCGTTGCCACAAGATATACCACAGCTAAAGATACATCATCCAATTTATTAAGAAATTCTCTTAAGAGCTCTTTTTGTGCTAAATTAGTTGTCGAAACTTCCAATCCGGAAACTTCCTCAAACTTTGTTTGCAAAAAATCATTCGCAAAACAAATTGCATATTTTAAACTATTTAATGTCTTCTCATTAGAAATACATTCTTTTAAATACAAAATTGTATCGGTTACCGAAAATTCAAGCAACCGAAGCACAATTTCATTTCTATGTTCATGAACAGAACAAACAATTTCCTGCATTTCAACCAAATTATTTCGTCCTACTTAAACTTTTAACTGAACCGGATAAAATATCAATAATTCCCTTTGTTGTATCTTTTACAGCACCAACACTATCATCAAAAATTTGTCCGACATCATCGGTCGTTTGTGTAACAACATTTTCAGGTTTCGGAAATCTACTTTCCAATCCTGTTCCTTGCAATGCTGTATAACAAGGAGAACCATCATTTTCCAATAACATTTGGCTTCCCAGATAAACCGGCCCGGTAGTTGTTACACCAACAATCGTTTTAATAGCATTTGCGCTATCCACACGAATTTTTGGTTTTTGAATTGTTCCTGTCAATTTTACCAATGAGGATAAAACCTTTGCCAGATTTGTATCTGTTAATTTTCCGGCAAACGGCTTAAAACTCAAATTAAGTTCATCTTTTTTCAAATTAACATCACCTGTTGCAACAATCGTAAATTTATCTGCATTAACGGTAATTCCATTTGGAATTTGTGCCTTACCATCTTTCAAATCTGCACGCACAACAGCACATCTTAAATTCAGATCATCATTTCCCTTAGTAATACGAAGTGTATCCAATAATTGAGAAATAATATTCCCTTTCAACAAGCCAATATTACCTATATGTAACTGAGATTGTTCCATAATTGTAATAAAGTGTCCGTTTAAGGTATCAACGACTTCTGCAAAAGTATCCCCTTGCCCTATCAAATTAACAACGATATCAGTTTCACTACCGCTTCTAAAATCCAATGCTGCTTTAATATCACCAGCAGCAGCCAATGCTTGTTTTAGATTCAATCTTTTAACATCCATTTTAAACAAAACAGATTTTTGAGAAGCATTGACATTAAACGCAGCGGTTGCATCTCCATTAAAAATCATACCCTTTGTTAATTTAACATTGAGAATTCCCTTAACAACTTCAGCTTGAAGAGTTAAATCTTTTGCCAATTCAACATTTGCATTAGACAGCAAACCGATATAAACATCAGCTTTAGCGTCAACATCTGATAAATATTGATAAGGAATAACCTCATTAGGTACAAGTGTTGTAGCCTTAGCCTCTTTCACTAAACTAAAAGCAGCCATGCTTTGCGTTTTCTTTGTAAAAGAAGCCAAATCAATTTTATCACTACTAAGGTTTGCTCTAATTGCAGGGACTTGCTGATTTAAGTCAACCGAAACAGTTCCTTTAATCTGATTACCTGCAAACATCAAACTTTGAATATCAGCCTTAATTTTTTTCAAATTTCCCTCAATGTTTGCATTAACAGATTCATTATACCCGCTGTTTTTTCCTAAAAATCCCTGAGCACTTACATTTCCCTTAAAACGAATTTCTCCCCCCATCAAATCATATAAAAGCACATCTGTGGTTGCTTGGATTCCCATGACATCAAACTGCCCCTGTACTGGGTAGCCATTTACATTCTCTAATTTACTAAAGCCACCGGCAATACCTGTTCCGGTATACAGACCATCATTTACATTAAAATCAAAATTAATATTATTTAAGTCAGCTTCCGTCAGTTTAAGATTGTTAATTTTGTAACTTTGAACTGTTTGAGCCGTATCTGTATAATTAATCTGAACATTATCTAAAAGAAGATTTCTAACCACTAATTCAGACAATAAAAATTCCTCTCCAGAAACTGGAACATTTGTTGTTAGAGTATCATCAGCATAAGCTGTTTTAATCAAGCTCCAATTTGACAGAACCTGTTTTTTAACTTCGGAAGATTGATTATCTGAAAATTCCCAGTTAGCCTTACCTTGAGAGTTCATCTCCAAATTTACTACAGCATCATGAACGGTAAAAGTATCAATTTCAATTTTTTTATGAAACAAAGGTAACAACGCAAAACCCAACTCTATAGATTGTGCAGATACCATTTCTGGATTTTTAGCCCACTCTGCATTAGAAAAAGTAACCTTTTGCACTTCTACAATCGGATTAAAAGATGGTTTCAACTGAATATTATCCATTGTCAATTGACGTCCGGTTTTTTCATAAACAATCTTTATAATACTATTTTTATAGGCATTAAAATCTATTTGTGTTAAAAGAATATATCCTGCCGCCACAACCAAAACACAAACAGAAACAACTGAAATAAGAATAAATTTTAGAAGTTTTTTCATTTCCCTTTACTCCCCAAGATTTAATCCGAGCAACTTCAAGCTTTCTTTAAAATAATCAGGCAACTTAGCCTTTACAACCATTTTTTTTCCATACACAGAAGATAAATCAATTTTATAGGCATGAAGATGTAATTTATTCGCTAACAATTTATTTTTATCCCGTTCAGCACCAAAATATTTATCATCTCCCCAAATCGGCGCTCCAATAAACTCTAAATGTGCACGAATTTGATGTGTTCTACCTGTGAGAGGACTTGCTGCAATCAAAGCATATTTATCGCCCACTCTATCCAGCACTTCATATTCTGTAATCGCAGGTTTTCCACCTTCAACAACTTGAACACGCCCCTCCATTTTTTCCAACGGCGCTTTAATTTCACCGAATTCTTGATTTGGTACACCACGCGTAAGAGCCAAATATGTTTTACGCAATGAATGTTCTCTAAACGCTTTGGTCAAAACATCAGCCATTTTTCGAGTTCTGGCCAAAACTAAAATACCACTCGTATCTTTATCAATACGATGCACCAATTTTGGTTTTTCTTCATAGCCGAACTTTAATGCTTCTAGCATACCATCCACATGCCGACTTGTATTTGTCCCACCTTGTACGGCCAACCCCGACGGCTTATTCAAGACAATAATTTTATCATCCTTATAAATAACCATCTTCTCAATAAATTCAGCATCTTTAAAAGAGATTTCCTGATGTTGAATCGCTTGTTTTTCATTATCTAGCGGAGGGATTCTAATATCTTGACCAGCCTCAAGACGAGTATTAGCTTCAGCTTTCGTTCCATCAACCTTTATTTGCTTTGTTCTGAGCAATTTCTGCAACCGTCCTAAAGTTAATCCAGGATAGTATTTCAAAAACCAACGATTAAGACGCATACCATCGTCACAATCTTTAACTTTTACAATTTCAACACCAGCCATTTATTTTCCTTTCATAAACTTCTCGGAAGTGTAACAGAAGAGCTCTAAAAAAACAAGTGAATAAAACAAAAAGCCCTTCTGATTGAAGAGCTTTTCGTTTAAACTATAAATAATACGCTTTTAGAAACTAATCATTTTCGTTTTTTCTTAGCCTCTCGTTCCATTTTTCGGCGAACTTGACGAGAAACAGCTTTTTCAGAAACACACAAGTCTTCTAATTTTGCGCCCTGTTTCGGCTCAATACCATATTCCTCTTTCAAAATTTCCGCCAATTGTTGCACATCCTTACACCGAAGACTAACAAGTCTTTCAGCAAATGCTTTCAAATCACTCATAAAAATTAAATTTTAAAATAATTCAATGTTTCGGTCAGAGTATCATTATCAAACCAAAAGTCAAATTCTATTTATAGAGATTCTTCCAAAACCTAAGAATTTAATTTATTTTTTTGTTTTTGCGCACGCTGTTTTTCTGCTCTCAACTTATCAAAATACTCAATTCTCTTTTTAATTTCCCGTTCAAAACCACGATCAACAGGATTATAAAAGCGCCTACGCCCCATTTCTTCAGGAAAATAATTCTGCCCAGAAAATCCATCTTCCAAATCCGGATCATAAACATATCCTTCATGATAGCCTAACTCTTTCATCAATTTTGTAGGTGCATTCAAGATATGTTTTGGCGGCATTAAGGATCCTGTTTGTCTTGCCGCATCAAAAGCACTATGCATAGCCTTATAAACCGCAGCAGATTTTGGAGCCGTTGCCAAATATGCAGTTAATTGCATCACTGCCAAATCCCCTTCTGGAGAGCCTAAACGTTCATAAACTTCAGCACAAGCAATGGCTTGCGTAACAGCATTAGGATCAGCCAAAGAAACATCTTCCACTGCAAAACGAATAAGCCGTCTTAAAATATATCTAGGATCCTCACCAGAAACAATCATACGACTCACCCAATATAAAGCCGCATCAACATCTGACCCACGCAAAGATTTATGCACGGCAGAAATCAAATTATAGTGTCCGTCACGTCCTTTATCATAAACAGGAGCCCGTGAACGGATAATTTTCATTAATTTATCTTTATCAAAAATCTCCCCTGGCTTAGCATAAGCCCAAACACTTTCCGCCAAATTAAGAATATAACGCCCATCTCCATCTGCAACACTTTTCATAAATTCACGGGCTTCTTCATCAAGAGGAAGTTTCATTCCCTCTTCTTTCTCAGCACGCTGCAACAATTCCTCAAAATTATCCGGCGTCAAACGATTCAACACAAAAACCTGACATCTGGATAACAAAGCGGCATTGAGTTCAAAAGAAGGATTCTCTGTTGTTGCCCCAACCAAAATAACCGTTCCATCCTCAACATACGGCAAAAACCCATCCTGCTGAGATTTATTAAATCTATGAATTTCATCAACAAACAAAAGCGTTCCTTTGCCTTGAGTAACACGACGCTCTTGCGCGTACTGAAAAACTCGCTTTAAATCCGTAACCCCTGAAAAAACAGCTGATATTTGCTCAAAATAAAGATTCGTATGCTCTGCAATAAGTCTAGCAATAGTCGTCTTACCACAACCAGGAGGCCCCCAAAGAATAAAAGAAGAAACACGCCCCGTAAAAAGCATTCTCCCCAAAGGAGAATCTTCCCCTAAAACTTGCTCTTGTCCCACAACATCTTCCAATTTTCTGGGACGCAACCGATCTGCTAAAGGCCTTTTTATTCGACTAGAAAAAAGAGTTTCTTCCATTTTACCAACAAATCCTTATTAAAACTCCTCATGTTTTAACACAAAAAAACTAAAAAAGCTATTTTTTTAAATATAAAAATTTTAAACCTTTGAATTTTTACACGCACCCACACATAGGGCTTGACACTAAGCCATAAAGTTATAGTATTCAAGAAATTAAATACAAAAATAGGAATGAAATATGAGTTTTAGTGATTTAGGTTTAAGCGAAAAAACCATCCACGCCATTGAAGATTTAGGCTATAAAGAACCTACAACTGTGCAAAAAGATGTTATTCCATCAATCCTTTCAGGAAAGGATATTTTTACAATAGCACCAAATGCATGTGGCAAAACTTGCTCTTATATATTTCCACTTATCGATATTATATCAAAAAACGAAGGGCAAAATATCTTAATTATCGCCGCAGACAGCAAAGAAGCTGTTAACATTTCCGATAAATTTTCAATTTTTAATAAATATCACGAAATAAACGAAACCGAAAGCGACAATACAGAACAAGAAGCAAACGTTATCATCGCTTCACCAGATTTGTTGCTTGAAAATATAAATGAAAACAGCTTAGATTTATCAAACATAAATATCTTAGTTGTTGACGACATAAATTTAATAAAGAAAAACCGCCAATTAAACAATCTAGATAAAATATTGGCATTGCTACCGGTCAACAAGCAGAATATTGTATTTACCACCAGACGTTCTAAAGAAACGCAAGATACATTAAATAAAATATTAAAAACTCCAGCTGAAATTAAAGTTGATAAAAAACAAGAAGAAATTGCTTCAGTAGAGCCAACTTTACCGCAAGAATTAAACAAAAAAGAAAAAAAGCAAGCTACTCCTCAAATTGAGAAGACACCGATTCCTGGTGCAAAACAAGACTTAAAGCCTCCCTTATTGGATAAAAAAGCTCTGGATTTATCCAAACGCTATAAAGTCTTCGGAAAAAAAGCACCTGCTTTTCTACTAACAGATACCAAACTTGCAGAAGAAGCAGAATAATAAAATACTTGCACTTTTTCTCAGATGATTTTATAGAGACAACAACAATAAACATTAACTAACAGATATTATGGAGATGCTAAATGTCAGGACACTCCCAATTTAAGAACATTATGTACCGTAAAGGTGCACAAGATGCAAAAAAAGCAAGAGTATTTGCAAAACTTGCCAGAGAAATTACCGTTGCTGCCAAAAGTGGCTTACCTGAACCGGATAAAAACCCACGTTTAAGATTAGCCATCCAAGCTGCAAGAGCAGAAAGTATGCCAAAAGACAACATTGAACGTGCTATTGCCAAAGCAACTCAAGTTGCTGGTGGCGCAGACTTCACATCCATGCGCTACGAAGGTTTCTCTCCAAACAAAGTTGCCGTTATCGTAGAAGCCTTAACCGACAACAAAAACCGTACTGCAAGTAACGTACGCTCTATTTTCGGCAAACGTGGCGGTGCTATGGGTGAAACAGGTTCCGTATCTTTCAACTTTGAGCGTATCGGTTATATTGAATATCCGGCAAGCGTTGCAGATGCTGATAAAATGTTTGAAGAAGCATTGGAAGCAGGTGCAAACGATGTTGTATCCGATGATGAAATCCATGCTATCGAAACATTACCGGAAGATTTGTCTGCCGTAACAGACGCATTGGAAAAGAAATTCGGAACACCGTCTGCTTCTCGTCTGGATTGGAAACCAACTGTTAAGACAGAAATTACCGATTTGGAAACAGCTAAGAAATTCTTAGAATTTGTTGACGCTTTAGAAGATGATGAAGATGTTCAACACGTTTACCACAATGCAGAAATTGCAGAAGAAATTATGGCTCAATTGGAGGCTGAATAATGCGTGTTTTGGGTTTAGACCCGAGCATATCCTCCACTGGTTGGGGAATAATTGATATAAACGGAAACCGTCTGTCCTATGTGGCAGACGGTTTTATTCCAACATCAGCCAAAGCAAATCTCTCAACAAGATTGCATACAATTTATACAGAGCTCCAAAAAGTAATAGAATTATACAAACCCGACGAAGCATCGATAGAAATAACATTTTTAAATACGAACCCTGAAACTTCCTTAAAATTAAGTATGGCGAGAGGTGTCGTTTTTTTAATGCCGGCACTTTATAATATTCCTTTGTTTGAATATGAACCAAACAAAATCAAAAAAGCGCTAACTGGAGTCGGAAAAGCAGATAAAAACCAAGTTGAAACAATGGTAAAAATTCTTCTACCCGGCTGCCAACCTAAAAACAATGACTCATCTGATGCTTTGGCAATTGCCATAACCCACTGCAATCTACGCAATTCGTACAAAGACCATGCTGTATAATCCAAACAAAAAAGGCTCCCTCAATTAAAAGAAAGCCTTTTTTATTAAACAAATCATATTAAATTAACCCACACCATTTAGCCAATTTAAGAGAATCAGAACAAAAACTATATCTCTCTTGATAAATTTTAGCCAACTGAGCGTTACCAAGCTCTATCAACTCTTTTTGAGCACTTTCAGAAAGAGAATGATAATCCAAATAATATTTTATCATTTCCACATTTCCGGTTTTAATAAGTGCCTCAACATCATCTTCATAACGAAAACCATGTTTCCTAATTTGTGTTTTTAGCAATTCCGAATGACCTGCTTTGATAATAGCGGCGACATGCCTATCTGAACCCGACCTACGAGCATCCAATGTGGTAACCTTTTGGATTTTTTCAATCAACTCAAATCGTCCCAAATCTAGTAATTTTTCTATTACCTTAACATGAACAAGCCACTTACTAAAGTAAGCTAAAATAACGTCATCAGAACAACGCTCCGCCATAAGATCTACAACAACATCATCCCAGCAATGCTTAAGAACATACTTTTTAACCAAATCTTGCGTTCCACGTAAAAGAATATATTTTTCGTTAGAACAAAATAAAATTCTATTCAAAACAAAATTTTCAAATTCTGTATCCGTGGCAAAACAAAGATATACACGTTCTTCATCCCTAGACAAAACCTCTTCTCTCCGCACCTTTTCCCGAGCTTTTTCAAGAATTTTTACCTCTTCATCTGTCGGCGTAAAAACCTGAGGTGTCGGTAAAGTCCAATTTGAATAAGGATAAGATGTTATTTTTTTAACAGCAGAAGAATCAGAACAGGCTGCAACATCATTAGGTTCAACCACCATCTGATTAACAACGAACGGCTTTTTAACCATCATCGTAAACGGAAATTTGTTAATCTCCGATGAAGGTGTCAAACCGCACATTCCATCTGCATACACATAAAGAGGAAAGCCCAACTGATTACCAATTTCGGTCAAATGAGCCAAAACATTTTCATCCGAGCCTTGAGAACCGGTTAGAAAATCCGATTTAAGTTCTTCAACCGGAAATTTCTTTTTAACCACCATAACTGCGTTAAGTCCTCCTGAAACCATTGATTTACCGCAAGTTCCGTCGGGATAAACATAAAATGGAAAGCCAAGTTCTGTGCCTATCGCATTAACTTGTTTCAAAATAAGATTTTTCATACACAAAAATTTAAGTTTTACAATAATTTTATTTTGTCAAAACACTAGGGTAAAAATAGTTTTTTGTCAATATTTATCTAAAGAAAAAGGCGTTCACAGAACGCCTCTCAATAAAACAATTTATATCAACCCTATAAATCTGCAATAACCTGCATACTGATAATCTCATCCGGTTGACTAACCATTCCGTTATAACCGCTCCCCTTTTTGATTTTATCAACAAACTCCATTCCAGAAACAACTTTACCCCAAACAGTGTATTGCCCATCCAAATGCGGACAATCATCATAACAAATAAAGAATTGACTATCTGCAGAATCCGGATGCATAGCACGTGCCATAGAAACAATACCTCTTGTATGTGGAATAGTATTAAATTCAGCTTTCAACTTTTTACCACTGCCACCAGTTCCATTTCCTAAAGGACATCCTGTTTGAGCCATAAATCCCTCAATAACGCGATGGAATTTCAAACCATTATAAAATCCCTGACGAACCAATTCTTTAATTCTAGCCACATGATTCGGGGCTGCATCAGGATACATTTCAATCACAACATCCCCATCTTTCAATTTCATAACTAACGCATTTTCAGGATCTGTAACATTATAAGAATATTTCATTTTCTTTCCTCTGGTTTCGCTAATACCAATTTTCTTAGTATCATCTGCAGTTAAATTTTTTGTATCGCTTTTATCCAAAATTTTTGTTTCACTTTTACCTAAAATATTAGACATCACTAGCTCCCTACATCTTTTATAACAAAACTTATCTTCTGGCTAATATTTAGGAATTTATTTTCCCTGATTCAAGACAAAATCTACTCTTTCTTCAGCAGAAAGTCCCAATGGATATGTTTCATCAATCTCTTGTAAGCGTGTTTTCAGACCTTTACCATTTGCAATTTGAATAGCCAATCCCGGACGAGCATTAACTTCCAACATCATTGGGCCTCTATTTTCATCCAACACAATATCAGCCCCCAAATAGCCAAGTCCAGTCATATCGTACGCCAAAGAACCAATAATCAAGTGTTCACGCCAAAATGGCACACGCAAATCCATTAGATTCGCTTTTGTATCTGGATGCTCAAATACTGGCTTATTATGCATAACTGCGTTAAGTGGCAACCCAGTCGCAACATCCAATCCAACGCCAACAGCCCCTTGGTGCAAATTAGCCCTACCGCCAGATTCTTTGGTTGCTAAGCGCATCATAACCATCGCCGGAAAACCTTTATAAACAATAACGCGAACATCCGGCACTCCATGATAGCTAAAATTTTTGAACACATCACTAAAATTAACGGCTTCCTCAATTAGCGCAACATCATATTTTCCGCCTAAGCTAAAAAGTCCGCTCAGTGTATTAGAAACATGCTGATAAACATCTTTAAAACTTAAAACATCTCCAGAAGCACTATAAAAATGTTCACCATCATACTTCTTTATTACCAAAACACCTTTTCCACCGCTACCGTGAGCAGGTTTAATCACAAAAGTATCATACCTCTTAACAATATCCAAAAGATTCTTAACTTGATATTGAAACTCAATAATACCAATCATCTTTGGGGTATTGATGTTAATACTGTTGGCCAACCTTTTTGTCTTAACTTTATCATCAACCAATGTATAAAGAGAACGCTTATTATATTTCGCAATCACCGAGTAATTACGATCGTTCATCCCCAACACACCATTTTCGCGTAATTTTTTTCCATTAAAAATCCACTCAAACATCTTAGTGATCCTTATGAATAAGTGGAGCAAAACGCATCAATTCCGTCACACGATAACCGGTATAAGTTCCCAACAGCATAACGATGAACAAAATAACCAAGTTAAGTTCATTAAAGGCAAACATTACATGGCGAACATATTCGTTGCTAATAACAAAGTAAGTTACAACCGCTGTAATGAAAGTAAACAAAATTTCCTTTAATGTATTGACAGCACCTTCTTCTTCCCAAGTAATTGAAGCACGTTCAATAATCCATGCCGTAATAATAATTGGGAAGAAAATAGCCGAACTAACAATAGTATAATTAAGTCTATACCCTACGACTGTTAAAACCTGAATAAGTAGAATCACAAAAATTACAACAAATGAGATTCTCGGAACCAGCAACAAATTCAATTTTGCAACTAAAGCCCTCATAACCAAGCCCAAAGCAATCATCACTGAAAAGCAAATCAATCCTGGCCAAAAACCTGTTCTAACCAAAGCCATAGCCAACAACATTGGTGTAAAGGTTCCCATTGTAGATACACCAATAACATTACGCATAATAACAACAACTAAAATAGCCAGAGGGAAAATCATCAACCACTTCAATGTATTTTGCTCAAATACAGGCAGTGTATACATAGAATAGTTATAACTCCAAAGTTTATCATGAGCTTTTGCCCGATGCTCAGCCATTTTCAAAGGTGAAGCTACAGATTTCAAAACAGAAAAGACCACTGTAGAATCCTCTCCTCCCTTAACATCTAAAAGAGAAACACCACCTCTCTGAATAATAACCCAATTTTTAGGTAAACCAATTTTCGCTGTACTCAAATCATACAAAGCCCAATGACCATCATAATATGCCTCTAACATAATATCCGGTTTCTCTGTCTTACGCCCTTCTTCTAATTTAATTGTTCTTGCAATACGAGCAGGAATACGTTTATAAGCCAATACTTGAATCACTTTTTCAGCAAATTCTTTTGCCGTATGATTAAGCGGTAAAACCAAACTCATCGTTGGACTATTAACTTCTTGATTAATAGCCAAAATGGCTTTCTGAACTTTATCCCCTTTCTGTAATTCAGACAACTCCCAAATCTTACGCATTTGAATATTTTCTTCCTCTGATAAGATTGGTCTATCTACCTTTGCTGGCAACAAAGAATTAAGAGCTACATTTTGAGCATCATCATAAATACTCAACCGATAATACAAATTTTGCTTACCATGTTTATCTTTCCCTTCCAAAATCACACGACTATTAATCTTATCTTGTGTAATTTTGTACCCTTTAGCCACAACTTCTTCACTTAAGATTTTAAAGCCATCACGATCGGTAGGAACGGCAAGAGAAACTTTAACATTATCACTGATTGCATTAAAAGAGATTTTAGCATCAACAGTCCAAACATCCGTTACAGCCTTTGGAGAAAGAGTAAACCCCCAATACTTAACCTTATAATAAATACTATACGCCGAATAACCGATAGCGCAAAATAACAAAAAACTCAAAACTTTTCTAACAGTAAAAAATCTGGCCAAATTTAGTTTCATAATCATTCATCCTAATTAGTTCAAAGTATAAGAAGTGGATGTATCAACCAAAAATCTTCCGGTCAAAATATTACGTCCAATTAACCCTTGATAATCAAAATTGGAGCGATCTGCAATAGAGAACACTGCGGAAAATACCTCATCTCCCATTTTGACATCCATTTTCACAGCCTTACGGCTTTCATCCTGTCCAGCACGTTTAACCTTAAAAGAGCGCTCAACTTTCTTTTCAAACAAATGCTCCTCGCCCGTTTTACGATTTTTGAGTTTAAAAGACACCCATTTTTCTCCATCTCGTTCAAAATATTCAACATCATTACAATCCAAAGACGAAGTTGTAGCCCCCGTATCAATTCTAGCCGCAAAAGGAGATTTCATCGGCAAAAAATAAATAGGTTCAACTTCTCCAATAATAGGCAACCGAGCTTTTTCCACAACAACCTCCTGAGTTGTACTAACATTATGAACCACCGCTGGTACAATAACCTGCTTAGACTGACAAGCTGAAATTAACATCATAAAAACAAATAAACCAAGCTTACGCATTTTTTAATATCCTCATATTTCTAACGGAAATTTAATTACCGCTTTCATACCCCCTTTTTAAAGAAGAAACATCAAGAAATTACCATTAATACACAGCGAAAAAACATCTTCAAGGATATAAAAAGAAAGAAACGATGTATTTAAACAATGTATTTAAAAAGCAAAACCCATTATTGAAATGTCAATAATGGGCATATTTCTTTATAAATACGCAATTTTATTAAAAGAACACTGTAGCTCGTAAACTTGTAACAACACCATACTCAGACTTTTGATTAAGAGCAGGATTAATATATAATTGCACATCAGGAGTTATCGTCAACATATCGCCAATACCCCAAGCCCAATAAGCCTCAACAACTTGCTCAGCTTTATGAGCCAAAGGCTCGCCAATAGCTGCTTCATCAACTTTATTATAAGCATAAGCTAAACCAATTTGATCCAACGGATTTCTATCCAACGGATTATTATAAACACCACCGAAGACCCAAGATTGACTAATTTCTTCCATACTGCCACTTACTTCATTCACACGAGCAAAAACACTAAATTTTTCACCTATATTTTGAGATAAATTAAGCGACCAGCCATTAGTTGTCTGCGGTTGCTCGGACACTGCCGGTTGATTATAAACTAATAAAGAAAACTCCGCATCACCTAACCCTTTAATAGTTGGAGTATAAGCAACATAGCCAAAGGTAGTATAATGATTTTCATCCAAATGATTAAATCTTATACTTGGGGACTCAACATTTGTAGCATCTTGTCCACCAAAAGCAAAGCGCCACTCCTCATTAGGCGTAATTTGCACATACCCACCCAAACCGGCATCAGAATAAGAAGCTGAAGCATTTTGCGCCAAAGCATCATTTATGAAATTAACCTGCTGATTTGCATCATAATCAGTCCCATCAAAATTATACAAAGGGAATTGCCCGACGGCTAAAGTCATCCAATTCCAACGTCCGGGTAATTGATAAGAGTAATAAAGTTCATTAAATTGCGTCCCATCATCCGTATAATCGTTAATTCCCGTAACAAATCCTGAATTATTTGCCAAATCATTGGCATTATGACTACCATATCGAACAACAGTATATGCAAAATTTAAAGTACCGGTACCGTAATGATTATCAAAAGTAGTCCAAGAAAATTCCGGATAAATATACGCTTGAACAGCATTATTTTTACCACTAGGACTAGAGTGTTGTCCTAAAACAGACATATCAATACTATAATCAAATCCATATTTCTGATTAAGATTATTTTTAAACTTCTGATACTGGAAAGTCAAATCATCAGCATTAACATTTTCAGAACACACAAAACACAATAAAGCTAAAATAAACACCCTACCATCTTTCATCATTGATTATATTTTAACTCCGGATATAACCACAAATTGATTGAATAAAAGGGGGTTACCTAAAAAAACACTTGAAGGGAGGTAAAAAGCACTTTACACTACACCCAGCAAAGGAAATGAAATGATAGCAAAATTAAAGGGAATCATAGATAACATAGGAGAAGACTGCTGCATAATTGACGTTAACGGCGTCGGTTACTTAGTCAATATGTCATCTCGTTCACTCTCCAGATTAAAACAAGGAGAATTCGCATCCTTATTAATCGAAACAGTTATAAAAGAAGATAGCATAACGCTGTTCGGCTTTCAAAACCCATGGGAAAAAGAGTGGTTTAACACTTTAACTAAAATACAAGGTGTCGGGGGCAAAGTTTGCTTAAGCATATTAAGTGCTTTATCTCCTGCACAACTATCCCAAGCCGTTGCTGCTCAAGACAAAAGTTCATTTCTCAGAGCCTCTGGCGTAGGTCCCAAATTAGCTGCTCGCCTAGTAACAGAACTAAAAGACAAAATCGTTACAATCCCTGTTGAATATATGGGAAATTCTGATTTAGACACAACTTTATCTTCAGAAACCTCTGAAGAAAAACCAACTAAAGAAAAAAATACCAAAACCCCAAGTATGAATGATAACGAAAATCAAACCTACAACAATACAGAAGATGTTACATCAGCACTAACCAACTTAGGCTATCAAAAAATTGATGCTTACCGTGTCGCAACAGAAGTTTGCTTAAATAACCCTAAAGCTGATTTAGGAACATTAATACGATTAGCATTAAAAGAATTTAATCAACTGGAGAAATAATCATGCTATCAGATGAAAAAGAACGAATTGTTAGCGCACAGAAACTCTCAACAGACGAAAGCAATTCTCCAGCAGCCATAAATTTACGCCCCACAACATTAGATGAATTTGTCGGACAAGAAAAGGTATGTCAAAACCTTAAAGTCTTTATTCAATCAGCAAAAAGTCGAGGAGAAGTTTTAGACCATGTTTTGCTCTACGGTCCCCCTGGATTAGGTAAAACAACCTTGTCTAACATCATATCAAAAGAACTAGGTGTCGGCTTTAAGGCCACTTCCGCCCCGATGATAACAAAATCTGGAGACTTGGCTGCCATCCTAACCAACTTAGAAGCAAGAGACGTCTTATTTATTGATGAAATACATCGCCTCAATCCAGCCATAGAAGAAGTATTATATTCCGCAATGGAAGATTTTCAACTGGACATTATTATTGGCGAAGGACCATCCGCTCGTTCTGTAAAAATAGATTTACAACCATTTACCTTGGTTGGAGCCACCACTCGCTCAGGCTTAGTTTCCACACCATTAAGAGAACGCTTCGGAATTCCGTTGCGTATGGATTTTTACAATCATGAAGACTTACAGAAAATCGTCTTAAGAGGTGCTCATTTGCTAAATATGCCAATTTCAAATGACGGAGCAATGGAAATAGCCAAACGTTCACGAGGAACACCTCGTATCGCTGGCCGTTTACTAAAAAGAGTTCGTGATTTTGGAGCTGTTGCCGGTAATGTAGAAATAGATTCAGCTATAGCAGACAAAGCCCTTAGATTACTTGATGTTGACGCTTATGGGCTGGATGAATTTGACCGCAGATATCTAAATTGTATTGCTAAAAACTACGGAGGCGGCCCTGTTGGTGCCGATACATTGGCAGCAGCTTTATCAGAAGAACGCGATACAATTGAAGAGGTGATTGAGCCTTATTTGCTAAAATTGGGATTTTTACAACGTACACCAAGAGGCCGTGTTTTATCTGAACAAGGCTGCAAATATTTAGGCATCAGCAAATTCAAAAACAACAATAACCAATTTAGTTTCATGGATGATTTAGGAATTTAAAAAGATGACATATACCACAGACACAATAAAAGGAAAATTATTTGAAGACAAAACATTTTCATTTCCTGTTCGAATTTATTATGAAGATACAGATGCCGGCGGAATTGTGTATTATGCAAATTATCTAAAATATGCCGAAAGAGCTCGCACCGAATTTTTACGTCATTTAGGCTTAAACCAAGAAGAAATGCTCAAAAAGGACGGAAAGGGTTTTGTCGTTCGTGATTGCAACATCAGTTATAAATCACCAGCCAAACTAGATGACGCTTTAAACATCACCTGCAAAGTAACTGAAGTCAAAGGTGTTTCATTAAAAATGGAACAAAAACTTTATCGCGGTGAAAATGTCTTATGCGAAATATCTATAACTTTGGTATTTCTAAGCTTAGAAAACATGCGCCCCTGCAAAATTTCCCCTGAAATAATATCTCTACTTCAATAAAGATTTATTCTTCTTTATGTAAATAAACAGAGATACTGATTGATGCAACCACAATAGCCGGAGCCCAAACAGCAAACCACGCCGGAATATACGCATTTACCCCAAAAGCAGAAATAACTTGCGAAGTAAAATAAACCGTAAATCCTGTTGCAATACCGGATACAATCATTAACAAAACTCCGCCTTGACGCTGACTAGCTTTCAATGAGAAAATTCCTGCAACCAAAACCATTGCCATCAGGAAAAACGGCAAAGCTATTAAACTTAAATATCTCATTTTATAACGTTGCACAGAAAAACCGGAAGTCTCATAAAATTCAATAGTATCAGGCAAATTCCAAAAAGAAATTGCCTCCGGATCAACAAAATTATCTTTAATTCGCTGAATATTCATTTCTGTCGGATACTTAAGACTATTTAAAATTTCAGCTTGTTGACCAGCTTTATAAATGCGAACATCACGCAAATTCAAATCACCTTCTTCAAGCGTTGCCACAAAAGCCTCTATACGACGCTTAACTTGCGTTTTATCATCAACCTCAATAATACTTATATCTCTAAGCCACAACACACCATCTTGTAGATTTAAATTACCCGCATTAAGAATTGCCACTGTTCCATCGCTTTTCCCTTCGCGTATCCATAAACCTTTATTTGAAAACAACATAGCATTCGGATTATCTGTAGACAAGCGATAAGACAAAGTCTCTTTTAACTCAAACAATTTAGCAGAAATAGGATTAAGAACTGCCACCCAAAAAACACCTATACCAAAAACAGCAAGCAAAACCGGAGACAAAACTCCCCAAATAGACACCCCTGTTGCCCGAATAATCACAAATTCATTAGATTTACTCAAACGCCAAAAAGCAATCATCGTTGAAACCATTACAATAAAAGGAACAACCTTATCAACAGTCTCTGGCAGCTTTGCAATAACATACTGCAATAAAAAGCCGACAGAAGCATCGTGGCGACCAGAAGTTCTACGCAAAATCTCAATCATATCAAACATCATGATAATTGCGCAAATAACCCCCAACACAAACAAAAAATTCAATATTGTCTGCTTAATAAGGTAAGAACCTAAAATTGAATTTGGTTTCATCATTTTCTAAAAATCCTAAAAGTAACCAGTCGATAAATAACGTTCAATGCTATCTGGCAACACAACCACCAAACGCTTATTTAAAAATTCTTCTCTTTTTGCTAATTCAACTGCAGCAACAATCGCAGCCCCTCCGGAAATACCAATCGGCAATCCTTCTGTCTTAGCAACAATTTTAGCCATTTCAATAGCGTCATCATCACTAATTTTTATAACTTCGTCAACCAAATTTTTATCATATAATTTGGGAATAAAACCAGCACCAATTCCTTGTATCTTATGACAGCCTGAAGCTTCTCCGCTCAATACTGCGCTATTTGCAGGTTCAACCGCAGCAACAAACAAATCTTGGTTATATGTTTTTAAAACAGACGCAATTCCTGTAAGAGTGCCAGCTGTACCCACTCCAGCAATAATTGCATCAAAATCACCACCTGTATCTTCCAAAATTTCCATAGCCGTACCCATTCTGTGCGCATCAGGATTCGCCTCGTTTTCAAACTGATTTAAGATAACCACATTAGGATTACGCTCTTTCAATATTTCAGCTTTATGAATCGCACCACTCATACCATCTTCAGCTTGCGTAAGAATAACCTCTGCTCCTAAATGACGCATTAAAGATATACGTTCTTGAGACATATTTTCAGGCATAACAATAATCAATTTATATCCTTTTGCAGCACATATCGCAGCCAATGCAATTCCTGTATTTCCGGAAGTTGCTTCAACAAAAACCGTATCATCGGTTACGCCCAACTTTTCTTGTTTTTGAATCATTGATAAAGCCACTCTATCTTTAGCAGAAAAAAGCGGATTATACATTTCGCATTTAGCTAAAATCTCAGCATTTAATTTAAATTTTGTTGTAAGATTACCCAAACGTAATAAAGGCGTATGCCCTACCATTTCAACAATTGAATTATAAATCTTAGTCATTTATTTGTCTTCCACAATCTGATTGATGAATTCTTCCAATTCGCAAATATTTTTTCTTTCAACTCGAGTGGCTTTAATAATAGAGATTGCTTCATCTGCAGCTTTATCCAAATCATTATTCATAATAACATAATCATAAAACTGCGATTCTCTAATTCTCTTTTCAGCCATACTCATCCGACGTTCAATTACCTCGTCAGCATCTGTTCCACGATTAACCAATCTCTCTTTTAATACACGCATAGATGGCGGAAGTAAGGCAATGGCTTTAACTCTATCCCCTGCAATAGCTTTCAAACTTTGCACCCCAGGATAATCCAAATCAAGTATCACATCTTTCCCTTGCTTTAATAATTCCTCCACTGGAGCTTTAGGTGTTCCATACTTAGGACCAAAATCAGAATCTACATACTCATATAACTGTTTATCTTTTATCAATTTTTTAAACTGTTCTTCTGAAATAAAGTAATAATCTTTTCCTTCCACTTCACCATCACGAGGCTGACGGGTTGTCACAGAAACAGAAAGCTGAATATCATCTAAGTGACCAAGCACTTTCTTAATAACCGAGCTCTTTCCACCACCACTTGGAGCTGCAAATATAAACATAGAACCCAATCTTTTCATTTCACATTTACTATCAGTCATAAAGAACCTCATAATTTTTTCAAATCTTTTACATTTCTTAAAAACTAATATATATGATAAAACACATAAATAAAGTTTTATTTAAAGGATTACACCATGATTATTAAAAATATTTTGATTACGGGAGCTTCTTCAGGAATTGGCGAAGCTTTAGCTTTATATTATGCCAAACAACCGGAAACAGAAAATATCTACATTTGCGGTCGTAACGAACAAAGATTAAATAATGTAAAAAAAGCCTGCCAAGAAAATGGGAAAGCTAAAATTCACGCCCAAATCATCAATATAACCAACAAAGAAGAAGTTGAAAATTGGATAAACACCGCAGAAAAATCAACACCACTAAATCTAGTTTTTGCTAATGCAGGCGTCGCCACGTTAGAAGAAACCCCAGAAAACATTTACAATACTTTCAATACAAACGTCATGGGTGTCATAAACACAATCACTCCCACCATTGAAAATTATAAAAAAAGAACCGATAAAGATAAAATTATAGCCATTACTGCATCTATTGCCGGTTATCATGGACTTCCAGCCTGCCCATCATATAGTGCCACAAAAGCATGTGTAAAAACCTATGGCGAAGCATTGCGTTTGAATTTGCTCCCCCACAACATACAAGTAAACACCATCTGCCCCGGATTCGTACGATCAAGAATTACCGATAAAAACACCTGCCCCATGCCCTTTTTCATGGAAGCGGAACCTGCCGCAGAAATTATAGCAAAGCGGATACAAAAAAATGTAGGATTGATAGCATTTCCATGGCCCATGAGATTTGCCGTATGGCTTGGAAGCATTCTCCCCAACGCTCTAAGCGATTTCATATACAAACGCCTCCCCTACAAAGTCTAAAAAATAACGCTCGCACACCTTTTTTGCGACACAATTTTCTTGACTTTTTAGATATTTAAAGTTAAAAATCTGACAATTCTTTTATGCGGTGCAGCATAAAGAAGCATTTTTAATATGCACAAGTCCGCCTCGTATGAGGGTCTGGCATTTTTTGAAAATAAAAAATAATGGCAAATACTGCAGAAATTCAAATTCCTGAAATGACTGAAAATTTTGAAGAATTGTTAAACGAACAATTCGGCAACAAAGGCATCGTTGGCACAGTTATGAAAGGAACAATTATTCGTTTAACTGATGATTTCGCTACTGTTGATGTAGGTTTGAAATCAGAAGGCCGCATTCCGCTTCGCGAATTCGGAAGAAATGACGAATTAAAAGTTGGCGACGTTGTAGAAGTATTAGTAGACAGATACGAAGACAAAGACGGCAACATCGTATTATCACGTGAAAAGGCTCGCCGTGAAGAAGTATGGCAAGACCTTGAAAAGATGATGAACAACAACGAAAGAGTAAATGGTGTAATCTTCGGACGCGTTAAAGGCGGCTTCACTGTTGATTTAAACGGTGCAATTGCTTTCTTGCCTGGTTCACAAATTGACATTCGCCCGATTAAAGACATCACACCTTTAATGGGTATCTCTCAACCGTTCCAAATCTTGAAGATGGACAAAGTACGCGGTAACATCGTTGTTTCTCGTCGTGTAGTATTAGAAGAAACCAGAGCATCTGCTCGTGCTGAATTGATTGACAACATCAAAGAAGGCTCTGTATTAGAAGGTATCGTTAAGAACTTAACAGATTACGGTGCATTCATTGATTTGGGCGGTGTTGACGGTTTATTACACGTTACCGACATTTCTTGGAAGAGAATCAATCATCCTGCAGAAGTACTTTCTTTAGGTCAAACAGTAAAAGTACAAGTTATCAAATTCAATGAAGATACACAACGTATCAGCCTTGGTATGAAACAATTAGAAAATGACCCATGGCAAGCTGTTGCAGACAAGTACAAAGTAGGCGAAATCTACAAAGGAAAAGTAACCAACATCACCGATTACGGCGCATTCATTGAACTCGAAGATGGTATCGAAGGTCTTGTTCACGTATCAGAAATGAGCTGGACACGCAAGAACGTACATCCGGGTAAAATCGTTTCAACATCTCAAGAAGTTGAAGTTAAAGTTCTTGAAGTTGATCCAGAAAAACGTCGTATCAGCTTGGGTATCAAACAATGCACACCAAATCCATGGGCTGCATACATTGAAGAACACCCATTAGGATCTGTTATTGAAGGCAAAATCAAAAACATCACCGAATTCGGTTTGTTCATTGGTTTGTCTGACGAAATCGATGGTATGATTCACTTGTCTGACATTTCTTGGGAAAAATCTGGAGAAGAAGCTGTTAAAGATTACACCAAAGGTCAAACAATTGAAGCAAAAATCATTGACGTTGATGTAGAAAAAGAACGCATCAGCTTGGGCATTAAACAAATGTCTGAAAACAACGTTGCAATGACATTAGAATCTTTGAAAAAAGGTGACATTGTTAAAGCAATCGTAACAGGCGCTGATGAAAAAGGTGTTCAAGTAACTGTTCAAGGCATTGCTGCAACAATCAAAAAAGCAGACTTGTCTAAAGAAAACAACGATCCATTAAGCTACAAAGAAGGTGACGTTTTGGAAGCAAAATTAACTTCTGTTGATCGCAAAAACGCAAAATTAGGCGTTTCTGTAAAAGCTTATGAGATTGAAGAAGAAAAGAAAGCAATTGAAGAATATTCTGCTTCAAATTCTTCTGGTTCTACTTTAGGTGACGCTTTAGGCGAAGCTTTGAAGAGCAAAGAATAATCTGATTCTTTAATCACAAAAAACACCTCGTGCGCAAGTACGAGGTGTTTTCTTATATAAAAACACAGTGTATTTAAATAACAGCATTATGGAATAAACCGAATACGATAATAAAAATCAGCTGCATCATCTTTAGATTTAGGCTTATCTCGCCATAATTTAAACAACAGTTCAGCATTTTTAGACTTCAACTCTATTTGAACATCTTTATCTTTCACATAACAAGAACAAACTCCATAGCCACTTGTGTAGCAAGGATTACAAACAGTCACATCTTCATTTAAAGGCAAAACATTAGCTTGAGCCATTTTCAAAGACGTTCCCCGCAATTCTCGCGCTGTTACCACTCCAGAGCTTTTAGCCAAATTCATATAATTAAATCCGACATCATACGCATTAATCGGAGAAAGAGAAAAATCAATAGCCCCAAACGTATGCGAGCCAATCCCCAATAAAATATTATATGCTTTATACGTCACAACAATTTCTTTTTTATCTTCTTTATAGACAATACTTTTAGGTTTAAACATCAATTGTTGAGAATACATACAAAACACCGGATTATTTGTATCACCATAAAACATATGGCGCAAAGTTCCCGCCACCGGATGGATGAGAACATTAGGATTCTTCAACCAAATACTAGCCTCAGATTTTCCATCATAAAATTCATTTCGATAGCAGCTATATTTATCCCCCACCCATTTTTCCTTAGGATTATAACGTTCAAAAATCTTCGGTTTATAATCATAACTATAAAAAGCAGAGTAAATCATACTACGCTCACGCAAATTAACGAGTTTATCTTGCTGCATTCCATCAAGTTCACTCATAGACTGCACTGCAATTTTTTCATCTTCTGCCCAAGATAATAAAGGCACCAACGTCATACAGAAAACAAATAATCCAAACTTCATAATCCTCTCCTTACAGTTACCCAAAGAGTATAGCTACAAGATTATGAACAAAGAATAAACAAAAATACGTCGTTGAAGATAACGGCGTATTTAAAGGTGTTTTAAACGATGTATTTAAAGAAGAGAGGCTACTCTCCATCCTCTGTTTGTTGAATCATAACATCTTCTTCAACCATAATCGGCTGAGCAACAGAAGAATTAAGAGGGGCTACTTCAACCCCAGGATCACCGGGCAGTGGTTGCATATCATTATTACCATCAGCATTCCCCGGAGTAGCAACCGAAGATGCCGAATAAGTTTCAATAATCATCACACCGCCATTATCAGCATTAGCCACAGCATTAGCCGCATTATTATTTGCATTACTAGCCCCAGCAATAGCCTGTGACACGATAAGAGCCAACGCAGCCACCGCCAAAAGCCCCATAAACAATTTATTCATTTGCAACTTCCTCCAAAATTAAAACGATACAACGGAGATATAGTCATTACAAAAGTTCTTTCAAGTCCGCCCTAACAAAAAAGCCACAAACATAAAAAAAGCGGCAGGATTTCTCCCACCGCCTCAAAGCTCAACATAATTAAAAATAAATTCGGAGTCCACCGGAGAGGATACCTCCCCACTTAGTCTTTCCGCATCCGTCAATCGGGATTGACTGATACCTTGCCTCTGCAAAGAGAGCAAAGCGATTCGTCAGATTAACGGAACCGTTCAGACCTGCTCCGATGTAATAACGACCATAGTAGGCATGACCATAATAGTCATAATACCCACCATGATACCATTCCTCTTGCAGTGCATACCCTGTGTGGAGCATTAATGACAAGCGTCCCACGGAGGAAGCTAAAATATTAAGCCCAACGTTTACCCCCACCGTCATAGTTGAAAGAGTATTGGTTTCAGGCTCAAATCCGTCATCGTAGACGGAATTAATAGAAAGATAGCTTCCCTCCAGTTCTGCCACAAAGAGTCCTGCCTCCACCCCCAAACGCACGCTATACGTTGGAGAAGCCATATCATTAACTAATGCGGCGCCTGCACCAAATCCGGCATAGAAGTTTGCGCCATCTCCAAATAAACCACCGCCATAACCGTAGTCATAACGATAGAAACACTGAGCACTTGCACTACTAAATACCGAGCAGATGACAACTATCGCTGCCATAACTGCAAAAAATTTTTTTCTCATATCTAAATAATATTTGTTCTAGGTCAGATTATACCATATTTTTTCGTCTAAAACAACAAAAATCGCGCGCTATAATCCTAAAAACACTCAAAAATCACCTTTTTAGCCATAAAAAAAGCAGAGAAAGCGAGAGCATACGCCCTCATCTTTCCCTGCTTAATAGTGTTCGCATCAGTCATCAATATAACGCCTTCACATCGGACTTAGACATCCCCGTTGTGTTACGGAAAAATCCAAAGTTAAAGCCTACCGACAGCATCAGAGCATTATATCGCTCTGTGCTAGCATTCTGGATTACTCCAGAAAGCTGTCTCCACTGTGCGGAAACAAATAAACTGTTTCCAGTGGAAAAGAACCGGTGTTCAAAACGAATTCCAGCCGTTGGGTACAAAAAGTTACCCCATGACTTGAATTCGTATTCGTTTCCCGCCTCATCGGTGAAAGGTTTTGATTCGGTACTATACCATTCAAAACCCAAACCTCCGAAGAGGAAAAGACGGTTCTGATTGTAAGCATCAAATCTGAATGGTTGCAAGGCGGCTAAAGCCTCAGTTCTAAAACTCCAGTACTTATCGCCCGCATTAACTGCGTTTGATGTATACTTAGAGTATCCGGCCTCACCGCTCAGCATAGCAGCCCACCAAGAGCGGCTGTACTCCAATCCTGCTCCGATGACGGGGCTGTTTACATGTTCTGCGAACTGCCAACCGGCATAGAGGTTTATCCCCCAACCGTACTTATTAGCAGATCTAAGAACCACCTTACCGGCATTGAGGTCGCCCTCAGAAACACCGGCTACGCTATCAGAATAAGCGTAGTATGTGTCTCTTGCAGCGTCATCAAACGCCTTCTCGGCAAAGCGAGTATTAACGCTTGCCTCGTACAAATTTTCAGCCTTTTCCTTATTCACCACGGTAACAGTTTTCACTGTCGGGCGGTAAATAGTTGTATCCTGACGAGCCATCAGCTTTTCGCCCGCCAAGAAAACCGAACGTCTCACGACGACTGTATCTTCGCCGCTTACAAATGAAGACACTGACGCGATAGTGTCCTTTGAATTCTTTACAAGGTATTCCATACACGCCTTCGCGTCGCGTGTATTAATACCGTTAATAACCTCCTGCGCATTTGCGCTTACAGCAGCAAATGACACCATCATCATAAAGATAATGGATTTCAAAAAAACAAAATGTCTCATATAGAAAAAAATTAAATTGTTTCACAAAAAAGGCATTTCAAATTCTTCCAGAGAAGTTATCAGTAAATAATCCCGAAAGACCACCACATAATAAAAATCTAGAATAATTGAAATACCTAATAAATAATTTTACATTCTAACTATAGCATCTTTTTCTATTGTTTTCAATATCTTTTTGTAGATTCCGTCAATTTGACTCCGCTTTTTTAAACAAATAGACTTTAAAACTCAAAATCTCCCTCTCTCTAAAATCTCAAAAATCGCCTTTTCCATTTAAAACGCTCAAAAATCCTTTTAAAACAAAAAGAAACAGCAAACTTTAGGGAACCCCTAAAATCTGCTGTTTCATAATGTGGTCTTTCTACGCTTAGAAAGACATGTTCACGCCAAGGTTCACAAATGGTCCTCCGTTGGAGAACAATTGTGTTCCTTTGTCATGGAACACCTGCGGCAGAATGCGGTACCCAGCCTCGCCAATCAGCTGGAACCGTTTTGTGAATCCCCAAGCGCCACGGGCAAATGCGCCGAGCATAAGCCCATAGTTTTCAGAGAAAAATTCCGCGTCGCGGGAGTCTGACTTCTGCTTAGCATATCCAGCAGTACCGAGTATCGCCAAATAAGAGCGATAATCTCTGTTCTGCCAGAATTTCCATCCCAAATTACCGGCTGCGATAAAAGTATCGTATTTGCCGGATACCATGGAGGCTGAAGTGTATGCCATGGTGGAATATGATCCTTCCACTTCAAACAAGAAGTGACAGGTTTCATATCCAACACGCAAGGTTGCCCCTGCGTTAATGGTATTATCAACGTAGTTCGCCCCACCAAGCAAAGTTACATTGACATGATGGATATTAGAACCATCTGCTCGCTGGTGCTCGGGATTTCTCATATCCAATTCTCCACGAAGGACAGCCTCCTTATCAGAGAATTGAATATCATCTGACATAGCTATGGCAGAAATGATCGTATCTCGGCGTGATACGATTTTCTTATTGAAAATATACGCAGAGCGTATTTCTTCAAAAACCATATTATTTTCTTTCTTTATCTCGACACGAGACATAGTCACTGTGTCGGTGGGGTTTTTTACTAGGAGCTCTGCAACCTGCTTTTTAGACAGATTAACTCCGTTAATTCTTCTCTGCGCATTTGCGCTCATAGCTACAAATGCGACCATCATCATAAAGATAATGGATTTCAAAAAAACAAAATGTCTCATATAGAAAAAAATTTAATAAATTTCACAAAAAAAGGCATTTCAAATTCTTTCAGAGAAGTTATCAGTAAATAATCCCGAAAGACCACTTGCATAATAAAACTCTAAAATAATTGAAACACCTAAATATATTTTTACATTCTAACTATAGCATCTTTTTCTATTGTTTTCAATATCTTTTTGTAGATTCCGTCAATTTGACTACGCTTTTTTAAACAAATAGACTTTAAACCTCAAAATTCCCCTTACCCCACAATCACAAAAAATCGCCTTTTTCCGCTTAAACCGCTCAATCAATACCATTTAAATCCTTTACTTTTAAATAAGCTCTTGCTAAAATCTGCAACAGTTTGATTTTTATTGGAGTAAACGAAACAATGTCTTATAAAGAAGAACAAGGATTAGATAGTCAATTTAATGCCGAAGAAATAGAAAAACGTTGCGACGCATATTGGAGCGCAAACGAGGTTTATAAATATGATGCCACACAAAGCCGTGACAACAGTTTTGTGATAGACACCCCTCCGCCAACCGTCTCCGGCTCTTTGCATATCGGTCACATTTTCAGCTATACTCAAACCGATATTATTGCCAGATATCAACGCATGCAGGGAAAATCCGTGTTCTACCCAATCGGTTGGGACGACAACGGCTTACCGACAGAACGCCGTGTTCAAAACTATTATAACATCGCTTGCAACCCCAAAGTTGCTTATGACCCGAATTTCAAACCCGTTCATATTGAAAACAGCAAAGACGAACGCAAAGAAATTTCTCGTAAAAACTTTATTGAAGCCTGCGAAACCTTAACCGCAGAAGATGAAAAAATCTTTGAAAACGTTTTCCGTCGTATCGGACACTCTTATGATTGGAATTTAACTTATTCCACCATCAGTCCGACATCCATAAAAATCTCTCAAGCATCCTTCTTGGATTTATACAAAAAAGGCAAAGTCGTAGCAGTAGAAGCTCCGATTATGTGGGATGTTACATTTAAATCCGCTGTTTCTCAAGCCGAAGTTGAAGATAAAGAAATGGAGGGTTACTTCCACGATATTCGCTTTAGTGTTAAAGATAGCGACGAAACTTTTACTATCGCAACCACTCGTCCGGAATTTTTAGCAGCTTGCTTGGCAATCGTTGCACATCCTGATGACGAACGTTACAAACATTTATTTGGCAAAACAGCCATTGTTCCGTTGTTTGATATTCCTGTTCCGATTGTTGCATCCGAACATGCTGAAAAAGACAAAGGAACCGGTATTATGATGGTCTGCACCTTTGGTGATGCTGCCGACGTTGCTTGGTGGAAAAAATCCGGTCTACCGATTAAGCAAATCATCGGTCTTGATGGCAAAATCATGAACATCACCTACGGCGAAGGTCCTTTCACTACGCTTAATAAAGAAAAAGCTCAACAGAACTTTAATCAATTAATTGGCTTGCCTGCGCATATCGCTAAAAAGAAAGTAGCTGAAATGCTAAAAGAACAAGGCTACTTAATCGGCGAACCAAGAAAAATTATGCACCCGGTAAAATTCTATGAAAAAGGTAATTTACCGCTTGAATTCGTACCATCTCGTCAATGGTTTATCAACTTGATGGATATGAAACAAGAAATGCTCTCCGCTGGACGCAAAATTGAATGGTTACCAGCATATATGCAACATCGTTATGAAACATGGACCGAGGGATTAAACCAAGATTGGTGCATTAGCCGTCAACGCTATTTCGGCGTTCCATTCCCTGTTTGGTACAAAGTAGATGCTAACGGAAATATTGATTATAATAGCGTTATTTTGCCAGAAAAAGACCAACTTCCTATAGACCCAATGGCAGATACTCCAAACGGCTATACAGAAGCTCAAAGAAACCAACCAAACGGATTTGCCGGAGACCCAGATGTTATGGATACATGGGCAACATCTTCTTTAACACCACAAATCGCAATGGCTATGGCAAAAGATAAATCAAACTTATCTATGCCGTTTGATATTCGTCCGCAAGCTCACGACATTATTCGTACTTGGGCTTTCTACACAATTGCCAAAAGCTTAATGCACGAAAACACAATTCCTTGGTACAAAACACTCATCAGTGGTTTTATCCTTGATCCAGACCGTAAAAAGATGAGTAAATCAAAAGGAAACGTTGTAACTCCGATGCATTTGATTGAAAATCACTCTGCAGATGCCGTTCGTTATTGGGCAGCCAAAGCAAAACTCGGAGCAGATACTGCATTTGAAGAAAAGATGATGCAACAAGGTCGTAAGTTGGTTGTAAAAATTTACAATGCAAGTAAATTCGTATTCATGATTGTAGGCAATTCTACCTCTGCCGATTATCTGAACGATATAACCAATGGCTTAGATAAATCTTGGATTAAAAAACTGGCAGATACTGTAAAATCTGCAAAACAAAGCTTTGAAAACTACGACTATTCATTAGCTCTTGATGCAATAGAAACACGTTTCTGGGATTTCTGCGATAACTATGTTGAAATTGTAAAAAAACGTGCATACTCCGAAGATAACTCTTCAGCAATCGCAACCTTAAAGCTATCACTTGATACCTTTATCAAATTGTTAGCTCCATTCTGCCCATTCATTACTGAAGAAGTATATCAAGCACGTCCATGGAAAAAAGCAACAGACATTTCTGTTCACAAAGAACTTTGGACATCATTAAGTTGCTTAGATTCTATTAGTGCAGAAAACGCTCTTCTGTACAACACAATTTCTACCGTTTCTACAGAAATTCGTAAGCAAAAGACCATTGAGAATAAATCTCAAAAGAACCCTGTTTTAAGTCTGGTAATCAAAGCAGATGAAAAAACAATTTCTTGCTTAAAATCTAACGATTCTGACCTATTAAACGTTGGAAACATTATAGAAAGTGGTATTGCATACCAACCTTCAGAAGAGTTAGCTGTTGAAAACATTATGCTGGACCAAAACTTTGTTCCTGAAAAGAAAAAAGTGATCTAGTTAATAAACTCTCTACAAAAGAAAAACCCCACCGCTAAAGTGGGGTTTTCTTTTATAAAAAATAAAATAAAACTAACTTTTTTTACGCAATAAAATATACAAAGCCCCCGCCCCTCCTTTGGCTTCACTTGGATTCTTATATGCCAAAATCAAAGAACTGATTTCTGTATGAGAAAGCCAATTAGGAACAGATTTGCGCAACACTCCTTTTTCACTAAACAAAGTATCGTCATAGCCTTTTCCTGTAACAATCAAAACGCAACGTTTACCCTGATTATAAGCAGATTTAATAAAATCACACACTTCCTCAAATGCAGATTTTTCCGTCATTCCATGCAAATCTAATGTCGCTTCAATTCTAAAATCTTCTCGTTTAAATCTTTTAGCCAAAGATCCATCCATTTGCGAAAAATCATCTTTCTCAACACTATGATATTTCTTTAATGTATCAAATGTAACCGTTGTAATCTTATCGTGGCGAATAACTACTTCTTTAGCGTCAATACTGTCTACAAAACGATTCGTTTTTAAAGGTTTAACCCCTTTAACCACTTCTTCCCACGTTTCATCTGTATCAGTCATTTATTTTGACCTCAGCATCATTCGGTATCAAAATAAAATAACGTCCTTTAGAGTTCATTCTTCCGGCAGATTCTAAAGCCTCTTCTCCATGTCCCCAAAAATAATCTCCGCGAATTCCCCCTTTAATAGCGCTTCCGACATCTTCGGCCATAACTAACTTATTTATCGCTTCCCCATCGGGTCCTGTTGTTTCTAACCACATAATCGAGCCCAACGGAATATAATACCTATCAACAGCCAAACTTCTTCCGGCAACCAAAGGCAATCCCATTGCTCCTATAGGTCCTTCGGCTGTTACAATTTTATGAAAAATAAATCTATCATTGAGCAACATATTTTTCTTGGCCGTTTCGCCATTTTCACGAAGCCACTCGCGAATTTTCGGCATAGAAGCATCACCCGATTTTATCAATCCTTTTTCTAATAAAATAGAACCGATTCCCTTAAATTTATGCCCATTATTATCCGCATACGCCACGCGTATTTCCTTACCATCCGGTAATGTAGCCACGCCTGCTCCTTGAATCTGCATAATATAAATATCAACAGGATCATCACCCCATAATATCACAGGCGCATCAAGTTTTCCTTCATCTATTTCTTGGCGCGTATAATACTTAATCATTTTCCCATCTTTAACACGCCCAACCAAACGCATATTAGGCAAAGAACTATCAAAATCTCTTAAATTTATTTCAACTAAATCTTTAGGTTTGCCATAAATAGGATATTGATACTTCCCTCCGCGTGTATAACTAGCACGCAGCGTCGCCTCATAATATGAGGTAAACTTACCAGTAACATCTCCATCCACAACGACAGCATAAGGCTGAAAATATTGTCCAATATAAGATTTTACTTCAGTATCATCATGAAGTTCTAAAATATTCTGACAATGCTTTTTATATGAACTCAAAGAATAATTAATTTTTTCACTACTTAAATACGGAGAAGTTTGGCGCTGCAGTTTAATACAAACATCACGCAAAGCCTTACCAAAGCCAACTGCATCATCCTCATTCCAATTTTTTAACTGAGAAAACTCTACTTTTTGCAAGTTAAAAGCAGACGAAACAATTTCTTCTTTCTCGCCACTAGAACAAGAAGCCAAAAAAGCCACAACACAAAAAACAAGTCCTTTTTTTAGCATTTTTTCGTAGAACACAACAACCAATTAGTAACTCTAGGATTCAAAGATTTTTCAAATGTCCAAACATCAGAAATCGTCTGAACATAATTTTCATCTCCCTCAATAACTTCCCCTTTAGCATCTTTTAACAAATTAACTTGCTCGCTAACGAATTTAACCACTAGATTAACTTTATCATTTTCCACAAATTTAACAGCTTCAACCTCGGTTTCAACAAAACCAATCAAATCTGTTTCAGAAGTAATTCCTTGTTCTTTACGAGTTTTAATAACTTCCTCAAATTTTTTAAGCAATTCGCCATTAACCAATTTAGATAAAGTACGAGCATCACCTTTGCTAAATGCTGATAAAATCATTTCAAAAGCTTTTTGCGCACCTTTAATAAAGACATTTTTATTAAAATTAGGAATTTTAACCAACTCTCTATCCAAAGGAGACAATTTATCCAAATCAACCGCAGCAATAGATTCGTTAAGTGTATTCTTTTTCAATTCATGATAAACTTTTTCAAATTGTTCCTTAGGTATCATAATAACCTTAGCATCTTCAGCACCAGTTCCTAAAACACTCTTCAACTTACTGAAAATAATGACAACTAAAACCAATAAAAATATTATATCCAAATATCCTGACATTTTTTACACCTCTATTAAAGATACATATATTATATAGCGTTAAATATCTTTATTATCAACTATAATATTTGACGTATAAAAATAAACTTCTATATTAAAGGTATATAAAAATTTCAAAAGAAAGGATTAAAAAATGAGTAACACCCAAGAAACGGCTGAAGTAAGCTTGAATATGCAATATATTCGTGACATGTCATTAGAGGTTCCACACGCCCCATCTATCTTTTCAAAATTAAATAATCAACCAAAAATCAATGTGGATTTAAATATAGATGTAAACAAACTCAATGAAGATAATTTTGAAGTAACCTTAAACATCAGAATAAATGCAGATATCAATGATGAAAGCTTATTTATATTTGAATTAGCATATGCCGCAGCTTGCACGGTTCACTTACCTGAAGAAAAATTAGAACCAGTACTATTCATAGAAATACCAAAATTACTATTCCCATATGCACGCCAAATCATTTCATCCAACTTAGCAAACGCAGGCTTGCCGCCTCTCATGCTCACACCTGTTGATTTTGCTGCCGTATACAGAAGTAAAAAAGAACAAATTGTAAAGCCTAACTAAAATGAGACTAGCACTATTTCAACCAGATATTCCTCAAAACACAGGCACTCTCTTACGTTTGGGTGCCTGTCTGGATTTACCGATAGATATTATAGAACCTTGCGGTTTTATATTTAACGAAAAAGCCATGAGACGCGCCGGAATGGATTATTTAAATATGGCCAATTATCGCCGTCACAATTCTTGGCAAGATTTCTTAAAATATCGAGAAGAACACTCTGACGAATACGGTAGAATAGTTCTTCTAACAACACACGCCAGTGTTCCTTATACAACATTTGAGTTTCAACCCAATGACATTATTTTAATGGGCAGAGAAAGTGCCGGCGTCCCAGAAGCAGTCCATCAAATAGCAGATGCACGTTTACTAATACCGATGAACGCCAACGCGCGCTCCATAAATGTTGCCGTATCAGCAGTAATGGTTGTCGGCGAAGCTCTTCGTCAAACAAATCTTTTCCCGCATAAATAAATTTTTTTGCAAAAAATTTAATTTTTTTTAATTTTAGGTATAGATTTGTTCCAAAAAATGTGGTATAGTCTCCTCGTTTTCATAATAACACTAATAACCTAGGAGGAAATACCATATGAAAAAAAATTCTGTTGTTACATTTAACTCAGGAGAATATGTTGTTTATCCGACCCAAGGAGTTGGCAAAGTAACCAACATTGCAAAGCAAACTATTGCAGGCAGTGAAATGGAGTTACTTGTTGTTAACTTTGATAAAGACAAAATGACATTACGTGTACCTATGTCTAAATTAGACCAGGTCGGATTACGTAAAATTTCTGACGACTTAACCATGAGAGAAGCTTTAGCAACTTTAAAAGGTAAGCCGAGAGTAAAGAAAGTTATGTGGTCAAGAAGAGCGCAAGAATACGAAAATAAAATAAATTCCGGCAATCCTATCGCTGTTGCGGAAGTTATCCGAGATTTACACCGCAGTGAAAATCTTGCAGACCAATCATATAGCGAACGCCAAATTTACGAACACGCATTAGAGCGTTTAGCCAGTGAAGTTGCTGTATGTGATAACATCAGTCTTGAAGAAGCAAATAAAAAACTTTTAGACACGATTGCATCAAGATAATTTAATAAAAAAGCTGCACAGAAGTGCAGTTTTTTTTATAACAAACACAAAAGAAAAGGAGCTCAAAAGCTCCCTTCTTTTTTTACTGTAATTACTATTGTTTCTTTTCTGGAAGTTTATCGCCATCCAAACTATAGCGTTCAACTTCAGCATTATTACGCAAATCTTCAAAAATTCTAGCAATTACTTGTTGAGTAACAATATTTTTCAATTGAGGTTCAACTTCCTTAAGTTCCAAAGGTTTAGAAGCTCTAATATCTTCTACTAAAATTACATGGTAACCAAATTCAGTTTTAACCGGAGTCTTAGAAAACTCACCTTTATCCATGCTAAATGCAGCCTTAGAGAATTCAGGAACCATCATATCTTCTGTAAAATAACCTAACTCAACTTGATCTTTAGAATATTCATTAGCCAATTTTACAAAATCTTCACCTTTTTTCAACTTAGCAATAACTTCTTTAGCTTTGTCTTCAGAGTCAACTAAGATATGTTTTGCTTTAATTTCTTTTTGGCTTTCAAACTTAGATTTATAGTCATTGTACAAATCTTGAATAGCTTTTTCATTAACTCTTTCATCAACCAATTTTTCAAGATACAACTTACGAGCTAAATCTTCCTGAGCTGTAACCAACTGTCTCTTATATTCAGGAGTCTCTTCAATTTTTGCAGCCTTAGCAGCCTGATAAACCAATTTACTATTAACAAAAACATCCAAAGTTTTAGCATAAAATTCTTCAAAAGGAACTTTATCTTGAATTTGTGGATGATCAGCATAACTTTGCTTCAAATCGTTAACATAAATAATTTCACCATTAACTTTTGCAGCAACGCCTTTATCAGCACCAGCATTCGCATTATATACCTTAAAAGATATAAAAGAAGCAACGGCTACAACAATCACAGCAACAGCAGAGATTGTAAAACCTAAGATTCTCTTTTTCATAAAAACCTCCAAAATAAAAAGTTTATTCATACTCAATAATTCATATATACTTATTTATAAAATATTCCAAGTATTTTTTAATTAGCGTTTATAACTTCTGTTGATAGTATTGACTTTATTCTATATAAACACTAAATGTAGCAGAAAGACACATATATAATAAGGTAAAGATAATGTTAGCAGATCTCGCACGTAAAATATTCGGCACAGCCAACAATCGTTTTGTAAAAAAACAATATAAAATCGTAGAACAAATCAACGCAATAGAACCAGACTTCATAAAACTTAGCGATGAAGAGTTAAGAAATAAAACTCTGGAATTCCGTAACAGATTAAAAGAAGGAGAAACGTTAGACGACATTCTACCTGAAGCTTTCGCAACTGTACGAGAAGCAGCTAAAAGAACTCTCGGTCAAAGACACTATGACGTACAACTCATCGGTGGTATCGTTCTTCACAAAGGAATGATTGCAGAAATGAAAACCGGTGAAGGTAAAACTCTTGTTGCTACTTTAGCCGCATATTTAAATGCTATTGAACAAAAAGGTGTCCATGTTGTTACCGTAAACGATTACTTAGCAAAACGTGATGCTGAATGGATGGGACAAGTATATCGCTTCTTAGGTCTAACTGTTGATTATATTGTGCATGAAAAAGATGATAACCAAAGAAAAGAAGCCTATAATGCCGATATTACTTATGCAACCAACAATGAATTAGGATTCGATTACCTTCGTGACAATATGAAATTTTCTCTGGAAGAAAGAGTACAGCGTGATTTCAACTATGCTATTGTTGATGAAGTTGACTCTATTTTAATTGATGAAGCCAGAACTCCTTTAATCATTTCTGGTGCAGCAGAGGATTCTTCTGAAAAATATGTTTTGGTAAACAACATTATCAAGCACATAAACGCAGCAGATTACGAAAAAGACGAAAAAGCTAAAAATGTAACCCTTACAGAAGTTGGAATGGAACATGTTGAGCAACTGCTCAAACAAGCAGGTTTAATCACCGAAGGCGGATTGTATGATGTAAAGAACGTGCAACTTGTTAACCATGTCAACCAAGCCCTTCGCGCTAATATCATGTTCACAAAAGACGTGGACTACTTAGTACGCGATGGTAAAGTCATGATTATTGATGAATTCACCGGAAGAATTATGGAAGGTCGTCGCTACAGCGATGGTCTACATCAAGCTCTCGAAGCCAAAGAAGGTGTTGAAATCCAGTCAGAAAACCAAACTTTAGCATCAATCACATTCCAAAACTACTTCCGTTTGTATCCTAAATTAGCAGGTATGACCGGTACAGCAATGACAGAAGAAGCTGAATTTGGCGATATTTATAATTTAGCATGCGTAGAGATTCCAACAAACCGTCCAGTCATTCGTAAAGATGAACATGACTGCATTTACAGAACAGAACGTGAAAAATATAAAGCAATCATTGATACCATCAAAGAATGCCACGCCAAAGGTCAACCAGTATTGGTCGGAACAACTTCTGTTGAAAAATCAGAAACAATCGCAAAATTATTAAAAGAGCAAACAGATATAAAATTTGAAGTTCTTAATGCTAAGCACCACGAAAGAGAGGCTGCAATCGTTGCTGAAGCTGGTGTATATGGTGCTGTAACAATCGCAACTAATATGGCCGGTCGTGGTACGGATATTCAACTCGGCGGCAACCCTGAAGTTGCTTTAAAGAAGCGGTTGACCGGAAATGAAACCGAAGAAGAAATTGCAAAATTAAAAGAAAAAATAAAACAAGAAATTGCAGAAAATAAGGAAAAGGTATTAAAAGCAGGAGGTTTATACATCCTCGGAACCGAACGCCACGAAAGTCGTCGTATTGATAACCAATTAAGAGGACGATCTGGACGTCAAGGAGACCCAGGAACTTCTAAATTTTTCTTGTCGCTTGAAGACGATTTAATGCGCATCTTTGGTTCAGAAAGAATGTCTGAGGTACTTCGCCGTTTAGGATTACCTGAAGGAGAAGCTCTTGTTCACCCATTCATCAGCAAAGCTCTGGAAAAAGCTCAACAAAAAGTAGAAGAGCGTAACTTTGACATTCGTAAAAGCTTATTAAAATATGATGATGTAATGAATGAGCAAAGAAAAGTCATCTATGAACAAAGAAAAGAAATAATGTCCACAGACGATATATCTGAAACTATTTTAGACATGCGTCACGATTACTTAGCAGGAATAGTTAACAATTGCCTTCCAGAAGGAAGTTCTCTTGAAGATTGGGATATAAATCGCCTAAAACAAGATATTTTCAACACAACCGGACTTAACTTACCTGTTGAAATTTGGGCTGAAGAAAAAGGCATTGATAACATAGATATGGCAGAAAGAGTAATCAAAGAAACAGATAATTTGATTGCAAACAAAAATGCTACAGTACCTCCGGCAATAATCCATCTAGTTGAAAAAAGTATTGTTTTACAAACATTGGATCAACTATGGAAAGAACATATTGCAACGTTAGATTTAATGCGTCATACTATTGTACTTCGCGCATATGGTCAAAAAGATCCTCTAAACGAGTATAAACGCGAAGCATTCAATATGTTCTCAGACATGCTTGATATACTTAAGGAACGAATTACTGTTCTGGTCTGTCGCACAACAATCCAACAAGGCAGTGACCAAGATGTAAAAGAACAAGAACAAAAAACCCAAAACAGAAAAATGGAAGCCGTTCATGAATCTCTTGAAAACAAACAAGATGTAGCTCCTGAAAACAAAACAGTTGCTCACAACATTGACGAACATCCAGAGTGGAAAAATATTTCAAGAAACAGCCCTTGTCCTTGCGGAAGTGGTAAGAAATACAAACACTGCCACGGTAAAGTTGCATAACTTAGGATAAAATAATGACAACACCTTTATTAGAAATAAAAAATCTACATGCAAGAGTAGAAGAAAAAGAAATAATTAAAGGCTTACATCTAACCATCAACGCCGGAGAAGTGCACGCCATAATGGGGCCTAATGGAGCCGGTAAATCATCTTTATCATACGTGTTAAGCGGAAAAGATGGCTACATTGTAACATCCGGAAGTGTTAAGTTTAAAGGTCAAGATTTATTATCCATGTCAACAGAAGAAAGAGCCAGAAATGGATTATTTCTTTCCATGCAATACCCTACCGAAATACCTGGGGTAGTAGTTTCAAACTTCTTGAAACAATCGCTCAATTCAATCTTAAAATACCGTGGAGAAAAAGAACTTGATACAATTGCATTTATGAAACATTTAAAGCAAGAAGCCTCTCGGTTAAACATTTCACCAGAAATGCTAAAAAGATTTGTAAACGTAGGTTTCTCAGGCGGTGAAAAAAAACGTTTTGAAACATTACAAATGGCTTTATTAAAACCTGATTTTTGCATATTGGATGAAATTGATTCAGGATTAGATATTGATGCCCTAAAAACAGTTTCAGACGGTGTTAATGCGTTAAGAACAAAAGAAAACGCTTTTCTTGTTATCACACACTATCAACGACTATTAGACCACATTGAACCGGATATAGTCCATATATTTGCTGATGGGCATATTATAAAAAGCGGCGATAAAAGTCTGGCTACTGAGCTGGAACAAAGCGGTTACACCGATTTCCTCAAAGAGGAATAATCAACCATGGCAACAGTACCTTTATTAGATAACATTACATTATTTTTGGATGATAAACCCTCTGTTTACGGATTGCGTCAAAAAGCAAAACAAGCTTTAGAAAAAACAAATTATCCGACATTAAAAACAGAAGCATGGAAATATACAAATATAAAACCGATTCTTTCTAGTAATTTTAAGGTTAACACAGAAGAACATCAATGCTCCTGCAATTGCAACTGTTGCCATCACGACAATTCTTCACAAATTGAAATTTCTTTCTGTAACGGAAAACTACATGTTGAAGAATATGATCTACCTAAAGGACTAAACATAACGCCACTACCCGAAATTTTATATGAAGGGGAATACAAGCAATATTTATTCAACAGTTTCAATTTAGAAGAACATCCATTTGCAGCCTTAAACGGCGCGTATTTGGAACAAGGTGTATGCATTTATGTTGAAAAAGATACAAACATTTCACAACCGATATATATAAAATATAAACAAAGCGATAGCGATGGATATCAAATCAATATTCACAATCTCATTGTTTTAGAAAAAAACGCTCATTTAGAAATATTTGAACAATTCCATTCCGATAAAGACAACAAATATCTCACAAATATTGTTAATGAGATATACTTAAAACCCAATAGCCAACTTTATCACTACAAAAAACAAAACGAAAGCACAAATAGCTATCACATTGCTCTGAACTGCGTAAAAATTCAAAATAAAGCATCTTATAAACAATATTATCTTGCTAACGGGGCAAAAATTTGCCGCCAAGAAACAAATGTTCAACTAGAGCAAGCAAATGCTTCCGCAGAAGTATATTCCGCATATAAGGCAAAAAAAGATTGTTTAAATGACATTACCACAAATGTAAACCATCTACAACCAGAAACATACTCTAATCAATATGCCAAAGCAGTACTAGAAAACGATTCCTCTGCTGTTTTCCAAGGAAAAATACATATTGCACCTTTAGCCATAAAAACAGAAGGCCACCAACTACATAAAGCCTTATATCTCAATGACAACGCTGAATTAAACTGCAAACCGGAACTAGAAATATTCGCAGATGATGTAAAATGTTCACATGGTGCAAGCTGCGGTGAGATAGATAAAGAACAATTATTTTACCTAACATCTAGAGGCATAACCAAAACAGAAGCCATAAAACTCCTAACAGAGGCTCACTTAAATGAAATTCTCTCTCTCATTCCTAATGAAGAAATACAAGCAGAAATGCGTTTCTAATCCTCATCAAAATAAATGTACTTATTCTGATACGAAAGATTAGAAACAAACACTGCTATACTACTATAAAGCACAAAGTAAAACGAAAAATCCCCCCCCAAAGCACTCAACCAAACAGGAAATCCCTCATATCTTACAAAAAAGGCTAAGAAATCTCTCAAAAATAACGTAAAAAACAAAATATAAATAAAAAACCATCCAAAAGGTTTATACAAATTATCCCAGATAACCCAAAAAACTTTACGCAAACATAACCATTTTTTTCCTTGCAGAAAACGAATAAGCATAACTGCATTCAATAACAAATACAAAATAAATAAGATTACCAAAGACATTGCAAAAAAGAATAACATTTCTTCTTTCCAATCTGGAACAGCTTTTCTAACCGTTAAGACATACGAAACTAAAGCCAAGCCACCCCAGCAACAACAATATCCCAAAACAAAAGCAGCAACCTTAAGTTCTTTTTTTCCAACACGTATCGTAACCTTTTGATTATTTTCGCTAACTTCATACCACGAACATATAAAAATCCCTGAACAAAGCAAAAAAATCAAACAAGAAAGTATAAGATTAATAATATTAGAAGAGCAATAAATTCCCGGTCCTTCAATTCCTATTCCACAAAAAGAAGTTCTCCCTAAAATAGAAGAAAATAAAGCCCCTATCAAAGCAAAACTTATTGTCAAAATAAAAAATTTTCTACCAGACTGAGCAATTTTCTGCAAAGGATAGAAAAATCCTTTCCAAAACGGTATAACTATTTCACCTTCATCATTTGCTACAATTTTTTCACTCATTTTCTCCCCTTTCTTTATATTTCTTTAACTGCAGAAACCCCTGGAATACTTTTAAGTTTAGTCAACATCATACTATCCGAAAAAGCAAATCCACCATCTAATTCAATACGAACATCCCAATCATCTAATTCGGGCTCAATATAAACTTTATTCAAACCTCTTATATCAGAATATAAAACCTTTTTAATCTCAGGAACTGCTGCAACATTAGCCACTTCAATAATCAATCCTTTTGCTTGTTCCGCAATAGCCTCATCAAGTGTTTTAACGCTATTAATCATAATTCGCGGATTTTCTTCTTCAGATTGCTTATTAATTGTAACCTTAACTAAAAGAGGACAGCCCGAAGTAATAACATCCTCATACTTAGCCAACCCATCAGAAAACAGCATTCCCTCAAAATTTCCAGTTGTATCAGAAAGCCCCAAGAAAGCATATTTATTACCACTTTTACTCAATCGTTTTTGGAAGTTCTCCACACACCCAGCAATATTTGCTTTAATGCTATCACCAACCCGAATATTTGACATAACTTCCTGACAGGTTTTAACACCAAGTTTTTTCATACTATCCGCATAAACATCTAAAGGATGGGCTGATAAATAAAAACCAATTGCCCCAGCCTCAAGACGCAATTTCTCCAAATCTGGCCAATCCGGCGCATCAGAAAGTTTAACTTTAGAAGAATATTCCTCTGCTCCAAACAACGAAGATTGTGCACTCGTTTTCATTTCTGTTGCAGATGAAATATTTTTAAGAATTGTATCAATATTTGCAAACAGCTTACCTCTTTTTTTATCAATACTATCAAACGCACCCGCCTTTATTAATTGTTCTAATTGTTTACGATTAAGCTGTTTTGCATCAACTCTATTAATAAAATCGGAAATATCCTTAAATTTGCCGCCCTTCTCTCTTGCTTCAACAATAGCATTCATATTGGATTCGCCAACACCTTTAATTGCCCCTAGAGCATAGCGCAATTTACCATTTTGAACACTAAATTTAGCCAAAGACTCATTAACATCAGGTTTTAACACCTCGATTCCCATTGCTTTGCATTCAGCTTTAAAGCCTGCCAATTTATCCGTATTGGTAATATCCAAATCCATAACCGCACACATAAATTCAACCGGAAAGTGAGCTTTTAAATAAGCTGTCTGATAAGAAACCAACGAATATGCAGCTGCGTGAGATTTATTAAAACCATAAGACGCAAACTTTTCCATTTGGTCAAAAATACTTTTAGCAACTTCTTCATCAATACCATTTTTAATAGCACCTTCCGTAAACATAATACGTTGCTTTGGAATCTCATCGCGCATTTTTTTACCCATAACTTTTCTGAGTTTATCTGCGCCACCCATAGTATATCCGCCCAACTCTCGAGCAATCATCATAACTTGCTCTTGATAAACCATAATACCATAAGTTTCTTTCAAAATCGGCTCAAGTTTAGGGTGTAAATATTGAATCTCTTCTTCACCGTGTTTACGTTTAATAAAAGTAGGAATATTATCCATAGGGCCTGGACGATACAGCGACACAATAGCAATTAAGTCTTCAAATCTATCCGGTTTAATCTGTTTATGCACATCTTTCATACCCGCCGATTCAAATTGGAAAACTGCAGTTGTTCGCCCTTCCTGCAACATTCTATAAGTTTCTGGATCATCTAGCGGAACAGCTTCCATATCCAAATCGATTCCCTGAGCCTTCTTAATCCAATCAACGGCACGTTGAATAACCGTCAAAGTTTTCAACCCTAAAAAGTCAAATTTAATCAATCCGGTTTCTTCAACATATTTCATATCATACATTGTCACCGGCATATCTGCTCTAGGATCTTTATATAAAGGAACCAATTCTTCCAGAGGCCTATCACCAATAACCACACCTGCCGCATGCATACCGGAGTTACGATATAACCCTTCCAACTTAATAGCTATTTCAAATAACTTATTAACTTGAGGATCATTTTGCCTCAATTCTTCTAATTCAGGAACCTGTTCCAAAGCTTCAGGTAAAGTCGGATTCTTACCTTGTGCGCCAGCTGGTATCATTTTAGAAATTTTATCAGCTTGAGAATATGGCATCTGCAATACGCGAGCCACATCTCTGATGACAGCCTTTGACTGCAACTTACCATAAGTAATAATTTGCGCCACATGATCAAATCCATATTTTCTTTGCACATATTCAATCGTTTTGTAACGATTCTCTTGGCAAAAGTCGACGTCAAAGTCCGGCATGTTAACACGTTCAGGATTTAAGAAACGTTCAAAAAGTAAATCTAACTTCAAAGGATCAAGTTCTGTAACCTTCAAAGACCAAGCAACAATAGACCCCGCACCGGAACCACGCCCCGGTCCCACTGGAACCCCATGTCCTTTTGACCACTTAATAAAGTCTGACACGATTAAGAAATAACCAGGGAATCCCATTTTTTTAATAACACTCAGCTCATACTCTAAGCGAGCATAATACCGCTCGTCTATATCAGCCTTTTGTTCCTCGGTCATTCCTTCAAAATAAACAGCTTTTTTCAAGCGTTCATCCAAACCTCTATAAGCCTCTTCTGTAATAAATTCATCTTGCGTTTTACCCTGAGGACACTCAAAAATAGGTAACAACGGATTAACTTTTTTAGACAAGAAATTACAAAGTTTTGCAATTCTGACAGTATTGTTTGCAGCTTCCGGTAAATCAGAAAAAAGCTCAACCATTTCAGCTTCAGAGCGCAATCGATTATTGATAGAAAATTTACGTCTGTTCTCATTAGCCACATATTCACCGGCAGAAATACATACAAGAGCGTCATGAGCCTCATACATATCTTCATCTAAAAAGAAAACTTCATTTGTAGCAACTAAAGGAATATCATATTTATAGGCTAAATTTATAAAATCCTCTTCAGTTTGCTTTTCTTTATCTAAACCGATTCGCGAAATTTCCATATACAATCTATCGCCAAAGATTTCCTTTAGTTTAACTGTAAAATTTTCTGCATCATCTTTTCTATTTTCAAGTAATAAACGACCTATTGTCCCCTCAACACCGCCAGTCAGAGCAATTAAACCTTCATTAAAATTCTCTAAATTTTCTAAAGTTAACTGAGGAGCCCATCCCTTTTCCGTATTATCCAGATAAAAACGTTTCATCAACTTCATAATATTACCATAACCGGTAGCATTCATAACCAACAAAACAATTTTATCTGGTTCAAGTTCTTTACCTTTAGACTTCATCAAGTCATCAGAATCAGCATTTCTCAATAAAAACTGACAACCTAAAATCGGCTTAATACCTTCCTCGGAAGCATATTTGGAAAAAGCCTTTCCTCCAAACATATTCGCACTATCCGTTACAGCAACAGCAGGAACTCCCATATCATGTAGCTTATGTATCAGAGTTGGCAGCATAATAGCCCCCTCAGCCAGAGAGTAAGCTGTATGAACTCTTAAATGTACGAACTTTGGATCTTTCATAAAAAACGCCTATTATTAATTCATTACGCAGAGAGTAACACAAACAATGAATATCTCAACACTTTTATAGAAAAAAACAGAATTTTACACAATCTTTATTCAAACAAAATAAAAAGAGGGAATTTAATTATTCCCTCTTCCACAAAGCTTAAATAAAACTATTCGTATTTAGCTTCTGCTCCATATTCATAAACTTGTTGAGCATCTTCAAAATTATCTTTCAATACTCGTCCAAGTTTAGAAGCGGAATCTGCTGTATTAGAAGCAGCGCTACCATCAACAGCTTCACTAAATGTAACTTTTAAATATTCTAATTGTTCTTGAGGAGTAGAACCATCAATCAACCACCAAAAGGCTGAACCTATACCTGCAATAACAACAAGAGTAATAATGAAATACAAAAGACCTTTCATTGAACTAACTCCTAAAAATTATTTCTTCAAAATAGATTTACCGGCATAAACAGCAGCATCACCCAATTCTTCTTCAATACGAATAAGTTGATTATATTTTGCCATTCTATCGGTACGAGACATTGAACCGGTTTTAATCTGTCCGCAGTTTGTAGCAACAGCAATGTCGGCGATTGTAGTATCTTCTGTTTCACCTGAACGATGAGATAAAACAGCCGTATATTTATGGCGTTGAGCCAAATCAACAGCTTTCATTGTTTCTGTTAACGTACCAATTTGGTTTACTTTAACCAAGATAGAATTAGCAACACCTTTTTCAATTCCCATTACCAAGCGCTTTGGATTCGTAACAAACAAATCATCACCAACCAATTGAATTTTATCCCCCAAAGCATCGGTCAACATTTTCCAACCTTCCCAATCATCTTCGGCCATACCATCTTCAATAGAGAATATCGGGAATTTCTCACACAAATCTTTATAAAACTCAACCATTTGGGCATTTGTATAAGACTTACCTTCGCCCTTCATTTCATATTTCCCGTTTTCATAAAATTCGGAAGACGCAGCATCAATAGCCAAAACAACATCTTCACCAGGTACAAAACCTGCATCTTTAATAGATTTAACAATAAATCCTAAAGCTTCTTCTGCAGACTGTAAATTTGGAGCAAAACCACCTTCATCACCCACATTGGTATTATGACCAGCGGATTTAAGATTCTTTTTCAATGTATGGAAAATTTCAGCCCCCATACGAATAGCTTCTTTAATAGATGAAGCAGAAACTGGCATAATCATAAATTCTTGAATATCAATAGGATTATCCGCGTGTTTACCACCATTTAAAATATTCATCATAGGAACAGGTAGTGTACGAGCCATGGTACCGCCCAAATAACGATAAAGAGGCATTCCCAATTCTTCTGCTTGAGCTTTAGCTACCGCCATAGAAACCGCCAAAATAGCATTAGCTCCTAATCTTCCTTTATTGTCAGTACCATCTAATTCAATCATAGTTCTGTCAATATCAATTTGGCTTTCAGAATCAAAACCTATTAAAGCATCACTAATTTCCTCATTAACATTGTTAACGGCCTTTTCAACACCTTTTCCCATATAACGAGATTTATCACCATCTCTCAACTCAACAGCTTCATGAACGCCTGTAGAAGCCCCAGAAGGAACAGCTGCACGTCCAAAAGCACCAGATTGCAATACAACATCAGCTTCAACAGTAGGATTACCACGTGAATCTAAGATTTCTCTAGCAAAAATATCAACAATAGTACTCATTTACTTACTCCTATGATAAAATTTAAAGTGTAAATAAATATAGCTTTTAGCCCAACAAAGTCAAGTTACATATAAATCTTATCGTCCCGTTTCTCATAACAAAATTCTTGTAAAATAACAAAAAAAGACTAAACTGCATAAAAATAGAATAAGCATGGAGAAAAATAATGTTTACAATGAAATGGCACTATCGTTTTATGGAATTAGCAAAATTAGTTTCTACCTGGTCAAAAGATACATCCACCAAAACCGGTGCAGTAATAGTCGGTCCAGATAAAGAAATCAGAGCAACAGGCTATAATGGTTTTGTGCGTGGCGTTGATGATGATGTATTTGAAAGATTTGAGCGCCCAACAAAATATGATTTTTTTGAGCATGCTGAACGAAATGCCATCTACAATGCTTGTTTATGCGGTACAAAAGTAAAAGGTTGCGTTCTTTATGCAACACACTTCCCCTGCACCGATTGCACACGAGCAATTATCCAATCAGGAATAAAACTCGTTGTAACCAATCCTTTAGTTATAGATAAAAATACACCACAAAATACTTGGAGAGATAGAATAACCTATTCAGAACAAATGCTAAAAGAAGCGGGAGTTGAATTAATGATACTGCCTCCTAAGGAATAAAAAACTTAAAACAATATCTTTAAAACCGTCAATCCGTACTTATATTGCAACTACATTTATCACGTATCTTGAAATTCAGAGGAGATATAAATGAAAGTTTTAATAACGGACGAACAATCATTATTCAGAGACGGACTATCATTAAGACTAAAACAAATTAATCAAGATATAAATATTCTTCAATCATCTGATTTGATTGAAATGCAAAAATTATTGTCAAAAGAACCAGATATTGATATTCTCATACTAGATATAGACATTCCCAATGCTACAGATATAATAAACAAATTAAAAACCATTTCTCCTCAAACAAAAATAGTAGCTATTTCCACCTCTGAAGATACTAGAAATATACGAAAAATTCTTTCAAATGGCGTCAAAGGATACATTCCTAAAAAATCTGACAGCAATATACTAAGTGGAGCACTTAAACTAATTCTAGATGGTGGTACTTATATTCCTTTGGCAATGTTGGAAAATAACACTGAATATAATAAAAATATTCCCCAACCTCAGCTAAAAAAGAATCTAACCAATCGCCAATCACAAGTACTAAATTTAATTGCACAAGGCAAATCTAATAAACAAATAGCCTATGAAATGGGCGTATCCGAAGCCACCGTAAAATTGCACATAAACGCGTTATTACGCTCATTAAAAGTAAATAATAGAACTCAAGCAGTTATAACCGCACAAAAATTAGGATTGATATAAAAAAACATCTTTCTATTCAATAAAAATTTACCAATCTACAATAAGCTAAAAGCAAATATAACTCTGGAGATAAACAATGTTATACATAATTATAGGTTTTGCTTTTGGTTTCACAATCCCTTATTTGGCACGCCGATTTTCAAAATTTATGCCGGCAACATTTGCCTACGCTTTATATAGAATCTTTCATATAAACAAAAGCGTTTCTTATGCCAAAAGAAAGAATAATCACAAATACCAACTTCTGTGCCACAGATATTTTATGCGTTCACTTGGTTGGGGAATTATTACCTCTGCTGTGATTTTTTTAGCATCGCAAGTTCTTCCCGCACAAGAAACACCATGGATTTCTTTCTTAATTATTGTTCTTTTTATGCTGATGGAAATTGATAAAAGAATGTTCTTATTGCCAGATATATTGACAGTTCCACTTTTAATCGTTGGTTTTATGTATGCCACATTTGCCGGAAATTGCCTTGGATATGATATAGCCTCCTCTACTGCTAACAGTGCATTAGGAGCTTTAGGAGGATACATAATTCCGGTAATAGCATCTCTTTTTATTATAAAAAAACACCCAGACGCTTTTGGAGGCGGCGATATAAAATTATTATCAGCTGTCGGAGCATGGCTTGGCTTTAGCAATATTCCCTATATTATTTTGCTATCATGTTTTATTTTTGCAATCAGTTGTTTTATTAACAAAAAGCGCCAAGATGCCTATGGACCCTCTATTGTCATTTCAACTTTAATCATCTTATTTCTGATAGAATATTAAAATAGATATTCCCTAAATAAATTCAGATTTTCAGTAAAACAACTATAAAAAACGCCACTAAAAAGTGGCGTTATGCTTATTACAATAAATAATCCTTATTTATCACCATATTCATTAGCTTTATTTTCCCCAGGAATACTGAATAAAATAACTAAAAATAAACTACCAACATAAGGAATAAGAGCAATCAATAAAAACCATCCTGACAACCCTAAATCGTGTAAACGACGAATACCTAGTCCAACACTTGGAACAACTAAAGCCAAAGTATAGAGTAAAGAAAAAATACTCAAAATAGGAATAATCCCTCCAATTAATCCAATAATAAAACCAACTAAAACAAAAAACAAAACAAACATCCAATACTGACGACGAGAAACTCTACCATCAAATGTCAAATAATTCTTTGTCAAATATTCAACAAAATAGCTATTAAATGCATTTTTAAACTTATCTGCATTTAATTCTTTGAGTTTTAAAACCTCATTTTTTAAATCAACACAAACCTGTTTAGCAACAGCTTTATCTTTTTCAATATCCTTAAGTTTAAGTGCTTCTTTTTTAACCGTTTCAACAATACTTTCAAATTTGTTCATTTCAAACTCCCTAAAAAACAACTCCAAATAAAAAGCCAAAAGCTTTACATCTGTAAATATAATGCTGTGAATCAAAAATCTAATCAAATAAAAATAAAAGATATATACAAAAAACCCCACTCTGTTTAGAGTGGGGTTCCAAATAAGCTAGACTAAATAATTAGCAAGCCTTTTTGCAGCAGCAACCTTCTTTAGCTGCGTCAACAGCTTTAGGTTGTCCCTTTTGCTTAACAGCAGCTTGAGCTGCAGCCAAACGAGCAACAGGTACACGGAACGGAGAACAAGAAACGTAATCCAAACCTACAGAATTGAAGAATTCAATAGAAGCAGGATCACCACCGTGTTCACCGCAAACACCTAAGTGCAAATCCGGATTTGTCATACGACCATGAACAGCTGCACGGCGAACCAATTTACCAACACCATCAACATCAATAGAAGCAAATGGATCAGCTACATATACGCCTTTAGCTCTGTATTCATCTAAGATAGCACCAGTATCGTCACGGCTCATACCCAAAGTTGTTTGAGTAAGATCGTTTGTACCAAAACCAAAGAAACCAGCAGATTCTGCAATTTCTTCAGCCATCAAAGCTGCACGAGGCAATTCAATCATTGTACCAACGAGGTAGTCAATTTTCTTACCTTTAGCTGCAAATACTTTTTGAGCTGTTTCATCAATAACGTTTTTAACGATGTCTAATTCTTTCTTAGAACCTGTCAAAGGAACTTCGATTTCCGGAGTTACTTTAATACCTTTTTCTTGGCATTCCAAAGCAGCTTCTAAGATAGCAGTAGCTTGCATTTCAGCAATTTCAGGATATGTAACAGCCAAACGGCAACCACGGTGACCTAACATCGGGTTTTGTTCGTGCAATTTTTCAGAACGAGTTTTAACTTGTTCCAAAGTCATACCCATTTTATCAGCTAATTCTTTCATTTCAGCATCTGTATGCGGCAAGAATTCGTGCAACGGTGGGTCTAACAAACGAACTGTAACTGGCAGACCATCCATAATTGTGAACAAGTCAATAAAGTCTTGTTTTTGGTATGGCAATAAACGAGCCAATGCAGCACGACGACCAGCTTCGTTATCAGACAAAATCATAGCGCGCATATCAGCAATACGATTAGCATCAAAGAACATATGTTCTGTACGAGCCAAACCAATACCTTCAGCACCGAAATCACGAGCTTGTTTAGCATCTTTCGGAGTTTCAGCGTTAGCACGAACTTTCATAGTTTTGATTTCATCAACCCAAGTCATTAATTTACCGAAGTTACCAGTCATTTCAACTTGAACTGTTGGAATTTTTCCTTCAATGATTTGGCCTTTAGCACCATCCAAAGAAACCCAATCACCTTCTTTAATTACAACACCGGATTTAGTAGACATTGTTTTAGCTTTGTAATCGATAACAATATCTGTAGAACCAGAAACGCAAGGAGTACCCATACCACGAGCAACAACGGCTGCGTGAGAAGTCATACCACCACGAGCTGTAATCACACCTTGAGAAGCATGCATACCGCCAATATCTTCTGGAGATGTTTCGTTACGGATAAGGATAACTTTTTCACCTTTAGCTGCCCAAGCTTCAGCATCTTCTGCATTAAATACAGCACGACCTACAGCAGCACCTGGAGAAGCAGGAAGACCTGTAGCAATAACTTTCTTTTCAGCTTTAGGATCAAGCATTGGGTGCAACAATTGATCAAGTTGATCAGCACCTACGCGCATGATAGCTTCTTCTTTAGAAAGCATACCTTCTTCATACATTTCAACAGCCATACGAACAGCAGCAGCGGCAGTTCTTTTACCATTACGGCATTGCAACATCCAGAGTTTACCATGTTCAATAGTAAATTCCATATCTTGCATATCTTTATAGTGAGCTTCGAGGTTATTACGAACATCTACTAATTCTTTATAAAGGTGAGGCCATTTTTCTTCCAAAGAATTACCATCACCCTTAGAAGCCATAGGTTGCGGAGTACGAATACCTGCAACAACGTCTTCACCTTGAGCATTTACAAGATATTCACCATAGTAAACATTTTCACCGGTAGCAGGGTCACGAGAGAAGCAAACACCGGTAGCGCAATCGTCACCAGCATTACCAAACACCATGGTTTGAACGTTAACAGCTGTACCCCAGTCACCAGGAATGTTATTTAATTTACGATAGGTAATAGCACGATCAACCATCCAAGAACCGAATACGGCACCAATACCTGCCCATAATTGTTCCCATGGATCTTGAGGAACTACTTTACCGATTTTTTGACCAATTTCTTTATATTCTTTTACTAATTCTTTAAGGTCATCAGCAGTCAAATCTGTATCAGATTTATATCCTTTAGCTTTTTTCATATTATCCAAAGCTTCTTCATACAAATCCAAATCAGCGCCCAAAACCACGTCAGAGAACATTTGCAAGAAACGGCGATAAGAGTCATAAGCAAATCTTTCGCTTCCGGAAGCTTTAGCCAAAGCTTTAACTGTTTCATCATTCAAACCAAGGTTCAAAACAGTATCCATCATACCCGGCATAGAAACTCTTGCACCGGAACGAACAGAGAACAACAACGGATTATTTGCATCAGCAAATTTCTTGCCCATAATACTTTCAACATGAGCAACACCTGCTCTAACTTGATCTTTCAAATCAGCAGGATAAGTTTTATTGTTATTGTAATAATATGTACAAACTTCAGTTGTAACAGTAAATCCCGGAGGAACAGGCAAACCAACTTTGTTCATTTCTGCCAAGTTAGCACCTTTACCGCCGAGGAGATTACGCATGCTAGCATCGCCTTCGGCTTTGCCATCACCAAATGTATATACCCATTTACTCATGGTTATTCAGCTCCTATCAGCTTATTAGTTAAAAACAACCGTCTGAAACTTTTACTAAAAAGTTCCAACGGCAGAACGATTAATTCTGGAAAGAAGTTATACTACTAAAAAAGAATATTCAAGCAAAAACTTACTGTTGCACCTTGTTTTAACAAACATTTATAAAACTAAATAAAAACAATAAAAAGCCCTATAAATATTTGCAATTTTATAATTTCAAAACTGCACTATGTCTATACCCTGTTTTCTCAAAACGATAAGAATAAAATAACTTTTCACCACATGCCGTACAATAAGGACAAACGTCTATTTGACTAACTCCACACTCTAGTAATTGTTGTTTATTAATGTCTTTAAGCCCTACAAAATACTTATTATCCTTTTGATAAAAACCCTCAAAATGATTAGCAACCGTCTTATACAACTGAGCAAAAACATCTTGCCCTACTTCATAACATTTAGAACAAATTGCAGGTCCAATAACAGCTTTAATATCTTGAGCTTTAATGCCATACTCTCTTATCAGCTTTTCAACAGCAACTTTAGCCATACATTGAACTGTTCCTCGCCAACCGGCATGTACAATAACTCCTATATTATTTGCATAAAAAATTATAGGAACGCAGTCCCCAAAATTCATAAAAGCAGCCTGCCCTTTAGAAATAAGCAAACCATCAGTCTGACTATAAAAAAAATTATTATCCTCAACTGTTGCAATATGCGTACCATGAACAGGTTGATTGGTTGCCATTTTCTGTCCTAAATAATTTTCAATCAATTTCCTATTGTCGGACATATCATCTTCTTTAGCAAAAAGACATAATTCACGCGTCGTAAAAAAATGCTCCACATCATTTAAAAAATCTGATTTTAAGACTTTACGTCCTTTTACATTAGAAAAATAAAACATTACTGAGCCGCCTCTTCTTTTTTTTCATCAGAAAGCCAAAGTGAATCTTTTATATTTTGTGTTAAAAAATCTCGATGCAAAGCGATTTGCTCCTCTGTCAAAGGAAAATTTCTCGGTTCCCTATAAACACGCTGCACTTCTTTTGTTTCCACATGCTGTTCTTTCTTAGCAGCTGGAACAGCATCCAATTCCATTGACGGTTCAGCCCCTCCCAGTAATTCCAAATACACTTCCGCCAATAATTGAGCATCAAGTAAAGCTCCGTGAAATGTTCTGGCTGAATTATCAATTCCAAATCTTTTGCAAAGTACATCCAAATTATTTCGTTGCCCTGGAAATTTATTTTTAGCAATTTCCAAAGTATCAATCACTCTATCCCAGCTATATCCTTCAAATCCGAGATGACGAAGTTCAAAATTAATAAACTTCATATCAAACGTTGCGTTATGCGCAACCAAAATACCATCATCGCCGACAAAATCGATAAAATCCTGAGCAACCGCCGCAAAATTTGGAAAATCTTTTAAATATTCTGTCGTTAATCCATGTACTTTAACAACTTCTTCAGGTACTTCTCTTTCAGGATTAATATATTGATGATATGTTCTACCAGTTGGAACATGATTAATAAGTTCGACAGCTCCAATTTCAACCAATTTATCCCCTGTTTCCGGATCAAAACCAGTCGTTTCCGTATCAAAAACAATTTCACGAATACCTTGCATCTCAAAAAACTCCCAACATCTGTACAATATTTCTTCTTAATTTATCTAAACCCACCCCAGTATCAATTACCATATCTGCACGACAAATTTTGTCACATCTAGGCATTTGTAAAGCATTAATACGAACAAATTCTTCTTCAGAAATTTTATCACGCTTCATAACCCGTTCTTTCTGAATATCATAAGCCACATCGGCAACAACAACATAATCAAAAAACTTATCCCATCCTAACTCAAACAACAAAGGAGCTTCAAAAAAAACGATTCCATCATTACGTTGATATCTAAGAATTTGTCTCAATCTTTGTGTCAAAAAAGGATGAATTAGATTCTCCAAAATTTTCAACTGTTGAGGATCCTGAAAAACAATTGAGCGCAATAATTTTTTATCAAAAACATCATTTTTAAAAACTTGCGGAAAATATTTTTGAATTTCCTTCAAAAAATCCTTTTTAAAATACAAAACTCTAACCCATTTATCAGCGTCATACACTAAATAACCTAATTTTCTCAATAAGTTAGATACTGTTGTTTTACCACATCCGATAGAACCGGTAATTGCTACAAAAATCATTTTTTCCTCAAAAAAAGTATTTATGCACATATTGAAAGACATCTGTGCATAACTATATTGTTTAAAAAACAATTAACAAATAATCACCATTAAGCCAAAAAATAAACCCAAGTTATAAACATTTTTTAGGCATTTATCCCTGCCTGTGAAACGTGTTGATAAGTATCATTTACACACAAGAAAACAGATTTAATCAAAAAATTGATTTTAAAACAAATTTTTGGAGTCCTACACAGCCTTTTAAACAAGCCCCAAAAAATCTGCAAAAAACTGTTTACAAAAAAGTTATCAACATAATTAACAGGGATAAACAAATAACAAAAAAATTATTTAAAAATAAATGTTTGGCAATTTTTCCTGTTTATAACTTTTCGACATCACCTAAAAAAATAATCCCTTTGCTAAGAACTACTCAAATCATCCAAGAGAACATTTTAAATTGACATCTTAAAAAAATCTCTTATAAAGAAACTAACATTTAATTCTTAAAAATTTCTTACCAAATAGGTTTAATCTATGCATTTAAAAGATTTAAAGGATAAATCTCCCAAACAGCTCTTAAGTCAAGCTGAAGAGTTGGGAGTTGAAGACGCTTCATCTATGCGTGTTCAAGATTTAATTTTTGCCATTATGAAAAAAGTTGCGGAAGATGATCACATTTTGTATGGTGATGGCGTTATTGAAGTAATGCAAGATGGTTTTGGTTTTTTGCGCTCATCCAAATCAAATTATTTAGCATCTGCGGATGATATATACGTATCTCCCCAACAAGTAAAAAAATACGGATTAAGAACAGGAGATACTGTTGAGGGTGAAATTAGAGCCCCTAAAGAAAACGAAAGATATTTTGCGCTAACCAAAATAAATACAATCAACTACGATGATCCGGAAAAATCTAAATTACGCATAAATTTTGATAATCTGACACCACTATATCCAACAGAAAAATTAAATTTTGATATTATTTGCGGAGAAAAAGATTATACAACAAGAGTTATAGATTTAATTTCTCCTCAGGGAAAAGGACAACGCGGGTTGATAGTTGCACCTCCAAGAACTGGTAAAACGGTTATGTTGCAGAATATTGCACATGCGATTGCCGTAAATCATCCGGAAATTTACTTAATAGTTTTATTAATTGATGAACGTCCGGAAGAAGTAACTGATATGACACGTTCTGTAAAAGGTGAAGTTATATCATCCACCTTTGATGAACCAGCAGCTCGTCACGTACAAGTTGCTGAAATGGTTATAGAAAAGGCTAAGCGTCTTGTAGAAACAAAAAAAGATGTTGTAATTTTATTGGATTCCATAACTAGACTTGGCCGTGCGTATAATACAGTATTGCCATCATCCGGAAAAGTATTAACCGGAGGGGTTGATGCTAATGCGTTACAACGTCCCAAAAGACTTTTAGGTGCCGCTCGTAATGTTGAAGAGGGAGGATCTTTAACCATTATAGCAACAGCTTTAATTGATACAGGTTCAAGAATGGATGAAGTTATTTTTGAAGAATTCAAAGGAACCGGTAACTCTGAAATTATCTTAGATAGAAAATTAACCGATAAACGTTTATTCCCGACTATAGATATAACACGATCTGGAACCAGAAAAGAAGAATTACTCGTTGATAAAGCAACACTTACAAAAATGTGGGTACTGCGTCGTGTTTTAATGCAAATGGGAATGACTGATGGTATGGAATTCTTATTGGATAAATTACGCCAATCTAAGGATAATAAAGATTTCTTTGATAATATGAATAGCTAATATTTCAGAGCAAAAAATCTTTTTAATACTGATGATTTTGAAACAAGTACAGCGCCAAATATTGGGAATAAAAATTTTACAAAAGTAATTAGTACTTTTATAAAAATAACAGTTCCACTAGTATTTGGCGTTTTAAAATATTCATTCCAAGGCATTATGTTGACATCAATACTATGAAAACAGAGCATAACAATAGTATATTTTCCCAAAAAAGCCATAATCTTTGCAGAGGTAGAGTCATTTTCTAGCCACTGACAATAGAGCACAACTAAGTAACACGCTGATAAAGCGACAGTAATATCAGATATCAAAGAAACTGAATAATTTTGCACAATTAAAAATTGTCCACCATAACTCAAACCAATTCCCCAAATACACAAAAGAGGCAAAATATGAGAAACACAAGGTGTTTTATTCAAAATATTATAAAGCTTTGCTTGATATCCTAAATAAAAGAAAAATAAAGAGGTTAAGGAAGATTGAATACTGAGAGGTAACCAAACATATTGACTGGACCAATATCCAATAACAAAGCATAAAAAAACATAAAATAGAGGATATTTTGTTTTTAAAATACAATTAAGTAAAACAAAATTTCCAAAGAGCGCTAAGCAAAACCAAATAGGACCGACTATTTCAATATAATGTCCAAAAACTGTATCAATATACCCACTTCCATATAAATAGCCGATAATATAGTCGCCAATACCTTTGGCGATATTAAAAAAGGTCTCTTTATTACTAATTTCCCTTAGAATATAAATAAAGATAACCGAAACCATTGTAAATAAATATGGAATAAGGAGTTGTCTTGCTTTAATCTTCAAAAGCGAAAAAGTTTTTTCATAAGGATGAAAAAAATAACCACTTATTAGGAAAAAAAGAGGAATATGAAAAGTAAACACAAAACGGTTAATATCAGGTACACCAAAATGTCCCAAAATAACCATCATCATAGCAATGAATTTAGCAATATCAAAAAAAGCAATACGCGTACTGTTCATATCATCCTCTTGTAAACATAAACACAAATTAAAGAGATATGCGTTAAAATTCTTATAATTTTTTCATAGAGAATTAAATTTTTGTTGCGTAAAATACAAAAAGAGCTACTTATAAGAAAAAAAGAAAAGGAGTTAAAATGTCTTCATCTACAATATATGCTTTATCAACAGTGTATGGAAAATCTGGTGTAGCCGTCATTAGAATTTCTGGCGAAGAAGTATTAAATATTATCTCGCAAATGACAGATATAAATGCTTCAACGATTAAACCACGACACGCTTATTTCACTTCGATTAGAAAAAAAACAACAAAGGAATTGCTAGATAAAGCACTAGTACTATACTTCAAAGCTCCTCATTCTTTTACAGGTGAAGATATTGCAGAAATACAATGTCATGGCTCAAAAGCTGTTTTGACCAGCATTCTGAATGAATTAAGCGAATTTGATAATGTTCGCTTAGCAGAACCTGGAGAGTATTCTAAACGATCATTCTACAATCAAAAAATGGATTTAACAGAAGCTGAAGGCCTTGCTGATTTGATTGATGCTGAAACGTCTATGCAACAGAAATATGCTTTGCATCAGATGGAAGGAAATTTAAGGACTTTATATTCGACGTGGAGAGAGGATTTAGTAAAAGTATTATCTTATTTAGAAGCTTTTATTGATTTTCCAGAAGAAGATATTCCAGAAAATTTATCTGAAGATATTTTAAACACTGTATTTAAAGTGAAAAACGAGATAGAAACCCATTTACAGCAGAATAATGTAAATGAAAGGTTGAGAAATGGTTTTCGCATAGTTATTGCCGGTGAAGCAAATGCTGGAAAATCTAGTCTAATAAATGCCCTTGTTAAAAGAAATGCCGTTATTGTTTCAGATATAGCTGGTACAACTCGCGATGCTATTGATATAAATCTAGATATGGGGGGATACCCTGTAATTATAACTGATACCGCGGGCATTAGAGAAACCGAAAATCCTATAGAAAAACAAGGTATAGAAATTGCAAAAGAAAAAATATCTGAAGCTGATATTGTTATAGCTTTATATGATGCTTCAAGCGATGTGAACAGTGAATTTAAAGTGCTAAAAGATTTCAAAGGCAAAGTATTTTACGTTGCCAACAAAATTGATAAACTATCAGCTGAACAAATAAGCAATGTTGAGTATAAAAAACATATAAAAATCTCTGCGAAATATAATCAAGGAATTGATGAATTAACAAAGGCTATTATCGAAACTATTCAAGATAATTTCTCATCCTCTGCAAACTGCTTGATAACACGAATTAGATATCGTAAAGCCTTGGAGGAATGCCTTGATAATCTCGATATCTTTAACCTTAATAAGGAAATTGAATTGTCAGTCGAAGACATTCGGTTAGCATGTAGAGCTATTGGAAAGATTACGGGATATGTTGAAGTTGACGAGATTTTAAATAATATTTTTGGAAGTTTTTGTATTGGAAAATAACGGTGTATTTAAAAGAGTTTTCTGCTTTTAATTAATTTAAAATGTTTCGCAATTTGGTGTTTATTTTGATTGTTTGTTGCTAAAAAATCAACAATATCAGGAATTGATGAATCGTTATCGTTAGCAATCATATAGTCTAAAATATCACAGTATTTATAAAAATTATTATGATTTAATTTTACTTCACTTGTACTTATTGATTTTAAAATATTAATGATACTGAATAGAACCCTCTTTTTTTCAAAGCAAAAAAAGACATCATTAAACCACAAGCAAATAAGTAGTTGTAGTTCTTTAAGTTTAATCTCAATAATATCGTTTTTGCTAAACATAGAAAATAGATTATCTGCAAAGTGTTTTCTTATATATCTGTAACTAAACAAGTGTTTTTTATGATCATAATAAAGTAGATAATTGCATAGCTGAAGGCTAAATAGCTTATTTTTTTCTGAAGTTTTTGAAGCCATTATCAAAGCGTCAAATAAATAATAAAAATCCTCTCTAGCTATAGTTTGTTTTGCTAGTGTATTTATAAGTATATTTTCTAAATCTATATCGGATACTTTTGAGCAAGAATATCTATTTTCTATATGTTTTTCCAGCTCTAACTTATAATTTCTTAATTTATTCTCAAAATCAATTTCTTGTATAGATAATAGATAATTGATAGAGTTAACCAATTTCCATAAAACGTAAATAGAATCATCTGTAAGGCATAAAATTTTTTTAGAGATATTAATGAATGATTTTATATCTATTTCTTGCTCCACAGCTGCTAAAAGCAGTCTATCAATCCAACACAAAAAGGTTGTTTCTTTGTTCTTATTTTCTTTTGAATAGGAAAAAATAACCATTTTTTCTAAAATTGATTTTTTTAAATTTAAATATTTCTGAGTTAATTTGTCATTTTTGATATCATCTATTCTTACTAAGAAGTTATCAGTTATTCGTAAAACCAAAAAATCAAATCTAATAAATTTTGTTTCATGTGAAACATAATGTAAATATGTGGCTATTTTCAAATAATTATCAATAGAAATAGTCTTGTTTAATTTTTTTGAAGGTAAGATTGATAATTTTACCATCTCATACAAAGATCTATTATTAAAAATCAAATTATTTTCAACAGAACATGTAAAATTGTTAATTATCTCAGTAATATCTCTGCTTGATAAATTGCAATTATTTATACGTTCAATACTTTCAGCAAGTGAATATTCATAAGCATTATCAAAACATTTTTTTAAAATAAGAGTATCTAATTTATCAAAAAAAGATTTGTTGCTTGATTTATCAAGTATATTTTTAACAAGTATATATTTTTTAGCGGCCAAAGCTTCCAGATTATTTATCATTATACACCTATTATAAATTGATTTTAATTATAAAATAAACTAAAAGTATTATATGTCAATAAATTATATTTTTAGGAACAATGAAATAATGGTAAAGATAACTCTTGAAAAAATCTAGCAAATACATTAAAATCCCGGTTAAATTTTGTTAAAATAAGGATTTAAAATAAAATGAATAAGTATGACGTATTGGTGATTGGAGGAGGGCATGCTGGATGTGAGGCGTGTGCCGCATCTGCGAGAATGGGAGCAAAAACAGCTTTAATAACTCATAAATTTGCCACAATAGGGGAAATGTCGTGCAACCCGGCTATTGGAGGATTAGGAAAGGGACATCTAGTAAGAGAAATCGATGCCCTTGATGGTTTGATGGGACGTGTTATAGATAAAGCAGGAATACAATTTCGTTTACTTAATTCATCAAAAGGACCGGCAGTAAGAGGGCCAAGAGCTCAAGCTGATAGAGATTTATATAAAAAATTTATGCAAAAAGCTTTAAGTGAACAAAAAAATCTAGATATAATTGAAGGCGCTGTTGAACATCTTGTTATTGAAGATAATGTAATAAAAGGTGTTAAACTTGATTCTGGAGAATGTTTTTATGCTGAGTCAGTCGTTTTAACGACTGGTACATTTCTTAATGGTGTTATGTTTACAGGGCATCAAACCTCCATTGGAGGAAGAGTAAATGATATAAGTTGTAAGGGAATAACAGCGTATTTAAAAGCGGCAGGGTTAAAGGTTGGACGGTTGAAAACAGGAACACCTGCAAGATTGGATGGAGACACAATTAATTGGGAAATTTTAGATACGCAAGAAGGTGATGAAAATCCGACGCCTTTTTCTTTTTTAACAGAAAAAATTGAACAACCTCAGATTAAATGCTACATAACCTCGACAAATGAAAAAACACATAAAATTATTCGTGATAATTTTTCTAAATGTGCATTGTTTTCTGGTTTAATAACAGGTGTTGGACCAAGATATTGTCCCAGTATTGAAGATAAATTAGTAAAGTTTGCTGATAGAACAAGTCATCAGATTTTCTTAGAACCAGAAGGGTATAATACGAATATTGTTTATCCAAATGGTATTTCAACCTCTCTTCCAGCAGACGTTCAAGAAGAATTTATTCATACCATAAAAGGTTTGGAAAATGTAAAGATAACCAGATACGCCTATGCAATAGAATACGACTATGTTGATCCTTTAGAGTTGAATCATTGTCTAAAAGTAAAAAAAGTAGATGGTTTATATTTAGCTGGACAAATTAACGGAACAACAGGATATGAGGAGGCTGGTGCTCAAGGAGTTGTTGCTGGAATAAATGCTGCTCTGAATGCTTTGAATAAGGGGGCTGAATTTGTTATAGATAGAAGTGAAGGTTATATAGGGGTAATGATTGATGATTTAATCACTAAAGGTGTTGATGAACCCTATCGTATGTTTACATCTCGTTCTGAATACAGATTGTATTTAAGAGCTGACAATGCTGATTTGCGTTTGACTGAAAAAGGATATCAGATTGGTTGTGTTAGTGAGAATAGATACAGTGTATTTAAAAGAAAAAAAGAAGAACTTAACTCGGCTATGAGGTATGCAAAGGAAAACTATTTGCAACCAAAGGATATAGATGAATATAATCTTCCTATAAAGAAAGAAGGTGGAAGAAAAACGGTATTTAATTTGTTAGCATATAACGATGTTTCACGTGAAACAATTAATCAAATATTTCCTGAAATGGAAAAAGTTTCAGATGATGTGTTTGAGCAGATATGTATAGAAGCAAAATATGCTGGCTATATGAAGCGCCAGAATAGTGATATTGAAGTATTCAAAAAAGATGAAGGAATAAAAATACGAAAAAATATTGATTACACCAAAATTGGAGGGTTGTCCAGAGAAATGGTTAGTAAACTTGATAAGGTAAGACCCGAAACAATTGGGGAGGCTTCTCGTATATCAGGTGTGACACCAGCTGCAATTATGGCAATCTTGGGGTATATGAAAAATAACTAATATTTAACAATATCAGATAAATTTATATGCGGGGATATATTCTCCGCATATAAATTAAATAGATTATAAAAAAATAAGCTTAAAACATTTAATGTTCATAAGTTAATTTTTTAATACACAAAGCTGAAATCATAAAATAGTATTACGAGTATGATTGATATAGAGAAAAAATATAATGTTTCACATGAAACATATGAAAAATTAAAGAACTATCAAGCTCTGGTTTTAGAGTGGAATAGTAAATTTAATTTAATAAGTAAATCAACAGAAGCGACGATTTGGGAACGCCATATTGTTGATTCGTTGCAGTTGATTAAATATATAACAAATGAAGATAAAATATTATTGGATTTAGGTTCTGGTGCTGGTTTCCCAGGTGTTGTTTTAGCAATAGCTTGCCAAGAAATTTATCCTGATTTGCAAATAAACTTGGTGGAAAGTATTGGTAAAAAAACAGCATTTTTGCATGCTGTAAATGAACAACTAAATTTAAATATGGAAATACATCAAGAAAGAATCGAAAAATTAAATATTGGAAAAGTTGATGTGATTACATCAAGAGCTCTGGCTGCTCTTCCAAAACTTTTAGATTACGCTAAACCATTTTGTAAAAAAGAAACAAGATTAATTTTACCCAAAGGAGAAAATTGGTCTTTAGAAAATGATGAGGCTCTAATGAAATGGTTATATAAATATGAAGTTTACAATAGTGATACCAGTGATGTAGGAAAAATTTTACGCATAAGCGATTTAAGGAGAAAATTGTAATGGTAAAAATTATATCTATAGCCAACCGTAAAGGTGGCGTTGGTAAGACGACAACCGCTGTGAACATAGCTACCGCAATGGCGGCTATCGGAAAGCGTGTGCTTATTTTAGATATGGATCCACAAGGTAATGCAACAACATCATTAGGTATCAATAAAAATAAATGCCTATTTTCAACATACGATTTAATGATAAATAATTGCAAAGCTGAAGACGCTATTGTAAAAACGGATATAAAGAAATTTGATATTTTGCCATCAGCTCCTGCTTTAGCTGCTGCAGAAATAGAATTGATAGATGTAAATAGAAGAGAATATGTACTAAAAAATGCTTTAAATATGTTGAGTGGCAAATATGACTATATATTAATAGATTGTCCTCCTTCATTAAATTTAATTACAATAAATGCTCTAGTTTCTTCAGATTCTGTAATAGTTCCTTTACAAAGTGAATTTTTAGCACTTGAAGGTTTAACTGATTTAATCAAAAATATTAATATCATCAAAAAGAATTTTAACTCAAAATTAGATTTACAAGGAATTGTTTTAACCATGTTTGATAAAAGAAACAATCTTAGTCAAATGGTTGAAACAGATGTACGTAAATATTTTGGAACTAAAGTTTATAAAACAGTTATACCTAGAAGTGTTCGAATTTCAGAAGCACCTTCACACGGGCAACCTGTATTAATTTATGATTTTAAGAGTAATGGTGCAAAAGCTTATTTAAATTTAGCAAAAGAAGTTTTAAAAAGAGAAAAGGAGATATAGATATGTCAATGAATAAAAAACACGGATTAGGTAGAGGATTGGAAGCTCTCTTAGGTGAAGATGATTTGAGCTTTAATCTAGATAGCATTAATACCGGAGACATATCTGAAACAGGAATAAAAACGGTAAAGGTTGAAGATCTCGAGCCAAGTAAATATCAACCACGTAAAGAATTTAATCAAGAAGCTTTAGATGCCCTTGTTAATTCAATTAAAGAAAAAGGAGTTTTGCAACCACTTTTGGTTAGAAAAAATGGAGAAAAATACGAGATTATTGCTGGGGAGCGTCGTTGGAGAGCTTCTAAAATTGCAGGCTTAAACGAAGTTCCTGTAATTGAAAAAGAATTAGATAATCAAGAAGTTCTTGAGGTAGCCTTAATAGAAAACTTGCTGCGTGAGAATTTAACAGCAATAGAAGAGGCAGAAGGATTTAATCGCTTGATAAATGAGTTTTCGCATACTCATGAGGCTTTATCACAAATAGTCGGGAAATCTAGAAGTTATATAACAAATACTTTAAGATTATTAAGCCTACCTGTATCAATTCAAGAAATGATAAAAAATAATGTTTTGAGTGCCGGACATGCTAGAGCTTTAATTGGTCTGGATAATGCGGAAGAAATCGCTAAAAAGATTGTAGATAAAGGATTAACCGTTCGTCAGACAGAGGATTTAGTAAATAAGATAAAAAATAATGCTCTGACACAAATTAGCAAAAGTATCAAAAAAGATCCAAGCTTAAAAGAACTTGAAAAAGATTTATCAAAAAATATTGGTATGAGAGTGAAAATTAATGCCGGTGAAAACGACAAAGGAAAAGTAACCATAGAATATAAAAATCCATCAGAGTTGAATCAAATTTTAGAAATTTTGGAAAGAAACAAAAATAGTTAAATAAAAATCGAAACTTCTCATAACAGAGAAGTTTTTTTGAATCATCAAGAAAATTTTATGTAAACAAAAATTATTGGTTATTCAAAATATGTGTTTTTATATAAAAAAGCCTATAAAGGCGATTTTTTTAGCGTAGAACGTTTTTTAGGGTTCTTGTGAAGGATTGTATAAAAATATCAAAAATACCGTCTCAAAAGTTAAAAAAAAGAGATGGCTTATAAAGTGTTGTTTTTATTGATTTTTTTGTGTGATAAAAGAATGAATAACAATGTATTTAAAATATGGCGTTATATTTTGCTATTAAATCTTCTTTACTTGATAGACAACCATTCTCAAACCAATCCTTTTTTAAACCATCTAAATATAAGCCAACTAGTTTAGGATCTGCGCCTATCTCTATAAGATCTTTTCCTGAAAGAGGGAAAATAGGAGTGTTTGTATTGTACAGTGTATTTAAAGTGCTTTTGACTGAATCTAAGTTTTCAGTTTCTAAATTCAAGCACAACCACTTATCAATACAAATTTCTTTTCCATATCTAAATAAAATTTGTCGGATTGAAACATTGTCTTTAAAGGATTTAAACGTTATATGAGCCTTGCATAACTCTATGAGATGTTCTTTTTGTTCTTTGGTTAATCTGAAAATATCAGCAAGCCTTCCCGCCCTTTTTACGTCAGGCTCAAACATAACATAAATTCTCCGAATAACACTTTTCTGAATATCTAATTTGCTAACTAATGTGCTAAGAAAACCTAGATTATCGATACTCTTTGGCGGAGCTATTAAAAAATTAAGTATACTATTATCAAAAATAAGCTTTAACGCAGTAACGGCATGTGGTGCCATAATAATTTTGAATAATTCTTCTTTAATTTTTTCTAAAGAAACTTTATGCAATAATTCTTTATTGTCAACACATGCTTTTAATGATTTCGGATCTATATTTTTTCCAAACATTGCACAGAATCTAAAAAAACGCATAATACGGATGTAATCTGCTTCAATGGTTTCTTGCGGAGAACCTATAAATTTTATATTCCCCTGTTCAAGGTCTTTTATGCCATTGTAATAATCAAAAACATTTCCTTTGTCGTCCGCGTAAACCGCATTAATGGTTAAATCACGTTTTGAGGCATCATTTTTCCATTCATCTTTACTGTTTTCCTCTTCGGAACATAAAGATGTAACTTTAAAAAAACTGTTATTAATAATAACACCCGTTGTAAAAAATTGAATACCAATAGGTACGCATTTTAAGCCCTCATCAATACACATATCCGAAAATTCAGATGGAGACATATCCGTAACTAAGTCAATATCAGAGCGTTCAATGCCGGCAATAGCATCTCTGACAGCTCCGCCGACAAATCGCAATACACCGCCATGTTTTTCAACAAGTTCAAATAATTTTAAGATATCAGCATTAGTAACCAATTTAGAGGGATTAATATATTCGGGATGAAACATTTTTTGACCTTTAGTATTATGATTTTATAAAACTTGTTAATTGTTTATTATAAATATCTTAATTATAGTATAACAAAGTTGTTTTTTTTAGGAAATAATGTCATGAAAAAGTATGTAATTTTATTTGTATCAATAATGCTATCAGCAACAGCTCAAGCAAGCAGTGTTCCAACAGAACTAGGAGAATATGGAGATTGGACCGCTTATTCTTATAAGGAAGGAAAAAATTTAGTATGCTATATGGCTTCTACCCCAAAAAAAGATGAAGGAAATTATAAGAAAAGAGGCGACATCTATGCTGTTGTAACTCATAGACCAGCAGATAAAAGCTACAATGTTGTAAACTTTGTAGCAGGATATGACTACAAAAAAGGTTCAAATGTTGTTGTAAAAATAGGAACAACAGCTTTCAACAATTTATTTACAAATGGAGACAATGCTTGGGCTCCAGATTCCTCAACAGATAAAAAGCTAGTTGATGCAATGAAAAGAGGTCAAAGAATGATTGTTGAAGGAACCTCATCAAGAGGAACAAAAACAAAAGATACATATTCTTTAGCTGGTTTTAGTAATGCGTATAAAGCAATAAGTGCAAAGTGTAAATAAATGACAGAAAAGATTGAACTAACAAATTTAAGTAAAGAAGAATTATACGAAGAAATAGAGAAGTTAGGCGAGAAAAAATTCAGAGCTAAACAGCTTTGGCAGTGGATATATTTTCGCGGAGTAACAGATTTCAATGAAATGAGTAACTTATCATTGAATCTAAGGAATATTTTGCAAGAAAAATATTCCATAACACGCCCTAAAATTGTTGCTGAGCAAGTATCCGTTGATAAAACCCATAAATGGCTTTTGGAATTTAATGATAAAGAACGCGTCGAAATGGTATATATACCGGAAAAGGATAGGGGGGCTGTATGCATATCAACACAAGTGGGATGCGCCATGGGATGCCGTTTTTGCCACACAGGAAGCCAAAAGTTTACAAGAAATTTGACAGTCGGCGAAATTGTTGGACAGTTTATGGTAGCTAGAGATGCATATGGTGAATGGCCGAGTCCGACAGATGAAACACGCTATCTGTCAAATATTGTGGTTATGGGAATGGGTGAGCCGTTAAATAATTTGGATAATGTAGTAAAGGCTCTAAATATAATTACTGATTGTGAAGGAATTGGTATATCCAGACGTCGCGTAACAATGTCAACGTCTGGAATTGCCCCAAGAATTGTTGAAGCTATGCAAAAAACAGGAGTACGATTAGCAATATCACTTCATGCGCCAAATAATCAAATTAGATCTCAGATTATGCCTATAAATGATAAATTTCGCATTGAAGAAGTAATGAAAGCTTGTTCAGAATATCAAAAAGGAGATCATAGTCGATATATTACGTTTGAATATTTATTGCTGAAAGATATTAATGATAAACCTGAACACGCTCAAGAATTAATAGCTCTATTAAAGAAATATAAAATACGAGCCTTATTTAACTTGATACCATTTAATCCTTGGCCAGGATGCGGATTTGCTCCTAGTGACCGCAAAGATGTTGAAGCTTTTTCTCAAATATTGGAAAAAGCCGGCTTTGCAGCACCTATAAGAGTCGCTAGAGGGCAAGACATACTAGCCGCTTGCGGACAGCTAAAATCTAAAAAGAATCAAGAACAAAAGAATTAAAGCTGGCAAGATCCTTCAATTTGATGATCCAAACGATCTTCATGAATTCCATATGGATCTTGATGGATAATAACCTGACAGCCTGGAAATTCTTTCATAATTTTATGCTCAACGGCATCTGCATATTCGTGGGCCTCAAACAAGGATATTTTCCCATCTATTTCCAGATGAAGTTCAATGCAATAAATATCGCCAAGGCTTCGCGTTCTTAGGTCATGCATACCATGAATTCCTTGACTTTTGCTTACAATATCCTGAATCTTTTGACGAATTTCAGGTGACAATTCTTTATCTGTAATCTGTTCAATAGCCTCAGACGCTAATTCATAAGCATTGTAAAGTAAGTAAACAGATATAAATAAAGCAGCGATAACGTCAAAATAAACAAAACCAAAAAAATGAACCATTAATAATGAAATAACAACAGCAGAGTTAGTTAAAAAATCTACGGTATAGTGAGCTCTGTCAGCTTTAATTGCCAAAGAATTAGTTTTGTTAGCTACGTAAGTCTGAAAAAGAACTAAGATGACTGTTGCAAAAATGCTGAATAACATAATAAAAATACCAACATCTGTTTTTTCTATAGTCACAGGGGAGATAAGTCTTTTAATACCATCAACAATAACAAATACACCAGAAGCTCCAACAAAAATCGCTTGTAAAAAGGCACTCAAAGCTTCTGTCTTACCATACCCATAACGATGGTTTTTGGATGCTGGTTTAGTTGAAAAATAAACAGCAATAAAAGATACCATTGAAGCAAATAAGTCCGTTACACTGTCTGCCAATGATGAAAATATTGCCAAGGAATCTGTTTTTAAGAAAGCAAAAAATTTCAGACAGATAAGCATAATAGCCAAAGAAACTCCGGCAACAGCTGCTGATTTTTTCAAAAAATTATCATTTTGACTTTGTAACATTTTTTATCTCTTCCCAAACTTCTTTAGATATTTGTAAAAATTTTCCACGTACGTATTTTTCAAAAAACATCAAATGTTTTCCATATGGTTGAGTTAAGAAAACATATTCAATAAAATATTTATCGTCGGAAGATTTGTAAAAAACAATATCTAAGAGATTATTATACTCAGCTTTAATTTGTACGGATGCTAATTTGCTTGCTTTGCTTTTTTCTTCAATATCCGTATAATATGAGTTTAAAAGCGTTTTGGCTAAGTTCATAACCTCTTGGTCGGTAGATATGTCATTAAAACTAATTAAGCGCCCAAAACGTAAATTCCACAAACTACTGTAAGTCCAATTTTTAACATCCAAGGATAAATCATAAAAGTCAGCCTCAACTAACCAAACTTGGAATTTATTTTTCAATCGAATAAATGCTGATTTAGACCCTCTTCCTAAATCAATATCATACCAACCAATATCAAAAGCAGCAATTTCTTCTCCGGTCTTATTATTAAGTTCAACAGAAATCATTGGAGAAGCTTTATTTTCTAAAGGAGAAAATCCGAAATATCGCATATCAGCTACTTTATCTGATTTTTTCTCATAGTATGTCATTGTGCTTATAGTGATGAGAAAACGCCTAATTCTCTCTTGATAGACAGGTAAATCTGGATGCTCTTTAAGTACCCATATTCCATCAATTTTTTCAAAAGTTAATGTTGTATCTGTGCTCTGAAGTTTTACAGTCGTAATATCATTAAGTTTCTGATTAAAATCCTTAAAGACTGAAACATCTTCATATTCAGAAATACTATTTTTATTTTCTAAATACACACTAAACAAAGCACAAGCAACAATAGCCGCAACAGTTAAGGCTAATTTCAATAAATTTTTATCAAAGTAAAATATATCAGTTACTTTGTGCAGCATATCTTTTCTTTTGTAGAGGTTAAACAAAATAACCGCAAAAATAATCAAGGTAGCAATAAAATAAATATTGAAGAATTTTACTTTTACATCAAGCTGAGCAATATCTTGATTAGCATTAAGTTTTAAAGAGCTTAATTCTTGTCGTAAATTATTAATTTCCGAGCGAATATTACCAATTACAGCTAATTCATCAGAACTAAACGTATCTCTTTCTTCAAAATTTTTCTTAGCAACAACTTCAAGTAAACTTTGCTTAGCTGCATCAATAGCATTAAAAATATCGTTTTCTTTAAGTTTATACCGATATAAATTCATTTTGCGCATATTATCAACGCGATAAAGAGGTCTGCGTTTAGCAGTTTTACCTCTTAAGGTAATCAAATCATCATTACCGGTTAAATAATCCAATGCATTAAGAATAAAATTAGCGCTATCAAATAACGGAATATGATACGTTGTATCCAAAAATTTAGATTCGCGAGACCAAAAATTATCATATATAAAATCAGTATCTCCAACAGCTATAATATCAAAAGGCTTATTAGGATCATTACTCAAAAACTCTGCTGCTATAACAATAACGGAATTTCCTGGGGTAAATTGAGCTAAAACTTCTCGTGGAGTTTTACTTTTTTTAGCCAACAGAACATTCATCAAAGCTGAGTTTTGACTGGTCTTGATTAAAGGGAAATACAAGACATCAGCGCCTTCTTTAGGCATAACCATAGATGCAGATGAGAATAATATACTGTTCAGTTTAAATGTGGTGCGGTGATTCGGGTTAAAATCATCAGGGGTAACCTTAAATTGTAATAAATCCTGCGTAAAAGAGGGATTTGTTTTATAATTAACAGTTTCATCTACCATAATTGAATTATCAAAGTCTGCAGCAACCCCTAAATCATAAAATTGAATACCCCAATAATCTGAAAGAGCACCTAAATCAGAAGTAAGAAATTGTCCTCCCATGGGAGAATAAAGTCTAGATGCGTCATCAGCAACATCCATAAGGAGCAAAACTTTTTTTTGCTGTTTGATTTTTTCAATCATATCATCAGAAAGGCTGTAAGGATGCACTAACATAAATACATCAAACTGCTGATTAAAATCTTCAGGAGATTCTATAAAGGTAACATCATACAAATCTTCAAGATATTTAACAATCTCCCATTTATTCATAAGAACGTTATCTTGACGTACATTACCTTGAAGAGGGAGAGAACTCAATATTCCTAAAGATTTCTTTTTATGCTGCATTTTATAAATGTTTGTTGTTAGGTCTTGCTCTAAAAATGGCAAACGCTCTATTGAAAAGAACGGAATAACCGCTTTATTCATCAAGGTATCGGAGAAGCTTATCCCAAACAAAGCATTTTGATTAATATCTATAAGAGGGATTGGCTGTAGCCCTTCAGCCAAGGCTCTGTCCTCATTTTTATCTAAAAAGGAAGGCGTATAAATTTTATAATCAAACTTTCCATTAGAATAAGTTTTATATTGCTTTAACATAAGTTTGATACGATCAAATATCTGTCGTATTTCTGGATTTCGCTGTCCAAGAATTGGTGAATAATACAATTTTGCAGTTATTGGACGATCTAATTTCCTCAAAATATCTTTAGTATTTTTTGTTAAACTCAAATATTTATCTTCAGTAAAATCATAACTAATCTGTCTAAAGATATTATTCGCAATAATATTAACTGCAAAGAAACCAATAAATAGGAGAATAAGAACTAAAGAACTATGTTTCAGACTAGAGGAAGAAATTAAACCTGAAGAGCCTTTAGTTTTTAAGCTTATTACCGCAATAGTTATTAAATTAAAGAAAACAATTAATGAAGCAAAGAAAATCAAATCTCTTAACTCAACGAGCCCTCTGCTTAAAGAAGCAAAATGGGATAAAAAGCTAAAAGAAACAATTGTATCAACAATAACATCATTAAAAAGTTCTCTAGCCCAGAACAAAACATAATCAAATCCGCTCCAGAAAAAGAGAAGATTTACAAAAACGGCTAAAACAAGGGCTATAACAGGGCTTTTCGTAAGGGCAGACATTGTTTGAGAGATAGCAAGCATTGCTCCTGCAAGAATAAAGCACCCGATATAGCTAATAAAAATAACCGTATTATCAGGATTTCCTAAAATATTGACAGTAATCCAAAATGGAAAGGTCAACAAGATCGCAAAAATAGCAAAAAGCCATGATGCTAAAAACTTTCCCCATACTAAATTAGTAATAGAAACCGGAGTTGTTAATATCTGCACAATACTTTTGGAGCGAAATTCTTCGGCCCAAGACCGCATAGCAATACCCGGAATAAAAAGGAGATATATCCAAGGTTGATAATCAAACAGTCCCCATAAAATAGCATTTCCATCTACAAAGAAATGCCCAAAATAAATAGCACAAGAACCACTCAAAAGCAAAAAGCTAACAAGATAAACATAAGCTAATGGAGATAAAAAATACCGAATTAGTTCATAACGTATAATAGTTTTAATGCTATTCATTAGTTATCCTCCGTATGCGTAAGAACACGAAAAGCGTCTGAAAGATTATCTTTTTTAGCAAACTTCAAGATAGAATTTACATCTCCGTCAGCCACAATTTTTCCTTTATCAATCAAAATAATTCTAGAAGCGATAGTTTCTGCCTCATCAAGAAGATGTGTAGAAATAAGAATAGTTTTATTCTTACTCATATCTTTAATCAAACTTCTCATATGTTCTTTCTGATTAGGATCAAGACCATCAGTAGGTTCGTCTAAAAGTAAAATAGGCGGATTTCCAATAATACTTTGTGCAAAACCAACACGTCTTAAATATCCTTTGGAAAGAGTTTCAATTTTCTTATGCAAAACATCTGCAATCTTCGCAAGATTAACAATGCGACTAAATTCATCAAGATATGTTTGTTTAATTTGCGCTTTAGAAATTTGCTCAGATTCCACAAGATTAAGCTTAAGTTCAATCATATATTTCAAAAATAAAGATACAGACATATCTGCATACATTGGTGCACCTTCCGGCAAGAAACCAATGTCTTTTTTAGTTTCAATACTATCAGATTCAACATCTTTGCCATTAACCATAATACGACCGGAAGAGGGGGCTAAAAAGCCGGATATCATGTTCATTAAAGTGGACTTACCAGCACCATTAGGTCCCAAAAGAGCAATGACTTCTCCTGGAAAAGTTTGGAAAGAAACACTATCAACAGCAACAGTTTCGTCATATTGTTTAGAAATATTTTCTAAAGAAATAGAACAAGTTAGATTTTGAGATTTTTTAGTTTGCTTCATAAATTTCTCCTCCGGGCATAGGTTGAGCCACACCGGTTGTTGATGGAAAAGTTATCGGTAATGAGTATAATGTTCTAGCACTTAAAAAAGCACTAATTTCTGCATTAACAGTATCAACAGGAATATCTACTTCTTTGCTGACAACAACGTCTATGTTAGGAAGACGTTGCCTAATAAAACGAACCAAGGTCGGATTTGCGGCTCCTTTACCGCAGATAACCACACGTTTAGGTAATTCCGGAAGATAAAGGCAAATAGAATAACAAATAGCTTCAGCGACAAATGCGGTTGCCGTGGCAGCTCCATCTTCTAAAGAAAGTCCTTCAAGATGTTCTGCTTTATCAGCAAAAATACCGGTATAAGCGGCTTTAGGTGGAAATTTAGCAAAAAATTTATGATGCATCAAAGAGTTTACAATTTTTTCGTGTACTTTTCCTAAAATAGCCAAACGACCATTATAATCATTTTCCATATGGGCATGTTTTGCTGTCCAATCATTGATGAAATTATCACCAGGACCACAATCAAATCCAACAAATTCTCCAAAAGAGCCAATCCAAGTGATACTAGATTTACCGCTAATGTTAATATAAGCGACAGGTTTAATTTCATCAACAGAAACAGCGTTAAAATAGCTAGAAGAAATAGGGGTTCCCTGTCCGCTACTACAAATGTCAGCATTGCGGAAGTGTGTAACAACTTTAATTCCTATTTTAGAGGCAATATAACGTCCATTACCTAATTGATAGGTGTAAGGAATATTAGGATTATGAAGAATTGTTAATCCATCAATACCGACAAGATCAATATTTTCATCACAATCTTTTTTGAAATCATTAATAAGCTGAATGTAAAAATCAGAAACCTCAGTATCAACAGCTTTAAGTTTTTCTTCGTTTTCTGGAGTATTTCGCTGTAGTCCATAAACAGATTTAATAAGATCTTTCAAATAATCAGGATAGGGAACAACATAAGCTTTTTTACGCTCAATAATATCAATACCATCAGTTTTTATAAGTGCGAGTTCTACCCCTCCAAAAGTAGATGTCCCCATCAAACCCAGACAATTTAAGCTTCTAATAAGCATAAGAAAAACCTTCTAATATAATTGCAATATCAAATTATTATGCTAATATGACTCAAAATTTAGTAATAAGGAAGTAAAAATGACAAGTTTTAAATCAGAATTTTTGAATATAATGCACGAAAGAGGTTTCTACAATCAATGTACAAACGAAGAAGGTTTTGATGAGTACTTGGCTGATTGTGAGAAAAAAGGTATCCCAGCTGTGGGATATTTGGGGTCTGATCCGACCGGAGACAGCTTGCACGTAGGACACATTGTTCCGTTAATGATGTTGCGCTGGTTTCAAAAGTGCGGACATAAACCATTAACATTGGTGGGCGGAGCAACAGCACGCATAGGAGATCCATCTGGTAAAGACAAATTACGTCCATTTTTAAGTGAAGAAACATTAGCTCATAATGTTGAAGGACTAAAAAAATCATTTATGAAGTTTTTGAAGTTCGGAGACGGTAAAAATGATGCTTTAATGGTTGATAACTATGATTGGTTTAAAGACATAAATTACTTGGAATTTTTAAGAGATATAGGAACTTGCTATTCTGTAAACAGAATGTTGACAATGGATAGTGTAAAGAGCCGCTTGGAACGTGAACAACCAATGTCTTTTCTTGAGTTCAACTATATGTTGCTTCAAGGCTATGATTTTTGCGTATTGCTACAAAAATACGGATGTCGAGCACAAATTGCAGGTGCTGACCAATGGGGAAATATTGTTTCCGGAACAGAATTAGGTCGCCGTCGTTATGATACTGAATTATTTGGTTTCACCAGCCCGATAATAACCGATTCCGCAGGTAAAAAAATGGGGAAATCTGAAGGTAATGCTGTTTGGATAAATGAAGACAAATTACCTGCTTATGATTATTATCAATATTTTCGCAATATAGGAGATGCTGAAGTTGGTAAATGTTTACGCATCTTTACAGATTTACCAATGGACGAAGTTCGCCGTCTTGAGGTTTTACGCGATAGAGAAATAAATGAAGCCAAAAAGATATTGGCGTTTGAAGCAACTAAAATCTGTAGAGGTGAGGCTGAGGCTAAAGCAGCACAAGAAACAGCCATCCAAACCTTTGAAAAAGGTATTGCCGGTGATGATTTGCCAACAGTAAAAGGTTCAAAGGCTGGTATGGGGGTTTTAGATGCTTTTCTTGCTTTGGGTTTTGTTTCAAGTAAAGGAGAAGCTCGCCGCTTAATTAAACAATCCGGATTAAAATTAAATGATAAAGTGATTACAGATGAGAATTATGTTATTACCGAAGCAGATATTGAAAATGGTAATATAAAACTTTCTCAAGGTAAAAAGAAGCACGGGTTATTGATTTTGCAATAGCAAAATTACAAAATAAAAGGCGGTATTAATACCGCCGACGTATCCTAAATCCCGGCGTAGTTGATTATTTGAAGAGTATTTTTCCGAAGCTACTAAGAAGTATCCCTGGGGTAGTTATTGAAGAGATTGGCTTTGATAAAGACCATATTCATTTTGTAATGATAATTCCTCCCAAATATAGCATATCAGATGTGGTAGGAAAATTAAAAAGCCAATCAGCTTCAATGATGAGAGAGCGTTATAATTGGTTATCAAAGGTGTATTTTAAGGAAAATGTGGTTTGGTCAACGGGATACTTCGTTAGTAGCGTTGGTGCGAATGAAGAAGTAATTAAAAATTATGTAAAGTATCAAGGACAAAGGGATTTAGGTCAACTCCGTTTGGAGTTGTAAAGAAAGGCACCTTAATGGTGCCTTTCCAAGAACCCCGGGTTTACCCGGGGATATCTATATGAGATAAAGATTATTCAGCTGTAATATCTATTAGTCTATCCAAGCTGTTTGTTTCTTTTTTATCATATCCTGTTTTTTCAGATGCTTTTTCAGCAGATTTAGTTTTTGTTTGCTTAGAAGAACCTTTAATTTCCGGTTTTACTAATAAGTCAAACATTTTATCCATCTGTTTTTGATCTAACTCTGAAGGAAGACCTGTTTCCTTATTTTGAGAAGCCTTTTCATCTTCTTTTTTGTTTTCTTTTGTATCTTTCTTATCTGTCTTCTTTTCCGTCTTATTTATTTCTTCAACAGACTTCATTGTATTCTTGATAAAATCTTCAGGTAACAAAGATTCTATCATATCAGAGCAAGGTTCAGCCATCATGAAATATTGAGATTTTCTTAAAATTCCATCTTTATCTTTTATTTCTTCGGGTAAAACAATTTTCACAATTAAAAAGACAAATCCAAGAATAAGTACAGCTCTAATGAATCCGAAAATTAAACCAAAGAGTCTATCCATAAAACTCAGAGTACTTGTTCTTATTTTAGCAATTAAATTATCTGTACCGATAATCCAAAAGGCATAAAATATAGCCATAATAACCAAGAAAATTACAAACTGAGCCATCAATTTACTAGCAATAAATTGATTCATCCAAGGTGTTAAAATCGGTGTTAAATAGGAAGTTAAAATAATAAATAAAGCCAATCCGAGAATAGAAAGAACTTCTTTAACGAAACCGCGTATAAAAGCAACCAGCATAGATAGAACAACACCAATCAAAATAACAACATCAATATTATTTAACGGTTCCATAATAAACTCCTTTAATTAAATCTGGAAATAAGTCTTTGAACATTACCGATTTCGTGATAAGACATACCGGTAATCAATTTTTGTTTTTTATCTTTAGCAAAAGAGTTGGGAATAATAGCATTAGAAAATCCTAATTTTTGAGCTTCTTTAAGGCGTAGCGTCGGTTGACTAACTGCTCTGATTTCTCCTGATAAACCAATTTCCCCAAATACCACCATATCAGCAGGAAGAGGTTTATTTGTCATTGAAGATATAACAGCCATAGCCACAGCTAAATCAGCAGCAGGTTCTGTGATTTTTAGACCACCTGCGATATTTAAATAAACATCATGCGTACTAAAATTCATTCCGCAACGAGCTTCTAAAACGGCTAAAATCATAGCTAATCTATTTGAATCCCAGCCCACAACAGCTCTTTTAGCACCGGTATAACCACTATTTCCGACTAATGCTTGGATTTCAACCAAGAGTGGGCGAGAACCTTCGATTCCTGCAAAAACACAAGAGCCGGAAACACAGCCTTGTCGTTCAGCCAAAAAGAGTGCAGATGGATTCTCAACCTCAATCAAGCCATTATCTTGCATTTCAAAAACACCGATTTCATCAGTTGCGCCATATCTATTTTTAACAGCCCGCAAAATACGGAAATGGTGTCCTCTGTCACCCTCAAAATAAAGCACTGTATCAACCATATGTTCCAAAACACGCGGTCCTGCAATAGCGCCTTGTTTTGTAACATGTCCAACTAGAAATAAAATAAATCCCTTTTTCTTAGCAATTTTAATTAATTCATAAGCAGCAGCTCTAACCTGAGCAACGCTACCTGGGGTCGATTCCACATCATCAATGTACATTGTTTGTATGGAGTCAATAATAACTAGAGATGGATTCTCTTTCTCAAGCGTGGCGATAATATCCTTAACGCTGGTGGTACTAGCTAATCTGACAGGAGCATCTGCTAAACCTAAACGTTTAGCGCGAATGCGTACCTGATCAATAGCTTCTTCTCCAGAGATATAGAAACAGCTGTTATTTTGAAGTTTATTAGCAACACCGGCGCAAATCTGCAAAAGTAAAGTAGATTTACCAATACCGGGATCACCTCCGACTAAAATAACCGAACCGGGAACCAAACCTCCACCGGATACACGATTGATTTCAGATAAATTCGTAACAAGACGCTGATATGTTTGACTTTCCCCATTAAGTGAAACAAAATCAATTTGATTTCCTTGTTTTTTAGACGAGATATTAGAGAATTCTGCAGATGGCTTTTTTTCTTCAACAATTGAATTCCACTCACCACAAGCGTCGCATTTTCCTTGCCATTTAGGATAAACAGCGCCACATGATTGGCAAACATAATCAATTGTTGATTTCTTAGCCATATTATTTCTCCACTTTTATCGGTCCCTTAGATGAACCATTAATAAACTGTCTGACATAAGGATTTGTTGTCTTGTCAAGTTCTTTAACTGTGCCATACCAAATGATTTTACCCTGATAGAGCATTGCAATTTTATCAGCAATTTTACGAGCAGAAGCCATATCGTGAGTAATAGTCAACGTTGTCGCTCCTAAATCTTTAGCCGATTCAATAATCAAGTCATTAATAACGTCAGCCATAATCGGATCAAGACCGGTAGTTGGTTCGTCAAAGAAAATAATTTCCGGTCGTGTTATAACGGCTCTAGCCAGACCTACACGTTTTTGCATACCTCCAGACAATTCTGATGGATACAAGTCTGCAATATCTTCTGTTAACCCAACCTGTCTTAAAACTTTAATAGCAACAATTTTAGCTTCTTTTTTATTAAATCCTCTGTTTTGGATTAAATCAAAAGCCACGTTTTCCCAAACCGTTAAACTATCAAAAAGAGCTCCGCCTTGAAAGAGCATGCCCATTTTGCTATGCATGCGATCAATAATGTCAGGATTTTCATTAACAATTTCAACATCGTCAATTTCTATTGAGCCACTATCAGGAGTAAGTAAACCTTGAATACATTTGATAAGAACGGATTTACCTGTACCAGATCCTCCAATAACAACGAGAGATTCTCCTTTATACAAATCAAGATTTACCCCGTTTAAGACATTCTTTTTGCCAAAACTTTTATGAAGGTCTCTAATTCTGATTTTTATTTCTTTTTCCATAAAGCACCTCCATTAGCGAGAAAAGAACATTTCGGTAATAAGGTAGTTAAAAATAAGGATAAGGATAGAAGAAGATACAACCGCATTGGTTGTAGCATTTCCAACACCTTGTGCTCCACCTTTGGATTTATAACCGTGATAGCATCCCATCATAGAAATAATAAAACCGAATACTGCTGCCTTAACAAGACCGGAAATAATACCGATATATTGCAAATCTTGAAAAGTAGCCGTGATATAATTCGCTGGATTAAACCCTAATTTATAAACTCCCACAACATAACCACCAAAAATACCAATAATATCGCCGATTAAAACTAAAATTGGTAAAACAAGAAGTCCTGCCCAAAGACGCGGAGCTACTAGGTATTTAAAGGGATTGGTAGAAAGGGTTACCAAGGCATCAATTTGCTCTGTAACTCTCATCGTACCGATTTCTGCAGCCATTGCAGCACCAATTCTACCGGCAACCATTAAAGCAGAAAGTACAGGAGCTAATTCTCTTGTAACAGAAATTAAAACAACAGAAGCAATAACACTTTCAGCCTTAAAACCTGAAAACCCCGAATAAGTCTGCAAAGCAATAACCATTCCGGCAAAAAGGGTAGTTAACCCAACAACCGGAAGAGAATAAAAGCCAATATCAAGCACTTGCTTAAAGAAAAGTTTAAAATAGAAAGGGGGAACAAAACAGTGATAAATAGCTTTAACCACAAAAGCGGTTAAATCTCCCAAAGAATAGAGAAACTTTACCAAAGGTTTTCCCAATGTACGTAAAAAAGCTTCACCCAAACGTATAATCATCTTAAATTCCTTAAAAATACAATCTAAAGTACTATTAACATAATTCAGAAATAATACCACTAATTTTTGCAATAAGTTTACAAGTTGCGGATGCTTCAAAAGGATAGAGTGTTAAGTGATCAACAGAAATTCCTTGCAAACTAATTTTTTTAGGAATAGGAAGTCTTTCTACATCATCCATGTTATCAACTAAATCAACACAAAGAGAAATTTCAGACTGTGGAAGAAATGGAAGTTTCGCAATTCCTACACCACGTATTTCTAATTTTCCGGAAATTTCATGTGGAACTGAGCCTAAAAGTGTATTTTTCTGAACACATAAATCTACTCTATCGTCAGCCACCAAAGTTGCACCATGCATAGTAATAAGTCTTAATGCCAAATCAGATTTACCGCTACCAGATTTTCCTCTGAGTAAAATACCTTTATTTTGAAAAGATACTAATGTAGCATGAATATTAGTCATAAGCGATACTTTCTAATCTTTGATATTTTTCTTCATCACTGACACTAACTGTAAAATACCTATCTGTACCTTTGGTAGAAATTTCAATTTTCCAGATATTTTTAGGTAAAATATAGCCAATTTTTTCAGGCCACTCAATAAGATTAACCCCTGTAAAGAAAGATTCTTCTACTCCTAACTCATATGCTTCTTCAGGATATTTAAGTCGATACATATCGTAGTGGTAAATTGGGAACTTGTCTGTGTCATAAGATTGAACTAAAGTAAACGTAGGACTAGGCACTTCTGACGCATCTGTTAAAGATTGTATAAAATAGCGAGCAAAAGTACTTTTTCCTGCTCCAAGTGTGCCAAATAAAGCAAAAACATCACCTTTTTTTGCAATCATACTAAAACATTGCGCCAATCTTTGAGTATCAAGTTCGTTTTTACATTCAAAAGTTTTCGTATAGTTATTCATTTTAATTAAACCAAGAGCCAAAGTTAAAGAAAGATCCGCCAGACGTTGTTCTTTTTATAGTAAAGTCGTTTCTGCTCCGCTTAATATCGCGCCAATCTTCTGGAGAGTAAAAAGTTCCTTGCCATAAACCGGAAGATTCGCTTTTTGCTTTTACTTCATAAGGGGTATAAATATCAGTTTCACGTGTATTTGCGAGAGCCCAACCCGAAGCAACAAGAGCTGCACCTATATCATACTCACCCCAAACACAAGTAGCTAAATCTTGTCCGTTAGGTTCAATTTTGAGCAGATAACAATCAATAACATTGTTATCAATCCAACCACGAACCCAAGAAACAGCTTCTTGACCACAATTATATGAGCTTCCACTGGCATCTGAACAAATTTGATCATTATCAGGAGCATCAACTCCATAAAGTCTGACGTAACGTCCTCCTATGTAAAAGACATTTGCGTGAATAACATTAGCGCTACCGCTAATTTTAGGATAAGCAGAAGGATTAAAACCTGTTGATGATTTTTTCTTCTTTTTCTTTTTTATCTCTTTTTTTGAAGTGTCTGTTTTTTCTATATTCTTACTTTTTTCCAGTTCATTATCTAATCTATTCTCAATAATCTTGGCTTCTTCATACGTGGTACGATAATTGGTAGAATAAAGAATAAACGCCAAACCAATCGCGATTAAAGTAATCCAGAAGTTATACTTTGGTAATTGCTGAAAAATTGCAATATGAGCCAAAGTAATTCCGGAAATTAATAAACAACATCCCAACGCCTGCCATGCTTGCTCATTCGTCTGAAAAAGCTTAATACTGCATATAATCAGAACGAGAGCAACAATACCGCAAACTATTCTTTTAACCCAAAGCATGGCATCTCCACAAGTCATCGTTTATTATATAAAATGCAATTTAATTGTAAAGATTTGGTAAAATCTCCTTATTTTTGGAAGACTTTCTGTTTTGTTTATCAATTTTTTTATAAATAGCGAGAAATTCAGAAGTATTAAGCTCTATTGGAGAATCAGAATACAAAATCTGATTTAAAGCATTTAATTGAACTCTGAAATCAGCATTTTGAACAACCTCTGCAATATCATTAAGATTCTGTATGTGTGGGTTATTAAATTTAGTTGTCGCCCATAATATTAAATTCTTTCTGGCTTCAGCATAATTTTTTTTGCGTATAGAAGAAATAACTGCAGAGCGATAGTCTTTACCAGCATGTTTTGGGGTAAATAGTTTTGATAACAAAAACAAGAAAAACAAAAGAGCAATAGCTAGTAAAACATATACTTTATAGCTCATAAATTCAGTAAGAATATTAATAGGTCTACTGTCAGATAAAGGTTTATTTTCAACCTCATGATCTTCCTTAATTGCATGTTCTATCTGCGATTCTACCAGCGCATTTTCTATTTTATCAGGAATGTTGGGGTTAACAGATATAGATATTGCTTCAGCAGGAATTACTGTTTTTTGAAAATCCTTTGAATTGATATTAAACCACTCAATTTCTTGTGCAGGAAATGTAAACTTTCCTGATTTTGAGGGAATATAAACAATATTATATTTTGCGGTGGTAACAATTTGTCCGTTAAGAATAGATGAAGTAATTTCTGGTTTCTCAGGGTATTGTTTAAATCCTTCTATGTTAGGAAAAGAAAGAGAAGGAAACATTTCTTCCTGTAAGCCAAAGGCTTGAATAGTTACATTTCTGGTTAAAGCTTCTCCTGTTTGAAATTTGGTATTAGGTGACCATTTTGCATCAATAGTTAAATTTGATAAAGGGAGCCATGTCCCAGTAAATCCTTCAGGAACGGGTGCAACATCAATAGGTTGAATTTTAGTTTTCATTCTAACAGGTACTTTTTGCCCAAAGGAGTTTTGAAAATCAATACCGAAAGCCATAAAAGGATCATTAAATTTAGGAAAGTTAAAACCTACATCTTTGATATATGCTCCATCAAAAATAAACTGTGGCGAATTAATCTTTCCGCTTTTTAACGGAAAAGCTGCAAATGCGTATTTAACAACATTCATTTTCTTTCCATTAATAAATTCAGAAGTAACCTTTGGTTTTGAAGAAATTGGAGCGATACTCCAATTTTTTAATGTGTCATCAGAAATAGAAAGAGAGCCATCTTGAAGACCTAAACTATCATAAAGAGTAACCCAAACGATGCTTTGCTGCTGAATATAAGGTTTTGTAGGGGAAATAGATTGTTCTATTTGAAAATAAGGAGAGTTAGAATTTTCTTGGCTATCAGGAACAAAAGCTACGTCAGTTACTTCTTTAACTTCAATATCCGCATAATTTGAGCTAACAGAACCGATTTTAATCGGTTTTATAGTTATTTTACCTTGTTTCAAAGGCTTCAAACCTATAGTCCAAGATTTTATCTGAGAAAAATTACCATTGATATAGTTCATTCTTTTAGACGCCATATTGGAAACAATTTGAAAGTCATTTTGTAATGCACTTAAATCAGGATTTTCATCACTGTTGCCAGAATAAGAAATTGTTAAATTAACGGTATCAGCTTCAGTGATAACATTTTTATCCAAACTAATATTAATTTCTTCCGCTTGCGCAGAAAAAGTTAAACCACAAGCAAATACATAACATAGTAAAATTTTAAATATTTTCATCACGATACCTGCCTTTTGAATATTCTTTTTTTATAAATTCTCGTAAAAGCCCACCTGTATCTTCAGGAATGTCACGATATTGACGCTGCATAATAACCGCTTCCTCATCATATTTATCGTCTTTATCGCCTTTTTGAGCATTAACAAGATTAACAGTTTGTTTTTCTTGTTGGTTTTCTGCGCCGTTAGATCCATCACCTTCTTTATTATCTGTTTTTTGCTCTTGTCCATTGTCTTGATTAGCTTTTGAGGGCTGATTTTTATTTTCGGAATTTTCATCTCTTTGCTCATCATTATTTTCTGAGGGCTGATTTTTTTGATCATGATTTTCATCGTTAGCAGAAGCTTGATCTTGTTGAGACTGTTCTTGTTTGTCTGAATTATCTGAGTTGTTTTGCTGTGCTTGATTACCTTCAGATTGATTTTGTTCCGAAGAAGAGTTTTGCTGTTGCTCATTACCAGTATTATCATTTTTCTGAGAATTATTCTCATTATTGTCTGAAGAAGAATTAGAGCTAGAATCTTGCTGATTTTGCTCATCATTTTTATCATTATTTTGATTGGAGTTTTGATTTTGTTGCTGATTGTTACCGCAACTTAAAACGGAAGGATCTTTTTTAGCTTTTTCAAATAAATCATTTAGCACAGATAAGTTATATTGAGCATCTCCATGAGCTGGATTAATTTTTAATACCTGCTGAAAAGTATTTTTTGCTTCTTCATACTTACAAAGTTTTGCCAATGTAAGTCCTTTATTGTAAAGGGCAATATCTGTATTTGCTTTTTCAAATTCTTTGAGTGCATCCTCTAATTTGTCGGCCTTAAATAGAGCCACACCTTTCCAAACGGAATCTTGGAAAGTTTGTGCTGCTTCTTCATATTTTTGATTATTAAAATAACGTAAAGCTGTCTGGTTTTCATTTAAGAAAAAACTAGCTTGCGCGTCAAAAGCAAAAAGAAGGGCAAAAACAAGTAAAACACCTCGGCGGAAGAAAAACAAAGCGCAAACCAAAGGAATAATCAAAAGATAGTAACCATAATCAACAAAGTTTGATCGTAAATTTTGACTAAGTTTCACTTGTTCGTCATTCATTTTTGTAATGTTATCAATTAAAGACTGAAAACTTGTGTCTTTAACGGAAATATAAAAACCATTCCCCTTATTCGCAAGCAACTGCAATTTTTCATTTCCAGAAAAAGATGCATCTACGATATATATTTTATAGTTTAATTGTGCAGCTTTTTGAATAGCTTCAAGGGCTAAATCAAAACGTTGTCCGACATCAGAAGTAAAAATAATAATATTTCCATGAGCATATCCTGCAGATTGAAAGCGCTCAATCGCAAGATTAATGGCTCTATCTAATCTATCCCCTTGATCTGGAACAATATTTGTAACGATTTGGGGTAAAAGATTTTTCAATAAGTTTACATCATCTGAAATAGGAGAAATAATATAAGGCTCCTCAGAATAAACTTCAATACCGAATTGACCCTGAGGAAAAGCATCTGCTAAATCAGAAATAACAAATTTAGCTCTATCTAATCGTGAAGGAGTAATGTCTTTAAGCATCATATCTTGAGCAAGACTCAGAACAAACATATTTGGATTCTCAACTACAAAAGCTGGAATCTCTGTTTTTTTCCAAGAAGGTCCGGCAGCTGCAATAATTGCTGAAAAAATACCAATATAGATGATTTTTTTCAGTGAAAAAAAAGATAATTGATTTTCTTTAATCAATAAGAACTGAAGCAAATGAGGATCACAAACATCTTCCCAAGAAGACGCCTTACTATTTATTTTCATTTTTCTCCAAAGAAAAAGAATAGGAATAATAAGCAGTAAAAGTATCCAAGGTCTAATAAAATGGAAGTTCGTTAAAAATTCTGTCATTTTACGAAACTCCTAGAAAAGAAAAGTCCAAAGAAAACTAAAACAAGAGCTGCCAATAACGGAATATAGAATAAATCCGTTTTATCTTGAACAAAAGTACCTTCAGTTTGCTCTGGCTCAAGTGCATCAATGCGATTATAAATTTCAGCTAATGAATTTAAATCTGTTGCTCTAAAATAATTACCTTTAGTTCGTTGAGCAAGAGTTTTTAGGCTTCTCTCATCTAATTCATTATTTCTCAATCCAAATAAAGAATTAATAAAATTAGCTTCAGCACCAACACCGACAGTATAGACTTTAATTCCTTCTTTTTCTGCCAAATTAATAGCCTGAGCCATGCTAAGAGCACCATCGTTACTTTCTCCATCAGAAAGAAGAATGATAACTTTATTCTCTTTGTTTTTTTCGTTTCGTAGATTTTTTAGAGCTAAACCCAATGCATCGCCAATAGAAGTAGATTGTCCGGCCATTCCTGCATCTGTATTTAAAAGAATTTCTTGCACGGACTTTCTATCAAAAGTTAAAGGCGATTGTAAATAAGCTCTGGTTCCAAAAAGAATAAGTCCAATTTTATCGTCTGTACGTTTTTGAATAAACGCGCTCACAACAGCTTTTACGGCAGATAAACGATCAATACGACGAGTTTGCGTTGAAAAGTCAGGATTAAGCATAGATGTAGAAATATCTATAACCAACATAATATCACGGTTATTAGCATTAAGTCGATAAGGTTCTCCAACCAATTGAGGACGAGCAACGGTAAAGGTTAACAATGTCCAGATAAGAAATAAATATACAAATTTTAAAAAAGAGCTAAAAGATTTATTTGCTATTTGAAATCTAGAATGAGAAGCATCGTCTTTAATAGCTTTTAAATCATTTAAAAATGGAATTTTCAAGGCATCACCAAATTGTTGTTTTTTAGGAGGAATAATCACAAAAAACAACAAAGGAAGCAGCAGTAATAAAAATAATTTAGGGTAGGCAAAAATAATCATAAGTTGCCTCCAATCCAATTTTTACAAAAATTCTTTAATTCCTTAGCATCTTCAGAGGTATAACGAGTGTCAGAGAGGCTCATGAAAGGAGCAAAAGATAAAAATTCAGCATTTTTTTGAGAAAGAGGTGTTGATGTGTGTTGATTAAGAAAGTCAATCCATTCTTGACCAGATAAAGCGCAAGAACTTCTATATTTTACAAGACTTATACGACGCAAAAGTTCAGATATATCCATTGCCGCTTGTATAGGATTATCTGTAGAAATCGCTTCCAATTTTTTTAATGAATAATACTTTTTACGAGTTTTCCAAAAATTTATAAAAAATTTCACGCTAATAAATAAAAGAATAGTGGCAAGTAAAAGAACCCACCAACCATAAGCAATAGGGAAAAAGGAAACACCATCAGGTATTTGAATATCTCTAAATTGTGGCAAATTACCCATTTTTTCTTCCTTTAATCCAAAACAATTACTCCATAAATTTATGTTAAGATAAACAAAATATCAAGAGTGGGTGCGGAGATATTGCGAAATAAGCGGCGCAAATCGCTGAGCCACAGAGTTATAAACTTCTTTTTTGAAATCAATGATATTTGCTACAGCAAATTCAAAAGTTTCCCAACAATAAGATTTAAATTCCGGATGTGGTAAATTTAAATTAATTTCACTTTCGTCGCCCACAAAGAAAAAAAGAGAAAAATAAATATCTTGACCGTCATTAAAAATTCCACGTTCACGAAATTTCTTTTTAATTTCATCAGTAAACTCATAGCGAGAGGGTATATCATCTGTATAGATAGGAATAACGGAGGATACACCCGTCTCTTCTACAAGTTCTCTTTTAGCCGCTACAAGGGGAGATTCATCGGCTTCAATTCCACCTTGAGGAAATTGCCAGTTATCAGAAGGAACATCTATACGATTTCCCAAAAGAACTAACCCAGAGGAATTAAAAACCACAGCACCGGCACAGCGTCTAAAATGTTTCGTCAAAATAACCTCCTAATTTTCATCAGATTTTGAATATAAAGCCAAAGCTTTAACCAAATCAAGAGCACGAACCAATTGATAGTCCGCTAAATCTTCTTTAGATTTACCGTTCTTTTTTTCTGAATCAGTAGAAATATCGCTATCATTTTTAAGAGCATTATTCAAATCAGCTTCACTGATATTCAAAGCATAAGATTCTAATTCTTCAACTTTTGCCGGCTTAACTTCAATATCTGGTTCAATACCCTTAGCTTGAATAGAGCGTCCGGAAGGAGTATAATATCTAGCAGTGGTTAATCTCATTGCGCCATAATCTCTAAGAGGAATAACGGTTTGTACGGAACCTTTACCAAAAGATCTTTCCCCTAAGATAATAGCTCTATGATGATCTTGTAATGCTCCGGCAAGAATTTCTGAAGCAGAAGCAGATCCTTCGTTAATCATAACTACGATAGGTAATCCCTTCGCAACATCCCCTTCATTAGCCATAAATTTAACAGTATCGCTTTCGTTTCTGGAACGAGTAGATACAATTTCTCCTTTTTCTAAGAATAAATCGGAAACATCAACTGCTTGATCCAACAATCCACCTGGATTGTTTCTAACATCAATGACGATTCCCAATAGTTTATTCTTTAATTTCTTTTTAGCGTCAGTAATAGCCTTATTAACAGCATCGTCAACATCTTCTGTAAAAGAAGAAATTCTAATGTAAGCAATAGAATCATCTTTTATTTCGCTTTTAACGGATTGAATTTTAATTTCTTGTCTTTTGATGGTTAATTCAATCGGTTTAGAGTTAATACGTCTGATAGATAATTTAACTTTTTCACCAACTTTACCACGCATCTTGCTAACCGCGTCATTTAAAGACATGCCAACAACTGTTTCTCCGTTAATATGAGTAATATAGTCACCAGCCTTAATACCAGCCTTAGCTGCGGGGGTATCGTCAATAGGGGAAACAACTTTAACAAGCCCATTATCCATAGTTACTTCAATACCCAAGCCCCCGAATTTTCCTTTAGTCTGCTCGTTCATATAATTAAAGCTTTCGGCATCCAAATAGCTGGAGTGAGGGTCTAGAGACGTCAACATTCCATTAATGGCCGATTCGATAAGCTTTTTGTCGCTAACTTCTTCAACATAATTTAATTTAGCTCTTTCCATAACTTCGCCAAACAAATTCAATAATTCATATGTGTTAGCATTTTCATCATCTTTTTTCGCGGCGTGAACATCTGCAATGCTTAAGAACAGCCCTGCAAATAAAGCGACAAACAATAATTTATTTTTTTTCATAACCATTCCTATCAAATAAAATTAGCTGGCAATCCAAGGTGTTGGATTTATCGGATGCCTGTCTTTTCTGATTTCAACATAGAGCTTAGCATTAGAAGAATCCGGCATTGTTCCGACAGGTTCGCCGGCCAAAAGCATCTGCCCTAATTCGCAGTCAATTACGCCTAAACCGGCGAGAAGAGACAAGTATCCATCACCATGTTCTACAATAATAATATTACCATATCCTTTAAAAGGACCGGAAAAAATAACTGTTCCATCATAAAGAGAAATAACCTGAGCATTTGGACGTGTTTTATAAACGATTCCCTTAGATGTAACTCCTTTAGACAAAGGTTGCCCATATTCAGTAATAATATTTCCACGAACCGGTCGTGAAAGAGTCCCTTTAGCACGAGCAAAACGCCCGCCTTTAACTTTTTGCTTAATCGAAGCATGTTCTTTTTGAGAAATTGTACGCTGCTGAGTATTTAATTTCTTCATTTCTTCCTGTCTTTTTAACGCAGCTAAACGCTCGGCCTCTTCTTGCTTCTTACGCGCAAGTTCTTTTTGCTTTTCAAGTTTAACCAATAAATCTCTTAAATCTTTTGCTTTAGAAGCTAAGGTTTCAGCTTCTTTTTGTGTTTCAGCGCCTCTTGTTTCCAATACTTTGCGCATACCTGCTTTTTTCTGCATAAGAGAACGCATTTCTTTTTGCTGTTTTTCAAGTTTCTTCTGGCTGTTTTTTGTTTCTTCAACCGTGGTTTCTATTTGTCTTTTTTGAGTATAAATTGCATCTAAATCTGTTTTTAGCTTGGATGATTTATTATTCAAAAAAGGAACAGTCTCACGTAGCAAAATAGCGCTTCTGATAACATCAACAGGAGAAATAGGTTGTAAAATAACAGCTTCAGAAGGATTTAATGACATGTTCTGTAAAGAAGCTAAGGTCTGAACTAATGATTGATTTTCTTTAGCAAAAGCTGCTTCTTTAAGTGTTAAATCTCCTTTTAAGGCAACTAACCTATTTTCAAGTTCCGAAATTTTATCTTCATTATTTTGAATTTCTTGAGCCAAATTAATAACTGTTTTATCTATCTTAGAAAGCTCAAGGTTAAGTTGTAGCGCTTTGGCTTGTAGTTGTCTGGATTCGATACTTTTCTTTCTGGCTTCCGCCTCTATTCTTTTAACATCTGTTTCGGATACATCTTTAGCATGGCTTAAATTGCAATAGATACAATTTACTCCTAAAAGAGATAAAACCATACTAAAGATACATATCCGTCTCATATAAATCCTATTTAATAATTAAAGATTTTCCGGTCATTTCTTGAGGTTGTTCAATGCCCATCAAATCCAAAAGTGTTGGAGATACATCAGCCAATCTACCGTTATTTAATCCTTTTACAGGAGGTTCTGCATTATATAGAACGGCTTGAACTTTACCAACTGTATGAGCGGTATATGGCTCACCTGTTTTTTCATCAACCATTTTTTCAACGTTTCCATGGTCGGCAGTAACAAAGAGTACTCCGTCAACGTCTTTAATAGCTTTCATAACCTTACCCAAACAATCATCAACAGCTGCAACAGCTTTAAGAGCAGCTTCCATAATACCTGTATGACCAACCATATCGCCGTTAGCAAAGTTGCAAATGATGACATCATATTTTTGCTTTTCAATTGCATCAGTAAGTGCTTCTGTAACTTCATAAACGCTCATTTCTGGCTTTAAGTCATAAGTAGCAACTTTCGGACTGTTGATAAGAATACGGTCTTCACCTTTAAATTCTTTTTCTTCACCACCGTTGAAGAAGAAAGTAACGTGAGCATATTTTTCAGTTTCAGCGATTCGTAATTGTGTTAAACCATGGTTTGCAACAACTTCACCAAAAATATTTTTCAAAGCTTCCGGTGCAAAAATTGTCTTCATAAAACGATTATGATCAACAGAATATTCAACCATACCAACGAGTTCAGCAAAATTAATGATTTTCTTTCTTTCAAAGCCTGAAAATTCCTTATCGCCTAAAGCGTATAAGATTTCTCTAGCTCTATCAGCTCTAAAGTTAATCATCAAAACAGCATCGCCGTCTTTAGCGCCTTGATAATCGCCAATAACAGCAGGGATTACAAATTCATCGGTAACACCATTGTTATAAGAAGCGACAATAGCATCTTGAGAAGATGCAAAACGCTGACCGTCTGCTAAAACAATATTGTTATAAGCTTTTTCAACTCTATCCCATCGTTTATCTCTATCCATAGCATAAAAACGACCGGAAATTGTAGCAACTTTTACATCAGATAAATGTCTAATATTTTGTTCAAAATCAGCCAAAAAGTCTTTAGCAGATTGCGGAGGAGTATCTCTGCCGTCTAAAAAGGCATGTACATGAACAGGAATATTGTTTTTATGCAATATTTCACACATAGCCTCAATATGTTTCTGATGTGAGTGAACCCCTCCCGGAGACATCAAACCCATTAAATGACAAGCACCTTTGGTTTCTTTTAATTTATTAATCATTTCAACAAGTGTCGGATTCTTTTCAAGAGAACCATCTTTAATAGCCAAATCAATTTTAGGCAAATCTTGCATAACCACACGACCAGCACCTAAATTTGTATGTCCAACTTCAGAGTTTCCCATTTGACCATCAGGAAGACCAACGTCATAACCGGAAGTTTCAATAAAGCAATGAGGACAAGTTTTTAATAAAGAATGCCAATTCGGCGTATGTCCTTGCTCAATTGCATTATCATTTGTAGTTTGTTCGCGGTATCCCCAACCGTCTAAAATTAAAAGCATAACAGGTTTTTGCATTATATTTACTCCATATATTTTTTACTGCATTTTACTTAACATATAAGTCAAGTTAAAGCAAAAAGCATTATATTTATCCAGAATTTTTTAGGTTATAAACAATATTAGTCTTGTTAAGACAGAAAGATAGTTCTATATTTAGCACCAAGAGAAAATATTTCTAGGAAAAACAGATGAAAATTTCCCCATTATTTTTATTAGGTCTTCTTATAAGTTCGTTTGAAGTGCAAGCAAAAGGGATAGAAACAGATTATTCTTTATCTCTCAATAATTTTTACGGATATACAGATTACGCAAAACCTTATAATAAGTTATATAAGCAAAATAACATGAACTCATCATTTAACTTCTATGGGCGAGTAACCTACGAATTTAATGAGGATTATGCAACATCTCTTGTCGGCTATTTGATGGCAGATACAGCAAAAGAAGTTGAAAATTACAACCAAGGAATATGGGGAGAAGAGGTTTATTTATTAACGGAAACTCCGTATGGAGAATTTTCTGTCGGGCAAAAAAATAACGTAGCTTATGAATTCGCCGTAGGCGCGCCCAATATCGGATATTATCGTACCAACAATACGGATTTAGTTAATTTTATCGCAAACCCGAATTGGTATAAAAAAGGACACGATGCTCGATATAAAACGCTTAATTCCACTTATATCAATACAGATGGAGTATCGCCCAAAATCAGTTATGTAACACCATCATGGCAAGGAATAAAATTGGGAGCGACCTATGTTCCCAAGACATACAGTCAAACAGGTCTTGTTGCAAAAGAGGCACCTTATAAAGATGATGAAGCTTATATTTTAGGCGCTTACGGAGTGTGGGATGTTCTTGGATATGAGGTGGAAACATCTTTGGGGTACGCTGATTTTGAAAATAATGATACGGAATATTCCGCAGGAATCAGTATTTACCGTAAAGGGTGGACATTAGGTGGTTCTTACCGTCATACAGAAGCAGACACAAAGCACTATGGGCTTGATAAAGAAAACCTCTACGATTCGTACCGAGAAGGAGATGCTTACAATATAGGACTAAGTTATGAAATAGGACCTTTTACAACAGGGATTTCATATTTTGTGTCAGAAGCTAAAAGAACAAATAATAAAGATGAAATTATCAGTTTTTCGAACAGCTACCAATACAACAAATATATCACATTATCCCTTACGGCTGCACATTTAAAAGCGGAAGGAGATGATAACGATATAGAGAACAACAGTAAAGGATATGCCTTTATCTTTGGGCTGGAGTTAGCAATATGAAAAAAATAAGTATTTATTCAAAAAATAAAGCATTTGCAGAAGATTTGATGGGGCAAATAAAATTAATAGAACCAGAAATAGAGATAACCGAAACACCAGATAAAGATGCAGAGATTATACTGGTTGATGAAGATAAAGAAATAATAAATTCAATTAGAGAGCAAAATAAAGAAACGCCGATTATTCTTTTCTCATCTCATACAGATGTTTTTGAAGCGTCGGATATGGTTATAAGAAAACCTTTTCGCTTAGATAAATTTTTACACGATTTTGAAGAAGGAACATTGTTGCCTAAAATCCGTCGCAAAGAGTGTATTAGTTTTAAGGAATATCACTTATATCCGGCCAAAAAAGAAATAGAAATTCAAACTAATGGTAAATTGATAAAGCTGACAGAAAAAGAAGTTATAATTTTGAAATATTTATATCAAAATGCTCCAGATTGCGTAAGTAAAGAAGATTTATTGGAAAACGTTTGGGGGTACTGTGCAGATGTAACAACCCATACCATTGAAACGCATATATATCGCCTGCGCCAAAAAGTTGAGCAAGAAGGTGGAAGTCAGCTAATTTTAACGGAAAACAACGGCTATCGCCTAAATATATAGATTATCAAAGTAATTACTTCGTCAATCCTAAAGGCGTGAAAGTAAAGCGTATTTCTTTCCAATCATTATAGTTTGAACCGTTTTGAGCAGATAAAACTTTAAAGACACCGTGAACTTCTTGCGCAATATAAATTGCACGTTCAGCGCTATCTGCCAAAGCCTGGAAATATGTATCAGAGCGGTACCTAGACATATCCTCAATATCAACAGATTGAATAAGTCCTTCTTTAGTAAGTTTAACGTTAATAACAACCTCAATGTTGCGGTCATCTTTACCGCCGGCAATTGTTTTCCAAGATTCTTGTATCTTAGATTTTACAAAATCCATACCGGAAACGGATAACTCGCTGAAGTAAGAGCCTTTGCTGTTTCCACCCTCAATACCAAGATTATTGACTGGCTCATCCTCTGGAACTTGTGCCGGAGCATCTTCTTCACCGATTTGTTTTTGCAAATCGTCAACAGAGTTCATTAAACTTTGTAGCGGATTTGTACTGCGAACATTCGTTTTTTTAGATTTTGCTGAAGAGGCCGGAGCACTGTTTGCAGAATTATTATTTGCTTTTTTAGGTTGATCAGGTTTCGGTTTGGGTTTAACTTGCGGCTTTTTCTGAGGAATAGGCGCAGGTTTCTTCTTTTCTTTTATTGGTTCGTTAGATTCTTTTTTAGGTTCTTCTTTCTTAATTTCCTCTTTGGGCGCTTCTTCAATTAACGCCGGAGCCTTGATTTCCGGAGCTTTAATTTCAGGCTCAGGCTTTGGTTCCACTGGTTTGGGTTCTGTTTTAGGTTCTTCTTTTTTCTGCGTAAAGTTTTCTTCAATCGGTTTTTCTTTACGGGTAGCTGGTTTGCGTTCTTTTCCTCTAACAGCTTTTTCGGGAATATTTGTTGTGTCTGTGATTTTTATATTTTCTAAATCAACAATAATAGGAGGTTGCTCATCAAAGTCACGTTTATGCGTTAAAAAAGGTATATCAAAAACACAAAGCAGAACAACTGCAATGTGTAGAGCTACCGATTTATAAACGTAACTTTTCTTCATAATAAAACAGCTTTCTATTTTTTATCTCGACGAGCTTCGGTTTTTAAACCAACCTTACTAAATCCGGCATCTTTAAGCATAGCCATCAAACCAATAACACTACCATATGAAGAATCTGTATCTCCGGAGATAGTAACTGTAACGTCTTTATTTTCGCCTTTAATAGCGATAATTTTATCAACAATGGTGTCAGGCTCAATTTTGCTTTGACCGATATAATAAAATCCGTCTTTATCAACACTGATATTGATAGAAGTATCTTTGCCATTAAGTGTACCTCCGCCAACTTTAGGCAAATCAAGAGGAATACCTGAGGTCATTAAAGGGGCTGCCACCATAAATACAACCAAAAGCACCATCATAACATCCATGAGGTTAGTCATATTAATGTCAGCATTACGACGGCTAACACGTCTTTGGATTCGTCCGTTAATAATTGCCATGTTTTATTCTCCGGCCATTTCAGCTTTAATAGTGGTATCGTCAATTTCGCGAGATAGAATGCTTGAAAATTCAGCCAAGAAGTTTTCAAGTTTCTTTGCATATCTGTCAATATCAGAAGTAATCATGTTATAGGCAATATAGGCAGGAATAGCTGCAATCAAACCAAAAGCGGTGGTAAACAGAGCTTCTGCGATACCCGGAGCTATAGAGGTTAAAGAGTTGCTTTGCGTAACCGCAATGGCGTTAAAACAAGAAATAATACCCCAAACAGTACCAAACAAACCAACTAACGGAGCAACAGAACCCGTAGAAGCTAAAAATCCCAAATGATTATCAAGCTCATCAAGTTCTTTATCCATAGAAACCATCATAGCCTTTTCGATTCGTTGTTGAAGAGAAACACCGCGTAAACCTCTGTCTGTTTTAGATTTCATAATATTTGTTCTGCGCCATTCTTTCATTGCTGCCACAAACATCGCAGACATTGGGTCTTGTGGATTTCCGATAGAGTCGTAGAGCTTATCCAAAGAGCCACCGGACCAAAAGCGTTCTTCAAAATGTTTAGACAAGCGCTTAACTTGTCGTAATGTATTAATTTTTTCAAAAATAATAGCCCACGACCAAACCGAAGCAGCAATCAATCCAATCATAACCGCCTTGGTAATTAAGTCGGAAGACCAAACCATATCCCACATAGAGAGTTGATTAACAACCTCGGTAGCAACTTGTGTATCCATTTTAATCCTCGTTATCTTGACAGTTTCCAATTATTCAAATTAGCATTAACATATAATTGTAAAAATTTAACTAATCAAACAAAAAAGAGTTGTTTTTAAGGATTAACCCCAAAAAACAACTCTCTCTCTTAGATAAATGTCGCCAGCCAAGTAACGAACCAATAACCGGCAACAATTACAACTGCAATAATAATTAAAAGTGTTACCCATCCGATAAGGGCAAGAATGCCATTACCGAACAGTTTATGTATCCCTGTCAACCAATACAGAAGATACAAAGAAAAAAATAACACCTTTCTGACAGATAATCCCCAACCGTGGATGGCATCCACAATAGTCGGAAAGAAATAATCGTCAGAAAAATTTAACTTGCTATCCAGATATACCAGAAGCAAGACGCTCAAAAGGGCGCAAATACCAGCCCAAATGAACGAAAAAATTGACTCTTTCATAAATATATATAAATTATATGTTTCTGGACAAAATTGTACCACATTTAGCGGCGTTTTTCAAGATTTTTAGAACAAAAAAGGAGCGAAAATCGCCCCTTAGAAACAAAAATGATAAATATTTTAATATAAAAACTATTTTGGAGGATTTGCGGCTTCCAAATTATTATCCCATTTTAGCCGTTTTGCGCACTCCGTATCAATGGTATTAATGATACGGCAAAGGTTAACCTCCATATCAGGTACTCCCCCAAAAGTATAACAAATATTGCCAGACGTGGTGATAGAGCGTTTCTGAGTAGTTTGAGCTGCAACATTTTTAAATACAAAAGCAAAAGCGCGATGTGGATAAATTAGACGAATCCCCATAGCTTTTATATCTCTATTTATTTCAGATTTTAAAAGGACATCAAACGAACACTGCGTTTTACCTGAATAACTCTGAAAAACTCTAAAACTTCCAGGGATAACGCCTATCTTCAATTCGCCTTTAATGGGCTCAGGAGCAGGGCGTGCTTGAGTAGCTTTGTTGATAGCATTTGTTTTCTTTAAAGTGTTAGCTGTATTTTCTACGGCGCTATCAAAATTTTCAATTCTATCAGGTTCTCTTTCTGAAATGTCATGATCGCTAAACATCTCATTAAAAAGTTCTTCGCTATCAGTGTTCTGTGATGCGTTATCGCTTGCAACCGAGGACACAGTGTCTTGCTGTGGAATTTCATCAAGAAGTTGAGCGGTGGAAGATTGTGAACCGCTTACCATCAAAACAGTAGACAGCAAAAAAATAATGAGATGTTTCATAGAATCCCCTCTCTTTAAAAGATGAGAAAAAGAGCCGAATTAAAACTAACTCGGCTCCTGTGATTAATAAATATTAGTCAAAGTTTTATCAGAAGCGCCCATATTTTCAACAATCTTGCCGATAATCATATCAATATCAGACAATTCGCGACTTTCTGCAGATTCGCTTGCTGCAGCTTCTTCGGTTGCTGAAATGCGCTTGAATTCTCCAAAATATTCAGGATTTTTTGGGCTGACAAATTGGAAAAGATCTGTACAATTACTTTGTTCTGCGCTAACCCCAAAACTTCCTACAGTATCCATACTGCGTGCGATATCGCAAGGAGTAACATTGAATTTCGCGTCTGATAACATCAAATAGCATTTTTCGCTATCCATATAAGAACGCAAAGAAATCTGTTTATCTGCACCAAAAGCATTCACTGTAACAGAGGTTTGAACAGGTTTAACCGGATCAACCTTAGAGAAGAGAGAGCGCTGTTTGTCAGCTTCTTCAACACCTAAAAGGGTTTCAACATAACGATCAAACTTAAAACGCTCATCGACAACATCATCCCAAGTAAGGTTAATTGTAAAAGTTCTAAAGTTTATGGATGTACGATTGTACAATGTAATCATATAGTTACATCCTTTGACCACGCCTTCTTCCATAACCGGATCAATGTCATGAATTTTGAAGATAACAGCATCAGAGCGAGTGGTGGGATCAGCATCTTTTTTAGCTTGTGTCTTAGCTTTAGGAGCATTGTCGGCAGCCATAACTTGTGATGGCAGAGCAAAAGCAACACTCAAAAGAAAAGCGGCTAAAAATTTCATTGATTTTTTCATTTCAAACCTCATAAATACTTATCTGTTGCTCGTATCATAAACAAAAGAATGTTTAATTTTTATTAATTAAAACAAAAATACACAAAAAACACGAAAGTAAAAACTATTCATCGTTATTCATTTTTTTCTGTAGACGCAATAAATCACTCCAAACTTTGGCTTTTTGCGATGGAGAACGCAATAAATAAGAGGGGTGGTAGGTTGCTAAAACTTGAGCCGTTTTTTGTTCATCAATAACATACTCTAACCATTTTCCTCTTGTTCGGGAAATGGAGTCAGGAACATCCAATAAACTCTTAAGTGCAATTCCACCTAAAAGAAGCAAAAAGTCTGGTTTAATTAACTCTATTTGGCGCTTTAAGAAAGGGAGGCAAATCGCAATTTCCTCATCGGTTGGAGTACGGTTCCCCGGTGGTCGCCATGGTAATACGTTTGTAATGTAGCAATCAGCTCGATTGATATTTATTGCGGCTAACATCTTATCAAGCAGTTTTCCACATTTTCCAACAAAAGGAGAGCCGATTCTATCTTCATCTGCCCCAGGAGCTTCGCCAATAAGAAGAACACGAGCTTGCGAAGAGCCATCACCAAAAACGGTATTGGCTGCAGTTTTTTTCAGATTGCATCCGTCAAATTTCTGAACTAAATCTTTTAATTCTTCTAAAGAAGAGGCTTTAGAGCATAATTCTCGGGCATTTTTTGCAATATTATCAAAGGCAGCGAGAGAAACATTAGCGCGAACCGGAGCTGATGGAATATGATTCTTTTCTATAACAGGAGCAGGAGTATGAGCAGTTGTAGGTTGAGATAATGAAAAATGTGTATTTTCTGATGAAGTATTTAGGCATACCTCATCAGCGCAAGTTTCAACAACTCCCGCCCAAATATACCAATCAAGTGTTTCCTTTATGTTAATTTGTTTATCCATCGCACCCAGATTATATATAAGACACTTTTTATTGCAATATAAAGCAATTATTTACACAAATATAATAAATTTGGTTTAAAGTTAAGTGTAAAATGATAAAATGTTAAAGCAATCAACAGGAAAAATAAAAGAAATGTTAAAAGCGAGTTACATTATCACCCTACTGAGCGGAATAGGATTATTTAATTCCTGCACCGGGAATTTCATAAACAACCAAGAGTATCCGCAAGAAATTGTTTATTTGCAAAAGCAAGAAACTGCTTATGGGAATTATTTGGCAGGACGCGTAGCACATCTTCGTCAAGATTATGATAATGCGGCAAATTACTATATGAAAACCATAGAAAAAGGTATGGTCAATAAAGACATACTGGGAAAGACATACATTATTTTAGCATCTCAGGGAAAAATAGAAGAATCAGCAAAATATGCCAATATTGCCCGCCAAAATGGTGATAAAAATAATTTCATAGATATAATCAATGCAGTAAAAGCATTTAAACATGGAAATTATAAATTTGCTCGTGCAGAAATTAATAACATACAAGAAAAAACATATAAAAAATTGATAACACCAATGTTTAATGCTTGGACTTATGTGGGAGAGAATAATTACAATGAGGCTGTAAAAGAGTTAGATAAACTATCTCAAGAAGAAGATATGCAGACCGTTTATAGTCTACACAGAGGACTGATTGCAGAATATTTTGATAAAAATGAAGAAGCCGAAAAATATTACGATTTTATAATTAACGATAAAGCAAGCGATATGTCTTTTCGTGCTTTGCAAATTATTTCAAACTTTTATGTAAGGGTAAATCAAAAAGAAAAAGCAATAAAGTTAGTTACAAAGTATTATGGAACGGCAAACTTGAAAGAAATGCTAGCGAGCCTAAAAAATAAGGTAGAGCAGGGCAATGCAAATACACCGAAACTAATTAATACCGCAGATAAAGGGGCTGGAGAAGTATTTTTGGAAATAGCATTACTATTTAAGTCTATTCCTGTCGGGTATGATTATGCTCAGATTTATATGGCAATATCCGAGTATTTTAATCCAGATAATGATATTACCAAGATAGCAATGGCAGATCTTTTTGAAGATCGTCAAATGATTGATGATGCTAATGATTATTACGATACAATTAAAAAAGATTCTGAAATGTATTATCCGGCACAAATGAAGAAAGCCAATAACTTAGCGGCAGAAAAAAAATATAAGGAGGCTACCAAAGTATTAAAGAAGTTATTGAGAAACAATCCAAATGATTTTCAAATACTATTCAATTTGGGGGATATTCTCCGAATAAGTGATAATCAGGCAGAGGCAATAAAATATTATAATGAAGCACTGCAGTCTATTTTTTATGAAAGTGAGAAATATTGGCCTGTATACTATGCTCTTGCTGTATCGTATGATAAAAATAATGAGTGGAGCAAAGCAGAAGAAAGCCTGCAAAAAGCTCTAAAATTGAGTAACCGCCATCCTCAGGTTTTAAATTATTTGGGGTATAGTTGGTTAAAATATAATATGAACACAGATAATGCTGCTGCGATGATTTTGGAAGCGTATGAAAAAGATCCGAATGACAGCGTTATTATGGATAGTCTAGGGTGGGTATACTTTAAAACTGGAGATTATCAAAACGCGATTGTCTATTTAGAAAAAGCGTCAGAATTAAATCCGCAAAATGCCGTAATTAGTGATCATCTGGGAGATGCTTATTGGTATGGCGGAAGAAAAAATGAAGCTGTTTTTCTATGGAAACAAGCGTTAACTCAAAAAGATGATCAAGAGGAATTAGACATCAAGCAAGTGAAAAGCAAAATAGAAAACGGTTTGAAAAAAACGCAAAGTCTTCTAATCAAAGATGAAAAGATACGAGAAACTTTGCATGGGTTGAATAATATAACAGAATAGTAAAAAGCCCTCCTCTGGAGGGCTTTCTTTAACTACTTTTGATACTGTAAAATAAGCTGTTTTAGGTGGCTGGCAACTCGATTAACTGTATCGGCCTCCTGTCCTTCAACACGTAATTTAATAACAGGTTCTGTACCTGATTTTCTGGCAATTAGTGTGCTAATCTCACCAAGCTGCTTTTTACCTTCAATTAAAGCTTGCTTAACATCGTCATGTTCAACGCTTTCGGACATATATTGAGCATTAGAAAAACGAATATTTTCAATTATGCAAGGAAAAGGTGTGAAAATTGGAAAAATCTCACTGAGAGGTTTATTGCCTTCCAAATAAGCAAGAGCGATAATTATAGCAGTAGCCAAAGCGTCACCAGTCCTTGCGTACTGAGATAATACAATATGTCCAACCACTTCTCCACCAAGAACAGCTGATTTTTCTCTCATTAAGTCAATAACATATCGTTCACCAACTTTACTCTTGAAGTAAGAAAAACCTTCAGTAGTTAAATATTTACCCAATCCTAAATTAGACCATTCTGTACTAATTACGGTATTATTTGTAAGAGCATTGTGCTTCTTCAGATAAAGAGCAAGAAAACAGAGAAGTTGGTCGCCATCAATAACATTTCCTTTATCGTCAACAAGAATAATTCTATCTCCATCTCCATCAACAGCTATACCAAAATGAGCATGCGTATCAACAACGGTTTGAGCGAGTTGTTCAGTATGTTGAGAGCCGCAGTTTTCGTTAATATTTGTTCCGTTAGGTTGGTTGTTAATAGCAATAACGCCGGCGCCTAAATCTTTAAATGTTTGAGGAAGAATATAAGAATAGGCTCCATTAGCACAGTCTAAAACAACACGTAAACCTTGCAGAGCTTTATAATTTGGGGCAATATTTCTCATATCTTCAATATATTGCTCAGCAATATCATTTTCTTGCGAAATTGTGCCGATGATTGATGTTGTTTCAACAGAAGTATTTTGATTATCATCTAAAAGTTGTTCTATCTGTTTATAAAATTCATCAGGAAATTTATCTCCGGCAGCGTTGATAAGTTTAATGCCATTATCTTGATAGGGGTTATGAGAGGCGGTTATCATTAAAGACATATCAACATTAAGAGAGGGGGTCTTTAAGGTAACAAGCGGTGTTGGAACTACACCGAGAGTAATTACAGAAACCCCGCAAGACATAAAACCGGCACTTAAAGCTGCTTCAAGCATATCTCCGGAAATGCGTGTATCTTTGCCTATAGCGACTTTTTTATGTGTAAGACAAGCAACTTTACTCAAAGTTGTGGCTAATTTGAAAGCAAACTCAGCAGTCATAGGGTAAATATTGGCAACACCTCTAACTCCATCAGTTCCAAATAATTTATTACTCATAAACGGCTCCTTTAAATAAAATAAGTATCCCAAAGGATAGAACTAAGGGATACTTATTTCAAGAAATATTTATACTTATAATGAAAGAGCTAGTCTATATTTTACAAAACATACCGTAAACCGACATAAATTTCTTGATCGGTAACATTGGTATCTCCATTATAAACATCTAAGCTGCCCATGTCGTAATAGCGATAGCCAACATCAAGATTCCATCTATTAGTAATTTTAGCAGAAATACCAGCACCTAAAGACCAAGTAAAGTTAGTGCGATCAATCTTGTGTGGAGCTTTTCCGTAGATATTATTTATTGTTAAGTCGTGATCAGACCAACCAATACCTGCATTAACAAAAGGAGTAAACCAAGAGTAAGGGAAAAAGTCATAGTAAACAACAAACATATAAGAACTGGAACTAAATTTTATATCTGCAATATCAGCTTGATTTCCGCTATTTTTATCTCTCCATACATATTCAAGTTCTGCTCTAAAATGTTCGTATCTATAGCCAAGAGCACCGCTGGCAATAAATCTTTTTTTATCGACAACGTAGTCGGAAATGTTTTGATCAACGCTGCTTCTATCATCTTCAATTTCATATTCAGCGTATCCAGCACGTCCGGCGATGTAAAAGCCATCGCATTCAGCAAAAGCTGGAAGTGCAGTAAAAGAAATGGCAACAGCTATAAAGAAATTTAAAATATTGTTATTAGTTTTTGTCATTAGAGAAAACTCCGATAAATAGTCCGAAAAACGATTCGTGGACAAAATAACACAAAATTTAAACAAAACAAGTAAAAAATTAACAAAAAGTAAATTTTTTTAAACTAATGAGTAAAGAACGTTAAAAATATTGATTTTATATTAAAGTGTGATAAGCCATAAATATGGTGGTCGGATAGCTGCGCTAAGAAAACTTAGTGAGGAAAGTCCGAGCGTTATGGAAACGAGGTACCGGATAACGTCCGGCTAGAGAAATCTAAGGGAAAGTGCCACAGAAAGTTACCGCCAAGCATTGCTTGGTAAGGTTGAAAAGGCGAGGTAAGAGCTCACCGCAAAGATAGCAATATCCTTTGGCAAGGTAAACCCTACCTGACGCAAGACCAAATTAGGAGAGCAGCAAAGCTGTTAAAAGGAGCGTTTCCACTCTACTCCAGAGGTAGGTCGCTTGAACCAAATGGTGACATTTGGTCTAGATGAATAGCTATCGCTTGGAATCTTTACTGCAAAGTAAAGCAAATGACAAGAACAGAACTCGGCTTACAGACCACCTGCAAAATTTAGAAGGGGAAAAAGATGCAGAAACAACAGACGTTGAAAAAAAATGTAAAAATTAGTGGAATTGGGTTGCATTCAGGTTGTGCATCCATGTTAGAAATAGAACCGGCGCCTGAAAATTATGGGATTCGCTTTTTAAGAACAGATATAGCTGCCGCACAAGAAATACCTGCTTTATATAATAAAGTTGTTGATACACGTAATTGTACCTGTTTGGGAACAGATAAACAAAATATCGTCAGCACTATTGAGCATATTATGTCTGTTTTCTACATTTTAGGAATAGATAACGCTTTAGTAAAAATTAATAATCCGGAGATACCGATTCTCGATGGTAGCGGAAAAGAATTTCTGAGAATTTTGCAACTTGAAGAACTAAAAGAGCAATCAGCACCTCGTAAATTTTTAAAAGTAAAACAAGAAGTAACCTTCGATGATGGAAAAGGTGGAAGCGTAACTTTGTTCCCTGCAGATATGTTACACATTTGCTTTGATATAGAATTTCCTTCTAAAATAGTAGGACACCAACACTTTGATCAGGATATAACATCAGATGTATTTGAAGACCAAATAGCACTATGCCGTACATTTTGCGAAAAATATCAAGTGGATTACTTAAAATCGATAGGTTTAATCAAAGGAGGTTCTTTGGATAACGCAGTAGTTTTAGATGGAGAGACTATATTAAATCCCGGCGGTTTCCGCATTCCAAACGAATGCGTAAATCACAAAGTTATGGATACAATAGGTGATTTATATACATCAGGATATTATATATTAGCAAAAGTTGTTGCTAATAAAAGCGGACACTATCATAATAATGAAATATTGAAGCATTTGTTTTCATCAACAGATAATTATGAAATCTTATAAGAGAGGGCAATATGAAAAAGATTCTGTATGTTTTACCGATAATTGGACTAATGTTATTAGGTGGATGCGCAACAACGGAAGAGCCAATTAAAGATGAAGATAAAAGTGCAGAAACTTTATATAATGAAGCATATGACTATTTGAATAAGACCTCATATCAAAAAGCGGCAGAAACTTTTGATAAAGTTGAGATGGAGCATCCTTACTCAAAATGGGCTACGAAATCTAAACTTATGAGTGCCTATGCATACTACAAAGATGAAAAGTACGATGATGCCATTGCAGCGCTAGATCGCTTTATAAGACTACACCCAGGGAATAAGGATATCGCATATGCTTTTTATTTAAAAGGTGTCTGCTATTATGACCAAATTGCTCCATCAGAAAAAGAACAATCTGCAACAAAAGATGCTTATGAAACATTTTCACAAGTTATCGTAATGTTCCCAAATAGTGAATATGCAGAAGACGCAAAAGCAAAAATGGCTTTGATAGAAGATCACTTAGCAGGGCATGAAATGAGTGTTGGACGTTATTATTTGGAGAACAAAGAATATATCTCTGCATTAAATCGTTTTTCAACAGTAACGGATGTTTATCAGACCACCAGTCAAATAGAAGAAGCTCTGTACCGTGAAGTAGAAATTTATACACTGTTAGGCTTGGATGATGAAGCTATTAAAAAAGAAGAAATTTTACGCCGAAACTATCCAGATAGCAAATGGTCAAAAATGGCATCACAATTAGTGTCAAAGGACTAATAACAAACAATGCTCAAAACCTTATCAATAAGAAATGTCGTTTTAATTGACAGTCTAGATATAGATTTCAAAAATGGTTTAACGGTTTTGAGTGGTGAGACCGGAGCCGGCAAGTCAATACTTTTGGATTCTCTTGGTTTGTTGTTAGGTAATCGTTCAGAAGCATCATTAGTTCGCACCGGAACTGACAAACTTTCCGTTACAGGAGTGTTTGAAGTACAAGCAGATAATAAAATATATGAAATTGCCAAAGAATATGATTTGGAAATAGATGGTGACATTATTATAAAAAGAACAATTACCGCCGAAGGAAAAGGTAAAATACTTTTTAATGATCAAATAATAACACTTAAGCTATTAAAAGAGTTAAGCCAAAATCTCATAGAAATACATGGCCAACATGATAATCAAGGACTGTTAAATCCAGCAACACACTGCGATATATTAGACAGTTATGGAAAGTATGAAAAAGAAATTACAGCAACACAAGAAACCTACATAAAATATAAAAAAGCAGCAAAGTTACTAAAAGAAAAAGAAAGCGCTTTGAATAAAGCTAAAGAAGATGAAGAAAATCTTAGACATTGGGTTCAAGAGTTAGAAAAATTAGCTCCGCAAAAAGGCGAAGAAGAAAGTTTGCGCAATCGCCGCAGTGAATTAATGAATGCAGAAAAAATCATTGAAAAATTAAATGCAGCGTATTCATATTTAAACGGCGGAAGCTCCGTACTAGATCAGATAGCTAAAGCGCAAAATGCCATATCTCGTGCAAATGAAATTGTGAATGGAAAGTATGCAGATATAGAGCAAAATATTGAAACTGCGCTATATAGTCTGAATGATGCGGTGGAACGCATAGAAGTTAATTCTGCAGATATAAGCCTAAATCAGAATGAAATTGATGAAATAGAAACAAGGCTTTTTGCCTTGCGTAGCGTAGCCAAAAAGCACCAAACAGAAATAGATTTACTGCCGGAAAAACTAGAAGAATTATCCTCATTGCTTCGTAATCTCCAAAATGGAGAAGAAAATTTATTGGAATTAAAAGCAGAAGTAAATAATTTACGAGAAAAATATATTGAAGCGGCAAATAAATTAAGCGAAAAAAGACAGCAAACAGCACTGAAACTAGATAAAAATATAATGAAGGAGCTTCCTCCTTTAAAAATGGAAAAAGCTGTTTTTAAGACCAAAATTACAGTTAAAGAGGAAAGTCAATGGTCGGAAAAAGGATGGGATACCGTATGCTTTGAAGTTTCAACCAATCCCAATACCCCAATGGGGGCTCTAAATAAGATTGCCTCAGGTGGTGAATTATCTCGTTTTATGCTGGCTCTAAAAGTAAATTTAGCACAAAATTCCAGTCAAGAAACATTAATTTTTGATGAGATTGACACGGGAATAGGGGGTGCTACAGCAGAAGCTGTGGGAGAAAGATTAGCCCGTTTAGGAGAAAAAGTTCAGGTTATGGTTGTCACACACTCACCTCAAGTTGCCGCATTTAGTAATGAGCATTTTAAGGTTGAAAAAAATACTGTAGAGAATCAAACAACAACAAGTCTTAAAAAATTAGATGCCGATGGAAAAATAGAAGAGATAGCCAGAATGCTAGCTGGTGAAAAAATCACGAAGGAAGCACGAGCTGCCGCACAAGTCCTTGTCAATAAAGATAAAAATTTGGAGCTTTTTTAATAAAAACTCCATTTTATAAGAGATTTGGGCAAATAAGCTATAACTTTCCCTGTCTTCTTTTTAAGCGAGATAATTTATAGCTAACAACAGAAGTATCGCGTCCGGCTTTGGCCAATCTATCATACATACGTTCAATTTCTTTTTCTAGATAGGCTGTTTCTATATCATTATCAAGAGCCGCTTTTTCCTCATCATTTCCTAATCCTTGAATACTGCAAACTTCGCGAATAATATCAACGACATCTTTGCCTGTTTTCAAACGTTGCTGAATAAAATAAGGTAACTCATAAACTAATTGCCGAGTATTGTCATAAACTTTTTTATCGTCATCACTTTTAGAATAGCGATTCTTCAACAAGCTAAAAGCAACCTCAAGTTCAAAATCATTGTCAACAACAACAAAAGGAACAGGGTCAGAAAAACCTTTATTAGAAATAGCTTTTAAGTATTCTAAAAGATGATGAAAGAAACCACTAATATTATAAAGAATAAAAGGTTTCTTTTGCAAAAGACCATCTTGCATGGCAACACAGTCATAAGCTAATTCGTCCAATGTACCAACACCGCCTGGAGTAAATACAACGAAATCAGCATTCAGCAAACGGCGTTTGCGCTCTTCTAAAGTTTTAGCAAAGATAACATTGATGTGTTTAAGCATAGCATCATCAGAATCATACAACTTATAGTATTCTTCAGTTGTAATTCCCTGAATTGGAAAATCAGGATTTGAGGAGTGCTGTTTTTCGTTCCACGCATCCATAACACCTCTGGCAACAGCTCCCATAATTCCAGCATTAGATAAACCAAAATCAAGTTTAAAACCCATTTCAACAATCTTTTTGCCGAGAGAATATGCTTCTTTAACATAAACCGGATTATGACCGCCGCGAGAACCTCCAGCTACAAAAACTCTGATACCGTCCTTCTTATTTTCTTTCAAAAAGGCGGAAAGTAAATCATCATTTTTATTTTTTATTGCTGTAGTAGCCATAACACGTCCTCCTTGATTATCTTAAAGCTTAAGCCAATTCTTCAATATCGCCTAATTGTTGTTTTCTGTAAAATTCTTTAGCAAATTCATCTAAAGTATCTTCGGCTAAGGCTTTACGAATACCCTGCATAAGGCGTTCATAATATCTGATATTATGCCAACTTAAGAGCATAACAGCCAAGATTTCATTACATTTTTGCAAGTGATGAATATAAGCACGAGAATAATTTCTACACAACGGGCAATCACAGTTAGCTTCAACAGGTCTAGGATCTTCACGATGTCGTGCATTACGTATATTAATAGGGCCATACTCTGTAAAAGCTTGAGCAGTACGGCCGGAACGAGTAGGCATAACACAGTCAAACATATCAACACCGCGCAGAACGGCCCCGACAATGTCAACAGGTTTTCCAACGCCCATTAAATAGCGAGGCTTGTCTTCAGGAAGCATTCCCGGAGCATAGTCAAGAACTTCAAACATTTTATCTTGTCCTTCGCCCACAGCTAAACCGCCGATTGCATATCCATCAAAGCCGATAGCTTTTAACTTTTCAGCAGATTCTTGTCGTAAATCCTGAAAAATACTACCCTGCTGAATACCAAAAATACCATATCCCTCTCTATCTTGAAAGGCATCGCGACTTCTCTGTGCCCAACGCATAGAGCGTTGCATAGATTTTTTAGCTTCTTCATGAGTTGCCGGAAAAGGAGTGCATTCATCAAGGCTCATAGTGATATTGGAATCTAATTTATGTTGAATGCCAATAGATTCTTCAGGAGTTAAGAAAAATTGTTTTCCATCAATATGAGATTTAAAAGTAACACCTTCTTCAGTTAATTTTCTTAATCCCTTTAAACTCATAACTTGGAAACCGCCAGAATCTGTTAAAATAGGGCGATGCCAATTCATAAATTGATGTAAGCCTCCCATTTTTTCCACTAAATCGGCACCAGGACGAAGCATCAAATGATAAGTGTTGCCTAAAATAATTTCAGCACCGGTTGATTCAACAGATTCAGGAAGCATAGCTTTAACTGTTCCACAAGTACCAACAGGCATAAAAGCTGGAGTATTAACAACACCATGTTTGGTATAAAGTTTACCCAAACGAGATTTATTGTGCTTCTTCAATATTTCAAATTTCAAAGCCATTACTTATATCCTTTATTTTTATTCTTTATAAATTTTACTCCAAAGAGGAATTTCTTTTCCGATTCCTTGTTGCAAATTACTGGATTCGATAAAAGCCATTTCTCCATTATCAAACATTACTCTATACCATTCTTTATCAGAAGAATATCCGGTAAGTCTAACAGTTGTGCCTTGTTCAACGGTTCCATAAACATCAAAACTCCGGTCAGCGCCATGCATAGCTTGAGTATTTTGGGTAACATGATAAAGTTTTGATTTATCATGAACATCAACCGGAATATCAAAGATACGAGCAACCGCCACATCGCTGAAAGCCTTGCGTCCATCTCTAAAAACAACAACTTCTTTGACATTAACAGAATTCTTTCTAGAATCTTCAATGTCTTTCAAATATAGACCACCCAATAGAAGAAATACAAGACAAATAAGTATACACGGATAAAATAATTGTATTCTTTTAAGTTTACCCAAATTCCACTTTTTGACACTCAAAGGGGTATAATTTCCTAACTGCTTAACATAGAGATTAATAAAAAACAGTTCGTCATTGTTTGCAAATTCTTTAGCTAATAAAGCAGACGTTAGGGCTTCAGGGTATTTTCCATCGCTTTCAAAAGCAAGAGCGTTATGTAAATGAAGTAAAAGATTTGCTTTTTTATTGTTTAGAGCAAAAAAATTGTGAAATAGCGCTGCAATATTTAAGAAAAATGCGCTAATTCCCCAAAAGCCATACAACCAGTTATGTTTGGAAATTTGCCTAACGACATTGACTGCTTCAAGAGGGTTACAATAATAAATTTTATCAATTTTCGTATGTCCTAATATTTTTCCTGTAATTTCAACTAAGTGAAAGGCACGCAAATTTAAATCATCTTGTCCGTGCATGTTTTTTAATGTACATAAAGCATTAATATCAGGAAAATTTTGCGAATTATAGATAATTGAAAGTAATGTATATTTCAGTTTAAGTTTAGGATCTTTCAAAACATCGTAAGCGATAGATATTTTTTGAAACATATCAACCGCTTTAGAATCTGTATTGTGGTCAGGATGCCAGAATTTGGCTAATTCACGATATTTCTGCCGAATTTCATCATCGGAAGAAGAAAAAGATACATCAAGTATCTGATAATATCCTAAACTATCGTATTTATTCTTTTTATTCATGTAAAATCCCCTGATACAATTTTTTTGCAATATGGCAAATATCTAAAGCCGCTTCAGACGTTGGATAGCGAGACAATAATAATTCTTTATTGCGAATAGTGTCGCGAATTCTGGCATCAATACGAACAATCCCCAATAAATCAGGACACCTCAAACCAATTTTGTCAGAAGCTTTATTAAGTTTTTCATAGCTTTTGTAGCCATCTTCAAAAGAATTTACCTTGTTAATTATTAAATTATAATTAGCATCAATATTTATGCTGTTCAGGAATTTAATTAAATCAAAAGTTTTAATCAAATCAGCATTATTTTCTGAAGACATAATTAAAATATTATCAGCAATTTGGCAAAGACTTAAATTTTTACTATCTAATTCCGTTCCAATATCAATAATTGTGCAATCATAATTTTCTGCTAAAATTTGCAAATCCTCTGCGAAAATCTGTACTCGTCCGAGAGGTAATTCTGTAAGATAATTATTTCCTTGCAAAGCGGTTAAAATATGAAAATTTTTATTTTTATAGGGAATGATAAGCTGATTGAGAGTTTTGCCTCCTACAAGATAGTCTTCAATAGTCTTTGTTTCTTGTAAAATAAGGTAAGATGAAATATTAGAAAATTTGCCGTTGCCATCAACTAATAATACTTTTTTTCGTTCTAGATTAAGAGCGTGAGCCAAACTCAATGCGCACCAAGAAGAGCCGATTCTTTCCGCTCCGGAAATAACAATGGATATATTTCTCGATACTTCATTTCGTAAAAATAAATTTTTATAAATTAAATCAGCATTATCAGTCAAATAAACACCTGTCTTATTATTACAAAATAGATTATACCAAACAAAAGTAAATCAGATAAATTATTTTTTAATATAATAACAGTATAGTTTAAACAATCAAAGATTCTTTTAAACAGTGGGGGAAACATGAAATTACTGTTAAGCATAACTTTAGCGCTTTCAACGCTAATTTATTCAAATGCTCAAGCTGCCAAAAATAATGTTATAAGAATGATTGGGTGGGAAGAAAATGGATACAGTGAACCTCGATATACGAGTGTTTCTTCCAGATACGACTGGAAAGACCGTTTTGATATAGAATTAACGGCAAATCCAGATATTTTTCCGTGGTCTTCAAGACGGCAAGGATCTGTTTTTGAAAAAATATTTGGGGATTTAGCAGAAAAAGAACATATTGTAATCGTCTTAAAATATCCGATAAGAGACTATGCGCAAACAGCAGAACGCTTTGAAAAAAATGATGAAAATATACAAGGATTGTTCGCTACATATTATGAAAATATTCCATATTCAAAAAATCAATATATTTACCCATCATTTTTTGAAAATAACGTTCATGTAATTACATCTGCAAAAAAAACAATTTCATTGAAAACAAAAGATGAACTAAAAAACTATAAAGGAGCGTATGTTGCACAAGATTATTTTTCAAGTTTTGTATTAAAGGATTTTGAAAAATTAGGAATTGAAAAAGTTAAAGATTTTCCTGAAGCATACAAAAAATTATTGACAGGTGAAATAGATTATGTGGTGGCAAGCTACTATCCAAGTCAAATTGAATTATACAAATTAGGAATACATGACTATGTGGCTTACAGCAAAACACCTATTTGGAAAATGCCGATGTTTTTCAGGGTAACTCCTGAAATGGCTAATCATCCCCGTGTTGTTTATCTGAAAAAATATTTAAAAAGTCCCTCTTATGCAAAAGCCAAAGAAGAAGGAATGAAAGAGTTATTGGAAATATATAAGGAAAACACCAGAGGCATTGTACCACCTACATATATCAACGTAGGACCGTCAGAGGAAACAATAGAAGAAAATACAACGGTTCAACCAGAACCATCTATAGATGAAAAAACAATGGAATAATGCTTGAAAAAGAAAAAATAGGAAGATAACATACAGCCCAAAAGGAGAAAAAGATAAAATGGTTCTTTTAGTTCATCATAGCATATCACCACAGTCGCGCAAAATCAGACTAATAATGGCTGAGAAAAAAATGCTGTTTGTTTTAAAAGAGGAAGAACCTTGGAAATTATCTCAAGAAATGTTAGATATTAATCCTGGTGGTGATTTACCTATATTAGTTTTTGATGGGAAAGTTGTTGCAGGAAATTATGCAATAACAGAATATTTGGAAGAAAGTAATCCTCAATATAAACTATTACCGGAAGATCCTATAGCCAGAGCGGAAATCAGAAGAATTATGGATTGGTTTGATACGAAATTTTATAATGAGGTATATAAATATATCGTTGCAGAGAAAATTATTAAGCGTTTTCAATTCAAACAAGCACCTAATTCAAAGATACTGAAAGCAGGATTAAATAATTTAAAATTCCATATGGAATATATAGATTATTTAGCAGACAGAAATAATTATTTAGCTGGAAAAGAGATTAGCCTGGCAGATTTAACGGTAGCAGCCCATCTGTCAATTGTTGATTATCTTGGTGATATTCCTTGGAATGAATATAAAAATGCCAAATTATGGTATGCAAAAATAAAGTCTCGTCCAAGTTTCAAAGAAATTTTGAAGGATAATATCAGAGGAATTCCCCCATCAAGTAACTATGCAAATTTGGATTTTTAATAATGAAAAAACTGTATTTACTACTGTCATTCATATTTTTAAGCTCCTGTACCACCACAACAGAAGGTCAGGTTGTCTTTCATTGGGACAGATATAATACAGGTGGTATAAAATTTTCAAGAGATCACTCCGAATGCATGAGAGAAGCAGAGGCCTTTAAGTTTTTTCCAAACTTTAGGAGTTGGTTTTATACTGAAGAGCAACGCTACAATATTGTTGTAAAATGGCATAAGGAGCATGGAATATGGGCTAGTTTTGTTCCATATCCAGGAGCTATGCCGATATTAGTAAATTCTGTAAGAGATGATACAGATGCAAGTCCGAGAAAATATCAGAAATGTATGCTAAGAAAAGGATATGTAGAGAGAACAACTGACATTCCTGGAACTACAAATTTATTTGTGTATAAGCCACAGAGTGTCAATCAAGATGCTCCACTTGATAGCACATATCCGTAATAAATAAGTTTGAGCGCAATTTTTAATCAATAAATAAGAAATATGGACATAATTTGTGATTAAGAGCTAGAGTGCTTGAGATAGATAATGGTTTAGCTTCTTTAAGATTTCGAGAGTTAAATACATAAAAGGCTAGCCCTAAAGAAGCTAAACACAGAAAAATCAATAAAAAGATATAAATAAAACGTTCTGTATGATTACACATCTCTTTTATTCTAAAATTCTATAGGCTATCCCGAGAAATAAAAAGTGAAAATCAATTCAAGATTACTGCATAAGAGCTATTGCTTTAGTGATTTTCTTTATGGAATTAAGTTCTATTTGTCGAACTCTCTCTTTAGAAATATGATATGTCTTACTTAAATCATCCAAAGTAATTGTTTTTTCATATAAACGGCGTTTAAATAAGATATCTTTTTCTCTTTTGTTCAAAACATATAAAGCACGATAAAACATTTGCTTACGATACTTTATAGTTTCAGCGTGAGCCAAGGTCTCCTCTTGATTGGGTTTTGAATCAGAAATAAAATCCAACCATTCGGTAGTACCGTCATCATCTCCATCAATTATGGAATTAAGGGAGCCATCGTGAGATTTTAGCCGCATATTCATATCAGTAACATCTTGCACACTAACATCCAGAGATTGCGCAATATTATTTAAGATATGCTGAGAAAGCTCTCTGTCATCAACAAGGTTCAAACGATTTTTTATTTTACGTAGATTAAAAAATAATTTTTTTTGAGCGGATGTTGTTCCCAGTTTAACCAAAGACCAGGAGTTAAGAATATATTTCTGAACAGCAGCTTTAATCCACCAAAGCGCATAAGTGGAAAAACGAAATCCTTTTTCGGGTGCAAATTTATCAATAGCGTACATTAATCCGATATTACCTTCAGAAATCATTTCGCCGACAGGAAGACCGTATCCTTTATATTTAGTAACAACTTTAACAACTAATCTCAAATGAGAAGTAATTAGTTTATAAGCAATATGAGAATCTTTAGTTTTTTTGTATTGTTGAGCTAATTCATATTCTTCATCAGGGGAAAGGATAGGGAATTTTTTGATTGATTGTAAATAACGAGATAAATTCTCTTCAGGTGAAAAGTCAAGTCCATTTAGAGTAAGTTGTTTTTTCATGATTCTTCTCCTAAAAGTTGACTAATAGGAGAATAAAACTCTAAAAATTTTTCCACAACCTAGACAATAGTTCTATTTTTACTTAATAAAAGATTAACAGAAATCCAAGAAGATATAAAACTAAAAATTACATATCAGAGATTTTTTTTTAGTTTTTGAATCAAATTTTGCATATCTTCTGGAAAATCAGTTTGAAAAGCAAGAATTTGTTTAGTTCTTGGGTGAATAAAGCCTAACGAAAAGGCATGAAGCGCTTGACGAGGAAACGTATTCACGTAATTTTTTATATCCAAAGGTAGTTTAACCATAGTTTTCTTTGATTTTTCATAAACATCATCACCGATAAGATTACAGCCGATAGACGACAAATGAACTCTAATTTGATGTGTTCTTCCCGTTTCTAAATTACATTTTACAAGAGAAGCCGCATCATTAAAGTATGTTTCGATTGTTTGGTAATGGGTAACCGCACTTTTTCCACCGGTTTGTACAATAGCCATTTTTTTTCTGTCATATGGACTTCTCGCGATATTACCGCATATTGTTCCGATACGCGGTAAGGGCGTTCCATAGACAACAGCAAAATAAGTTCGTTCAATGGAGTGATTATAAAATTGTTCAGCTAATCCGCGATGTGTAAAATCATTCTTGGCGACGACAAGAATTCCACTAGTGTTTCTGTCGATTCGGTGAACAATTCCGGGTCTGGCAACCCCACCAATTCCGGATAACGAATCTTTACAATGATAAAGTAATGCATTAACAAGAGTACCGGAATTAACACCGGCAGCAGGGTGAACAGTCATACCCGCAGGTTTATTAACAACAATCAGATCATCATCTTCAAATAAGATATCTAAAGGGATATTTTCGGGAGAGGGTGTTGCTGTTTGAGGTTCTGGGAGTGAAATTTGATAAATATCACCCAGACGAGTTTTATAGTTTTTATCAACGATTGCTTCATCATCAGCAAAAACACATCCCTCTTCAATCAAGCGTTGAACTTGGGCTCTGGAAAGCTCAGGGATTTGAGAAGCAATAAACTTATCAATTCGTAAAGACTTCTGTTCGTCATCTACAGGAGATGTATAAAAAACTTTATTATTTTCGTCGCTCATAGAAAATCACGTTAAATATATATTCACAAATTTAGATTAAAGATAAACCATAAAGTAAGAGAAAATCAAGGATATAATATGACAAAACAAAATATACTAAAAAGCATTGTAATTATATTAAGCATGGCAATCGTTTTGTGTACATATCTCATATTCGTAAAAATTTTAAATAGAAAGATTGCAAAAACACCACAAAACCAACAAACAGAAATAAATCTGAATATAGAACCGGATGCAAAAGTAAAGCAATTTTGGGTAGAAAATGAAAAAATTTATATTTTGACGACAACTCCTCAAAATGATAAAATAATAATAATTGATGAAAAACTAGCAGAAGAAAAATTAACTATCAACCTAAATAAGGGGGATAATAAAGATGAGTAATGGCATAGAAACCTTAGATGATTTTCTAAATCAAACAATAGAAAAGACAGAAAAAAAGGAAGAAAAAAAAGAAAATCCGGAAACCGTTAAAATTGAAGATGAATTTGCTAAATTATTAAATGATTTTATAAACCAAGATAAAAAAGTAATAGCATCGCCTAAAGACGAAACTTTAGATAGTTTTCTATCTCAATCAGAAAGCGGATTGGAAAGTTTTATAACGCCAACAGAATCCACAGTAGAAGAAAGTAACAGTACGGCTCCGGTTGCTCAGCCAATGCCCCAAGCAAATGCAGAGCCGATGCAAATTAGTCCAAATGAAACTCTGGATAACTTGTCTGAATTGGCTAATTTACAAACAATAAAGGTTGAAAAAGAACAAGTTACACAAGAAGAAAAGACAAAATTAAAAGATGAAGAAAAAGAACTAGCACGAGCTGTTACCAATTTTAGAGATGGTGTAATAGCTCTTGCGGAAAAGAAAAATTTGAAAGTACCGGAAACGGATTATAATGAAGATATGTTGTATCCGAACTATAAGCCGAGTGTAGGTAAAAAAATTGCCCAGCATTTACTTGATTGTTGGGATGTTATAAATAAATATGACCCCGAAAATATGAAGCGGTTATCCAAAGATGCAGGAGATGAAGAATATTTGACCTTTGCAGAAAGTTTAACAGATACGGATATGCAATTAGCCATAATTTCATATGTAGAGATTTTGATAAATTTGGAGATATGCGAAGTAAGCTATGAGCAGAAACGAGAAATTGTTCAAAAAAACAGAATAAAGAAAGAACTCTATGATGAGTATATGGAATTACAAGAAAGACGGGCTTTATTTATCAAGAAATTAAAAGAAAAGAATTTCCCGATAAATGCAGAAAAATTGATAGGAAATTACTTTAAGGCAGCACAAAAAGATGCAGATGGTGCGTATAAAGCCCTAACCAAGAATCCTGCAATGTTTTCGCCAATTGAATTTGATAAAATACATCCAAAATTTTTTGGTTTAATAAAAGTTACTCCAGAAGATGGCATAAAAGCAAATCAAAAAATTGGTGAATTTATTAAAAAATTAAAAGTTTGAGAAATTTTTGGGTGTTTAAAGTAGACAAGCTGCTGTTTTTATGTTACCATAAATAAAATTTGAAAAAGAGGAGAAAACAATGGTAACTAATTCTCAAAATGATGATTTAAGCGCAAGAATTAAAAAAGATTTGGAAGAAATAGAGAGAAAAACCCAAGAAAATCTTCGCATGGACACTCCTTCTGCTAATGAAGGTTCTTCAACTAATGAAGCAGATGCAGCTTCTCCTGCAGGAAATCCAGAACCGTCAGAAGGTAATAATAACACAGATACAAATACAGATAATAGCAATGCTTCGCAAGAAGAACAACAAGAAACACCTCCTCAGCCAAGACGACCAGAAAGAGCTCCGGATGGCGTATCAAGAGCTTACGATGAAGTACCTGTGGATGGATTTGATGTTAAAGCTCCAAAAGATAAAAAAGAAAAAAACGTAATTTCAAGTAGTTCAATAACGCCTCCCAAAAGAGATAGAGGTGGAACCAAAGGGAAATCCGGCGGTGACAACATTATGGAAGTCTTTTGGAATGATTGCATAATGGCCTTTTATGCATGGGGAATTGATGCCATTGTAGATAATACTTTAGATTTTGCTGAATGGGTATTGTTTGCACCATATAAATCTGGAGGAAAGGTTGAGGAAAAAGAAGAAAAGGCCAAGAAAAATATTTATATGATAGGCGATGAATTCTATAAAGAAAGAGCAGACAGATTTTCAAAAGAAAAGGCAAAACTAATAGAGTTAAACGAAAACTTAGCTAAAGAAAGAGATGGTATTGCTCCTTCATGGGTATTGTGGGAGAGAGAGCCTAATTTCTATAAAAAACTATGCCAAATCCAAGAAAAAGCAGTTGCAGATCCTTCCTCTCCAGAAGCTGAATTTATGCAAAAGTATGGCTTAGGTGTTAGTAAAGAGGTGATAGAAGGGCGTTTTTCCAAAGAGGAGAAAATCTTTACGATTGCAACACGTTTAGCAACAGTAGAAGAAGTTGTTAGCGGTGGAAAAAATACAATTTCACCAGAATTTTCAAATAAGTTGAATGAATTGGAAATTAAATTAAAAGAAAAGAACACTGATGTAGGGCAACTAAAAGCTGCAATTTCAGCATATGTAATAGCCATGAAAGAAGAAGTTGGCGGAGATGAAAGCGCTTGCACAGAAATTAATAAAAAATTGGAAGAAATTAATCAAATAACCAGTAGTGGCACAAAGGCATCTACAATTACAAAAGATGTATCTAAAAAAGTAAAAGAAATTAAAACAATAAGTAAAGATGCCGTAGAAAACGAAGAAATAATCAAAGCGCATATTCAAAAACGCAGTCAGCAACACTACAAAAAGATAATGGAAAATATTGATAAAATACATGAGGTATATGCTGATAATCCAGAAAAAATTCAAGAAAACATAAAAAACTACTTAACGTCTGTAAATAATGCCGGAAAAAATGCAAAAGCTGAAACTGATACAATAATTACCAAAAATATTAATGACAGAAGCAAGCATAAAAAGGCCAAAGAAGCTGTGGCCAAAATAAGCAAAACAATAGATGACTTTATGCTTGAAGGTACAAAAATTTCAGAAAGAGCTCCCGCTACGCAAAAAGATGAGTTTACGTTAACCGAAAAGCAATTTTCTAAGGCTATAAGAGAATATAGATTAGGGCGTTAAGGAGAACAAAATGAAAAAAATAGGTAAAATGATAAGATTTTTATCTAGTAGCGTGATTGTTTTTGTTGTATTGGCGTATATCTGTCAGTTTCTTTTTAAGGTATTATGGAAATTTGACATTTTGAATGCTAAATCATACCAAATAATGTACGAATATTGGGAAAAGGGTGGTGTCTTCAATACATTTAGAGATTGCAGTTTAGGCTTTTGCCTAATTGCTTTGCCTATAGTTTGGTTAGTGTTAAGTAATAAACTATACAAATATGGATTAGGTAAATTTTTCAGTAAACCTTTTATCTCTTTATACAGAAGGTTGACACGCCCCAAAAATATGGAGATTGAGCATGTTTCCATTAAAAATTTAGGCGAAAAAGACAAAACACTAGATGAAATTATAAAGGCCAAAATAGAAAAGGAAGGAAAAAATCTCAGTCGCTCACATGAAGTTGCAGATTTAAGAAAGCAGATTGCCGCAAAAATTGAAGAAAATGAAAAACAATAATGAGTTGTTAACTAATACCGAAGTAAGATTAAGGAATAAAACCGGAGAAAAACTTGAAACCATTAATAATAATATTAAAAACATTACTGGTTGGCTATCTATGGAGCATTGTATTCATAGATGGTATTCGTGTTTTATTGCTAATTAATTGGCACTTTGACATCTTGTTATCAGAGCATTGGCGTTTATTGGGATATAAATGGAATAGCGGAGCTCCGATAAGCAATTCAGAAATAGGTTTCTTTATAATTGTTGTAAGCTCCATACCGTTATGGTTAGCGGGGTGGGTTGGCTTATGTCTTGTAAAATGGGAAAATTTTGTAAAGAAAGTAGTCCTAAGTCCTTTATATGCATATAGAAAAATCACCTTAAAAACAAAAGCTCCGGTTGTTGTGAAGAAAAAATCTATAGCAGAAGAGCCTAAAGTTGTAAAAAAGACACCGATTATTAAGAAAGCGCCGATGAAACGTCCGCCACTTCCTTCGGCAACGTTATTGCAATCAAATATAAACAATAATTTAAGTTCAATGGGAGCACGAGCATCATCAGGATATACCCCTGGTAAAAAAGATGCGGCAGAAGTTCCAACAAATCATGCTTTATTTAATTTTGATGATGACGATTTTGATTTAGATTTTGATTTTGAGAAAAAAGATAAGAAACCAGATATAGACGATAGCATTCCGTCTGCATTAGTTGTTGATAAACCTGAGCCAATAGAAGCAGAAGTAATCAAGGATTTTGAGCCAGAGGTCGCACCTAAACCACATCAAGACAAAGGATCGATTTCTAACAACAAAAAAGACAATCAGCCTAAAAATAAATCCCAAGATATAAATATCCCGACACCAATAAAAGAGTCTCATACTCCTGTATTAGATGTTCTAAACCAAAAAGGATACGATGTAATTCCGTCGGCAATAATTAAAAATACGACCATTGATTATATTGCAGTGTCAAAAAATCAGCTGATATTATGCTTAGTGGATAAAGAAATGGGAGATTGGTTAGCAGATGAAGAAAAATTCAATGATGAAGAACCTTTATGGTTCTCAGAAAGTAGTCACCGCATTTCTCCTGTAAGAAAAGTAGATATAGCAAGAGATATATTGAAGACGAAGTTAGCTGTTGGAGATATGAATTTTGAAATTATTTCCTATGTTGTTATTCAATCAGGAAATATTATCAACGCAGAAGATATGTTTGAGATTTGGAGCAATATGAACATTAATGTAACACGTATCAATAGAGGAAGTCCAAAAGAGATACGTCTATTCTCCAAATCAATAGACAACTGTGAAGAAAAAACAGATAAAAATACATTTGAAAAACTGAAAAAACTTATACGTAGTTTGGCTTAATTTTGTTTATTAGAGGTATAAATGGCAAAAGAAAGAGGAAAAGAGTGGGAAGAATATGATAACGCGGTACGGTGGATGACAATTACCTTTGCCATCTCAGTCGCTGTAACTGCGGCTTTCTTATATCTATCTCCTATATTTGCGTTCTTAATGCAAAATGGTATATCTAAAAAAAGCATAGAAGTTGCAGGGGCTTTCTTAAAAAGGTCTTTTACGGATTTCGGCTTTTTGTGGGATTGGTATATGAAATGGTTCAAAAAGATATACCGCTACAGTGGCGAATTTAAAATAAGCTTATGGCCACCGATATTGCCATTTTTATCTTTTCCGATAATTTTGATTGTAGGCGGTGTAAAATGTCCATATAAATTCCAATCAAACATTCATGGATCGGCGCATATTGCAACTTTGCGCGATATTGAGAATATGCCATTATTGGGATTTGACGGTTTCTGTATGGTTGTTGGAAAATTCCAAGGCAAAATGCTGAAGTTAAAAGAAACACTGTCAACTTTGTGCTGTGCTCCTCCGGGAACAGGTAAAACAGCGGGAGTGGTTATTCCAACGATTTTTAATTCAGAAGGGCTAAGTATCATTGTAAACGACCCGAAGCCGGAATTATGTTACCAAACAACAGGAGCCAGAAGCAAGGTGGGTCCAGTATTTGTAATTAACTGGGGTAAAGAGGATAATCCAGCAACGGGTGAATATTATCCGAGTTGGAATCCCTTGTCACCGGGAGCTTTACCAAAACCTGGACCAGACCGTGACTTGTACGTTGACTCAATGTGTAACACGCTTGTAGAAGATCCAAAAGGTGGCGCAGACCCACACTGGTCTAAAACAGGTCGTAGTGCATTGTGCGGATTTATTCACTTTATATCATCTAAATGCGAAAGAGCTTTAGCAAATGAACGCTTTATTCAAAAGATATATGAAGGTTCAATGACCGCTGAAGATAAAGCAGAACTAATGCAATATTACGATGATATGAGCATTGGTGGATTAAGAGCAAATGCCGCACGTGCGATACAAGACTTGCAGAACGATAATTTAACCATAGAAAATTATTTGCCGATAGGAACATGGAATCTGTTGCCAGATAAATGGGTAAACCATGAACCATGTATGGCAATGATTTTGGAATGGATTACATCATCGCAAATTGAGCAAGCAAACGAAATTAAACGTCGTTTAGAAGAAGGCGATCAAATGGCTGCTATGGCCGATCCGATGCGTGATTTGCTTGATGCAGCGGTGGAAGAAGCCAATAACTACGGTTATTCTCGTCGTTGCGTAACAGAATTGAGTGCATTGAGTGCAATGCCGGATAAAGAGCGTGGTTCCGTTATGTCCACAGGTTTAACTGGTATTGGTATTTTTAAGAACTCGGCGGTAGTTGCCAGAACAAGTTTCTCAGACTTGCAGTTTAAAGACTTGCGCGGAATGAAAGACCCTGTAACAGGAGAATGGAAGCCAATTTCTGTTTATCTATCCGTTAACCAAACAGATGCTCAAGCCTTAAACCCAATTAGTGCAACGTTCGTGGACTTAATTAGTGCATACTTGATTTCAAACCCGCCAAACTCAGTACACCCAACTGATGGCAAAATGGGACCATTTCCAGCATTGTTCGTGCTCGACGAGTTTCCACAAATGCCTAAACTAAAAGCGGTTATTGATGGACCTGCCGTAGGTCGTGGTCAAAAAGTGTCATATTTGCTGATTGGACAAGACTTAGGCCAAATTTCCGGTAAATACGGAAAAGATGACTTAGAAACAGTTATTTCAACCACTGCTTGCAAAGTTATTTTGTCACAAAACAACGAGCAAACAGCTCAACGCTTCTCAAAAATGATTGGTAATAAAACTGTTCAAACAACATCATATAGCCGTCAAGAAGGTAGTCTCTCCAAAGAGTATAATCCATTTGCTAAAAATGTAAGTTATCAGCTACAAGGTGTTTCAGCGATTAGCGCTAATGATTTATTGAGTTTGCCAATGTTGAAACAAGTGGTACTGATGCAAGGTGCGATTGATACTCCAATTATGGCAGATGCTCCGCGTTTTTATTTGGATAAAAAGATGTTGGCAATGTCCAAGTTACCACATTCACCATGGGTACCAGATTGGATTGTTGCACAAAGAACCGATGAAAACGAAGACATCTTGTCTAAACTGGGCATAGATTATGATCCGAATGCAGAAGAAGAGGAAGGATTTGAAGAAGACGAAGCGTAAATCTTCCACAATAGAGATAAAGAAATTTTCTCTAGTGTCCTCAATTAAGAGCAGTACGAAATTCGTACTGCTCTATAAAAGGACGTTTTTGCTCTGGACGCTGGCAAATTTTGCTTTTCTCTATGTATTTTCTTTAATTCCAAATGGTTGGACAAACTCTTTAAGTATTCTGTGGCTAGTTGGGTACTATGTTTATTGGTGTATATTTATCCGCCACATTCAACAACATCCGCCATATTTCTCGCTGATACGAATTTTTAATGGATTGATACCAGCCAGTAAGATAATGTTTATTAATATTAGCATTTATTTGGTATTAGTGGTAGCGCCATATATTCCGCTTTTTATGGGCTTTAGAGATAAGTATTTGGAATTTTTTGAGAACTATATGGAGGTCTTACAAAGCCACGATTCTCTGCTTGGAAAAACACTGTTTTTCATACTAATGATTTTGTTATCGCCATATACTATAAGCCGCCCATATCTCGCATGGTTGTCATCAATAATTGGAAAAAGTCGTTCAATCTTTGATGCGTACAAAAAGACACAAGGAAACTATTGGAATTTTGTAATCTGTGGGGTATTTATGAGCGGTCTATGCATGATATCTCACGCAATAGATGTTGCGTTTGGCTTGCATATCAAAATATATGTCATTTCTGTATTGGCAATATTCTTCAATGTTATGTTTATCGACATATACAAGGTATTTTATAAGCGCAAACGCACTCAAAAAGCAATTCCTGACAATAATCTTTAAGAAATAATCTTTATAAAGTCTTCTTCAGAAATAATTTTAACCCCAAGTTCTTGAGCTTTTGACAGCTTAGAACCGGCATTTTCTCCGGCAATAACATAATCTGTATGTGCAGAAACAGAACCAGCAACTTTAGCCCCAAAAGCAAGAGCTTTGCTTTTAGCCTCATTTCTCGTCAAAGAAGTTAATGTACCGGTAAAGACGACTGTCTTCCCAAAGATTTCAGAATTTGTATTTTCGATTCCTGCAAAATCCTCAATATGAACGACTTTGAGTAATTCCCGAATAATAAAAAGGTTGTGTTCTTCATTGAAAAATTCAACAATATCTTTTGCCATAGCCGGACCAACACCATCAATGCTGATAAGTAATTGTAAATCTTTTTGAGTCATTGCGTTCATAAAGTTATCAAAAGAGTGATAGTGTCGAGCAATTAAATAAGCAGTTGCGGCGCCAACTTGGCGGATACCCAAGGCGTAGATGAATTTCTGCAAACTAATATTTTTACTTTTTTCAATCGCTTCAAATAATTTTTTTACAGATTTTGTTCCCCAACCTTCACGCTTTTCCAATTCAAGAGAAGATGCAGAAGAGAATAAATCCGCCGGCTGATTTCTTTGCTCTAATGTAAAAATATCAAAAGGTGTTTGAATGATTCCTTCTTTATAAAAATCTTCAATAACTTTATCTCCTAGGCCTTCAATGTTAAAAGCTTCACGAGAAACAAAGTGCTTTAACCGCTCAACAGCTTGCGCAGGACAAGAGAGACCTCCGGTACAACGACGAACAGCTTCATCTTCTTCACGAATAGCATGTGCGCCACACTCAGGACAAAAATGAGGGAATTGAAATTCTGGCAAATCGGCTGTTCTTTTGTCTTTTAATACGGAAACAACTTGTGGAATAACGTCTCCTGCACGTTGAATAACAACCATATCTCCAACACGAATATCTTTACGTTTAATCTCATCTTCATTATGAAGTGTTGCGTGTGAAACCAAAACCCCGCCCACATTGATTGGTTCCAAATCAGCCACAGGAGTCAAAGCACCGGTCCTTCCCACTTGAACACGAATATTATTCAAACGTGTAATAGCCTGTTCTGCAGGAAATTTATGAGCAATAGCCCAACGCGGAGTTCTAGTTAAAAAGCCGAGTCTTTTTTGTAGTTCTAAGTCATTAACTTTGTAAACGATACCATCAATATCATAAGGTAAAGAAGAGCGCTGTATCATCAGACTATCAAAACTATCCATCAATTCTTTATCATTATGGCAAATTTTATTGTATGGATTTACAGGAAATCCTAAGGATGCAACATAGTTAAGGAATTCCTCTTGACTACTCCAGCGAATATCAGAAACTTCTCCCCATGTATAGACAATAAAACTTAAATTTCTTTCTTGAGTAATCTTAGCATCTAATTGGCGAAGTGAACCTGCAGCTGCATTTCTCGGATTTGCAAAAGTTTTTTTATGCTCAGCTTCATTTCTTGCATTAAGAGCCAAAAAATCTTCTTTTGACATAAAGACTTCACCTCGTACTTCAAAACGTTCCGGAACATCCTTTTCAAGATAGAGAGGAAAGCCTTTAATAACTTTAAGATTTTCCGTAATATCTTCTCCGATTTTTCCGTCGCCACGCGTTGAACCTCTAGAAAAAATTCCATTAACATATAAGGCGGAAAAAGATAAACCATCCATTTTGGGCTCAGAAGTAAAAACGATATCATCGCTACTGTTCAAGAAGCGTTTAACTCCCAGAATAAAGTCTTTTAATTCTTCAGAAGAAAAAATATCAGCAAGGGAGAGCATCGGCACTTTAAGTTCAACTTTTTTAAATTCACTTTTAACTAAAGCACCAACTCTTTTAGAAGGACTATCTTCTCGAATCAAATGGGGAAATTTAGCTTCTAAAGCATCATTAAGCCTCCGTAATTTATCATATGCGGCATCATCAAGATAAGGCTCATCATTTTGATAATAGGCAACATCTGCCTTTTCAATTTCTTTGGCTAAAAATTCTAACTGTTGAGCAGCTTCTATTTCTGTAATATTTTTGATATCAAACATAAAAACAATTCTCCCAATCGATTCTATATAAATATAGAAAATCTATTGACAGAAAGCCATAGAACAATATAGAATACCCCCAAAATGTTTAAGAGGAACAAATAATGTTGCATTCTATAGCTACAAAACAGATGAAAATAAAACGTCAGGAATATAACATCCCGCCGTTAGATTGATTCTGTGTTTCAACTTAAATAAAATGGAACAAATGGCGGGGTAAAGCCCCGCATTTTTTATGGAAAAAAGGAAATGTTTTCAGAGCTAAAAAAATATGAAGTAAATGGAACAAATGTATGGATAGGTAAGCTTTATAAAGTAAATAATATAAAGCAAGAAAAGCCTATAAATTTTCATATTCGTCCATTGAATAAAAAAGACGCAGAACAAATGGGAAAGCTATCTGAAAGCATTTATCACTATTTAAAAAATGGCGAAGAGTGCTTCATTCATAAGCATACAAAAGAATATTTTTATGAAGTTTTTAATGACCACAAAATTAAATATATAGGAGTTTTTGTAGGCGAAAAACTGGTGGGAATGTCTTATATTCGACTTTGTGAAAATCAAAAAGATTTACAAGAAGAGCTACCTAATTGTGAGTATGATTTCTTTCATAATCTCAGAAATAATGGAAAAAATAAAATCGCATCTATGGGTGGAGATTCTGTTTTACCGATGTATCGCGGTAATTCGCTAAATACCATAATGATAAATTACCGTATTGAGCAGGCCAAAAAACTGGGCTGCACAGATTGTACCTCTATTGTAGATAGAAAAAATAGATGGAATATGGGGCCATATTTTGCATGTAATTTTAATTTATTTTCAACAGCGGTAGATCCATCAGATGGTGGAAAAATTTCTTTGCTGCATAAACCGATGGATAAAGAGAGCGTTCTATCTTGTTTCAAGCCGAGAATATCTATTCCGTATGAGCGTTTAGAAGTGATAGACTATATGATATCCAAAGGGTTCGTTGGTATTGATTTTGATAAAGAAAAAGGAAGCGTGCTATTTGCGCATACCCAATATTACAATCAACAAAATTATCAATCTCACAAAAACTATCAGATGTGGGAGATAAAAAGAAGATTCGCAAAAGCCTTATAGGTGTAAGAATTTGCAAAAAAATAGAAAGATTTTTGTTGCGAAGTATAATAATTTTAACTATTATACAAAGAGTAACATTAATTTTTATTGGAGGCAACCATAGCTACAGAAAATACCAATGCGCCAGTACGTGAAAGTGATGGACCGCGCATAAATCGTGAGATAAAATCTAAAGAAGTTCGTTTAATTAACTATAATGGGGAAAATTTAGGTATCGTTCCAATTACAGAGGCATTGAAAATTGCTCAAGAAGTAGGATTAGACTTAATTGAAATTTCTCCTCAAGTAACGCCACCTGTCTGCAAAGTATTAGATTACGGCAAATATAAATATGAAATGCAGAAGAAGAAAAATGAAGCTAAGAAAAATCAGAAGGTTGTAAATATTAAAGAATTAAAGTTGCGCCCGATGATTGATACTCACGACTATGAGGTGAAGGTAAAGCAAGCAAAGAAATTCTTGGAACAAGGAGATAAAGTTAAGTTTACTATGCGCTACAAAGGTCGTGAGATGAGCGCTAATGATATGGGAAAAGAAATACTGAACAGATTGCTGGAAGATTTGGATGGTGTTTGCAAAGTAGATGCAGCTCCAAAATTAGAAGGAAAGCAAATGTTTATGATTGTTTCTCCTGCATAATAAGTTGGATAAGCGATAAAGAAGGGAGGTAAATCCTCCCTTTATTTATGTTCTGCGTGATAATCAATGTGGCAATTTTTACAAAGCATTAAACAATTTTCTATAATTGTTTCACCTCCGTCGGCAAAAGCCTTTTTATGATGTCCTTCTAATTCTTTTAAAGCAAAAGCTCTACCACACCGAGCACATTTACCCTTTTGGTGGTCATAAGCTTGTTTTTGTTGTCGGTCACTAAAAGCCCGATGCCAAATTAATGTTCTGTCACCAGAGAGGCAATATTCGTAAAATCCTTTTTTCTTCAAACCGTCAGGGTCAACCTCATACAAGTCATATAAACGTTTGAGTTCCTTTTCAATTTCTATTGGGTTAATATTCTTTTCCTTATACTTGTTATACAAAATTCCCCACTCCAAACCTTTCATATCAGAACGATAGACATTAAAAGTTTGTTTTACCCAATTAATAGCATTTGTAAAATATTGTATAAGCTCATTTGCGTCATCGTCAAAACGGTGTATGCCCATATAGTCTTTTATTTGCGGATATTTACTTTCTTCCGCGTTAATCCGCCATTTAAGCGCCAATTCAAGTAGTAATTGGCGGTTGGCTTTTTCACCCAAACCACCCATATCACCTAAAACTCTATCAGTAGAAAGGTTTAATAAAGTTTTTTTATCGTTGTTGTCGTAATAAGACATATTTATAGCCGTATTATTTTGCCGTTTGGAGAAAAAATGTTTTGCAGAAGTCAGCCATTTTCCGGTATAGTTAGCATTAAGCAACTCTTGGTCAGTCATCTGTTTTCCGGCTATATTAATAGTGTGAAACCAATCCAGTTTTTCGTCATCTGAGCCTTCACAAACATAAACCTGTAAGCGATAATCCAGTATTTCTTTTTGTTTTTCTGCGGATAAGCCTTCAAAAGTCTGAGTATTCCGCCCGTTAAAGTCTATGGCGACCGGATTCCCGTTTCCGTCATCGTTGGTAATAAATTGACAGATAGAAATAAGCCGTTGCTGTCCGTCAATAACTTCAAATGAACCATCGGGATTAACCGCCCAATACATACTGTTCAGCGGCATATTATTATAAACCGACACCATAACTCTGTCCCTGTCATCAGGATTATACACAAAAGCCCGCTGATACGCCGGTCGGATATTAAGCTTGCCGCCAAACGCTACCACGCCTTTTTCGCCGCTGTCTTGATAGCCTTCCACTAAATCTTTGATAGTGATTACCGGCTGACTTGTCTTCATAGCCATATCAATTTTCCTTTTTTCTAATAAAAATACGCATATATGTGTTCTTTAAAAGACCATCAATCCAAATGGCGCCACCTCTATTTAAATCATTGTATTTTGGACTATCAGATTTAGTATACACTTTAGTGCGCAGTTGATAACTATTCTGTCTATCCATAAAGCCTAAAATTTCAAATTGCTGAGGATTAAATTTATCCAAAAAAGTTATTGGCACCCCCATAATCCCTTCATAATCCATAGGAATATCGCAGACTTTATCAACATTTATTGCGTCATAATTATCATATTTAGGATACATATGTTCATACCCATAATAGAGTTTACCGGTATTTAAAAATTCGCTACGTTTACGTGTTTCTAAATTTGTATACCAACAAACAGCAGGTGTCTTTATATAGTTTTCATCAGGGTTATATCCTCTAGAGATGACATATTTACGATTTGTTTCCAATGTATTCCGATATTTTGTCTTAAAAATCATAGAACAATTAAAACCATAACCAAACCACAGTTTATTTTCTTTAATCAAAGGAAAAATTTCTTTATAGGTTATGGCATTCATATTCCCGATAATTAGAAATTTTTTCTTATACTCTATCAGCTGCGCGACATATTCTCGAAATAACGAAAAAGGAGGATTTGTTATCACAATATCCGCTTCTTGAAGAAATTTGATGCATTCTGGACTCCTGAAATCTCCATTTCCTTTCATTGGAATTTCTATAATATCCTCAAGACAAGCGATTCCGTCACCACTGTTATCCTTATCAAGAATATACATAGAAGAACTATCTCTGTCTTTTTCAAAATGGGTGGCGATTACCTTTTTTATTTTAAAAGCTTCAAAATTATCTGCCAAATACTTCAAAAAATTGGATTTTGGCGTTCCTAAGCCGATGCCGTTATGGTCATCGCAGTTGCAATAAATTACTTTTCCTTTGAAATATTTAGCATAATTAACCAATTCTTTTTTGATGTCTTCGTACGTTGTATAAAATTCGTCATTTTTATTACTATTTGCTGCAAGTAAATTCTTTTTCCCCATGCCCTTCTCCCAACAAAAAATCGCCTTGGTGCAAAGGCGACTGGAAGCTGAAAACTATTCTATGGAATAGCGGGCATATTAATTTAAATAAGGCATAAGAAGTTTCTTATCACTTATATAAACTTATTAGCCTCCTTCCAGTCAGATGACCAGAAGGAGTTTTTTACGCCAATGGCATTGGCAACCATAGAAGAGGTTTTCAGTCCTCAGGACAGACACCAACCTGCCCTATTTCTAAGATTAAAGGATAAGAAATAAAATGCAAGAAATTTTATTCAAAGAGAAGGGAGCTCAAATATGTAAAGTTGTGCAAAAATAAAGGAAATAAACAAAATCATATAAAAAAAGAGCCGTAATTTGTACGGCTCTATAAAATGCTAAGAAACTTAAGCGTACTTCTTTGCCATAACAGACAGCGGAAGAGGCTTAATTTTATCTGCATGACCAGCTGCACCAAAAGCAACATAACGGTCAATACAAACTTTCTTCATTTCTTCAATAGCTGGTTTCAAATATTTACGAGGATCAAATTCTTTTGGATTCTCTGTAAATAATTTTCTAATAGCACCAGTAATAGCCATACGGCAGTCTGTATCAACATTAACTTTGCGAACACCGGATTTAATACCGCGAACGATTTCTTCAACCGGTACACCGAATGTCTGAGGGATAGCACCGCCATAAGCGTTAATTAAATCTTGCAATTCTTGTGGAACAGAAGATGAGCCATGCATAACCATGTGTGTATTTGGCAATTTTGCGTGAATTTTCTCAATAACATCAATAGCCAAGATATCGCCGGTAGGCTTGCGAGTAAATTTGTAAGCACCGTGGGAAGTACCAACAGCAACGGCTAAAGCGTCAATATTTGTTTCGGCAACGAATTTAGCCGCCTCATCAGGGTCTGTAACAAGGCGTTTTTTATCAATAACGCCTTCAGCACCATGACCGTCTTCTTTGTCACCTTTACCTGTTTCCAAAGAACCGATAACACCGAGTTCACCTTCAACCGAAGCGCCAACAGCATGAGCTCTTGCAACAACTTCTTTAGTAACGCGAACATTATATTCAAAAGAAGAAGGTGTTTTACCATCAGCTTCCAAAGAACCATCCATCATAACGGAAGAATAACCGTTAACCAAAGCAGATTGGCAAATATCAACGGAAGAACCATGGTCTTGGTGTAAACAGATTGGCAATTCTGGGAACATTTCGATTCCGGCAGCAATCATATGACGAATCATTGGGTCGCCGGCAAATTTTCTAGCACCTGTAGAAGTTTGAATAATAACCGGTGCGTTAACTTCTTTAGCTGCTTCCAAAACAGCGATAATTTGTTCCATATCATTAACATTAAAAGCCGGAACACCATAGTTGTTTTCGGCAGCGTGATCTAAAATCTGACGCATAGAAACTAAAGGCATTATAATCTCCTTATCATAAATATTAATTCTCACCCATGAATATATAAATTTGCGCAATATTTGCAAGATATTTTTAATAAAATGACAAGGAAGATATGTCAGAAAGCATAAAAAAAGTCCGCCGAAGCGGACCCAAGCAACAACAAATATTTTTTAAGCAACTTCTTTTTGTTTTTTGAAAAGCAAAACATTATTCAATTCATGTTTAATTTCTCTATCTGAACAAACACCTGTTGCAATAAGTTTATATTGATCAAGGATAACCCCACACGAAAGTCTTTGCTTAGTAGCACAAAATCCGCCTGCTATTTTTTTAGCGCCGGCTTTTGCAAAAGTATTTCTTTTAGTCTCGTTTTTAATTGTAGCCTTAATCATATTTGTTTCCTTTCTTATTATTGACATAATAAATGACAGGAAGTTTTATTTTTGTCAATAATTATTTTGCAAATGCAGTAAAAAATCTCTACTCATAAATATATAACAGCAAAACCTTAAATTAAAGTAAAGATAAAAAATATATTTTGTCTAAACAGTGGATAATAGATGAAAAGAGCTATAGATTATTTGTGAAACAAAAAATAAGAGAAGTCTAAAACAAACAAAAATAAAAAGCTTGCAAAACCTGCAAGCCTTTAAGTGGCGGAGTGTACAGGACTCGAACCTGTGCATCCTTATTCGGGATGACGGATTAGCAATCCGCTGCATTACCGCTCTGCCAACACTCCGTAACTTAAGAACATTTACATTAAGTTTTCTGTAACGTCAACATATTTTTTAAGGAAGTGAGTAATTTCTTAGAAATGCACAGATTTTATTTATTTACTGCATTTTAAATAAATTGCTGTATATTATGCGCAGTAAATTTTATGGAGAAAAAATATGAACCAGGAATATGAGTACATAGCAACTTTAAGTCCGGAAGAAAAGCGAATTTTTGTAGAAAGCTTTTGCTGTATGGTATGTTCAGATAAAAAAGTTGCAAAAGAAGAAATAGATTTTTTAAAAAATATCGGGAAAATGTATGAAATTCCGGAAGCTGAAATTGTAAACATTATGAAAAATCTGAATAAAGAGCAGATTTTAGAAAAAGTAAGCCGGATTACTGAGCGTAAAAAAGCCTTGCAGTTGGTAAAAGAACTCTGCTTTTTAGCAAATTCAGATAGTGGACTTGATGATGATGAGATTGATTTCATCATTGACATAGCAGAGCGCTTGAATGTTGAAAATGAAAAAATTAAGCAGATTAATAAATGGGTATTAGATAAATTAGTTCTATTAAAAACCGGAGATATCATCTTAGAAAACGAATAATAGCCATTTAAAGCATTTTCAAGGAGTCGCTAATAAAAAGCGGCTCTTTTTGTATGCAATTTTATTTTGCAAACAAAAATAAAGTATGCTAAGATAAACAAAAGCAAATTAAAGAAAGTGCGACTATGGCGGAAAATTTGCAAATAGAAGAACTATATCGGATAATAAACCGAGCCGTTTCACGTTGCACAAATCACGAAAATAATGCGATAAATACAGAGATTTCCATATATCAAAGTAGGGTGGCGCACCGTCGTAATGCAGATGGACAATTAAGCATATGGACAGACGATTCTCTGGTGTATGCGGAAACCGCAAAAGCGGCGGATTTTTGTGATTGTTTGGAGGAATATCGCCAATCAATAGATTTATACGCCAATAATACGCAAAGTTTGAGTGAATATAACTATCGAAAATTATTAAAGGGAATAGAATATTTCCGCCCGCAAATATATTCAGAAAATATGTATATTCTAAATGCGCTGGAATATAATTGTAAGCGTCAGCTGCCGGAATATCACGATAAAATGCTGCTGGAGGAGTATAATCGCAAAGCCCTGCGTATTCGGGATATGAAACAAGGGTATGACCGCCTGCGCCGCCAAAATCAAAAGGCATCTAAAGATTATGAAAAGGACGCATTGTATTTTTTTAAAGAAGTGATGAACAACGAGGAACTGAGAAAAATAAAAGGCAGTGCGGAAAAATTGTCGTTGTATGAAAATTGTTTAAACATTGTGGATTGCTTACCTGCAGAAAAATACAATCGCAGTGCTAAATTTAAGCTAAAAAAGGACTTTAATTATGCCATACGCATAACCGCCGCCACTTTGAGTAAAGATGCGAATAATGCGGAGCAGGCCAAACGATATGAAGATATTTCTAAAAAAGCGGAATATGAAGAAAATCGTTATGCAAAAGCGATGGAGCGATTGAGAGAGTTCTCAGAAAAGCCCCAAAGATATAAAAGTAGAGCTTTATCCATAGAAGCACGAAACAAACGTGCAAAAGAAGAGTGGGATTATCGCTAGAATAAATTAAAAAGATTTGCGGATAAAAAAGCTGATAAAAGCCAAAATAGAGCATAAAAAAAAGGGTTCCAAGCAAATGCTTGGGACCCTTATCTTAGTGCAGCACCGCTGTGCTTAAAACGGAATAGCTGAGCCTTCAGCAATCGCTTCATCGCGATTGAACTTTATCCAGTAATCATATTCCGCTGTCATCTTCTCGCTCAGACCGAAGTCTTCGCTAACGAATTCAGCAGAAATGATGATAGGATATCTCATGTACTCTACGCCATTTTCTACAGCAGAGCGAGAGCTTTGCTTATCCTCGGCTTCTTCCCATGGACGATCCAGCCAACGGCCGTTCTCACCGTCGTAGCGGTAAGTTTCGTCCTTGTGGTGTTTGCTTTCATATCCTCTCGGATATACAGTAATCACCACCGGCTTAAGCTGGATTTCACCCAACTTTTCGTCAGTGAAGTATCCTGAGAAGTTGTTACAGCTTGCGATTGGGTCAAAAGAGTCCTCCTCGCAAGTTGAAGAAACGTAGTTGAAGTGAGCAGCCTTGCTCTCACGAACCACGGTCCAACCACCTTCTTCACAGAAGGTAGAGTCCATTTCAACATAACTCTGACGAGCCATGTTGTTGTGATTCGTAAACTCAGACTGGTAAGCCTTATACCCCTTGCTGAACGCAAGGTTTACATTACGCCACTCAGCGCTCTGAATGTTACTGAAATTATAGGAGCGGGTAGAGTCCTTGCTGACAGTTTCCCCCATATACACCGCTGTGTACACGTCTTTAATTTCAATGGTAAAGTCCACAACACCGTCCTCAGACAGTGTTGTTTCATTTTTTACTAACTCAGAGCGAGAGTACTCCCACTCCAAATATTCTTCGTCCTCTTCAGGAACGGTAACCACAGGGGCTTCCGCTCTGGTTTGAATTAATTCCTCTCCTGCACATGCAGAAAAGAGAACTACACTTAATAAAACAACGACTACAAAAAAGAAATTCTTCTTCATGTGTCACACGCGCTCCTCAAGATGTTTCCATCTATCTACTAACGCGTTATAATTAAAATAGCATTTGGCTATTGGGGGCAAGTTCATTAAAATTTTCAATCGGTTAACCTGAGGTACTGTTCTTCGCTCACGGTGTTATGTCGTAATAATAAAAAAACTTCGATTGATAAATTTTACAAACTGCTGATCCTGTACTTCCAAATGCGTTGTTTATATTCAATTTTATTAAGTGAACTAAGCCGCACTAAGAGAATTTTTACAATAATAAAAATAAAACTTAGAAAACAGAATAATTCACTTTAGAACTTTAATATACCACATTTTTTGCCCCACGTCAACCCTTTGTCGATTCGCTTTTTCGATTCGTGTTTTTGATAAAGTGTTGAAAATAAACAAAAAGCCCGAAACTTTGCGCTTCGGGCTTAATTTTTAAGTAAGATTTTTTAAGCAGACTTAGCTTCTTCTTCAGAAATATAATTATCATCCGAATCGTAGCTTTGAACATGCCAAATCTTTTCAGCATATTCTCTAACTGCACGGTCGCTTGAGAAATATCCAACTTTAGCCACGTTATAGATGGCTTTCTTTGCCCAATCTTCTTTGTTAAGATAAGCCTTTTCAGCCTCTTTCATTGCTTTATCAAAGGCTTCCAAGTCAGCCAAAACAAAGAAGTAGTCACGGTTAAGCAATTCATCAAAAATCGGCTTAAACAATGATGGTGCATCTTTTTCACAAAACAGATTAGATGTTAATGTGTTCAAAATACGCTTAATATATTCCGACTCTTCATAAATCTTACGTGGATTATAGGTCGGACGCATTTCTTGAATTTCGTTTTCACGCAAACCAAAGAGGAAGAAGTTATCTTCGCCAACAGCCTCGCGAATTTCAATATTTGCACCATCGTATGTACCAACGGTCAAAGCGCCGTTTAAGGCAAATTTCATATTACCCGTACCGGAAGCTTCAAAACCTGCGGTGGAAATTTGCAAACTGACATCAGCAGCCGGAATAAGAATCTCAGCCAAAGAAACTTTATAATCCGGAACAAATACCACTTTAAGCGAGTCGCCAACTTTCGGATCGTTATTGACCACATTTGCAACATTGTTAATCAATTTGATGATTAACTTAGCAAAAGTATATGATGGAGCAGCTTTACCAGCAAAAATATAAGTTTTCGGGCAAACTGGACGAACATTGTCGCGAACGATAGCCAAGTAGTCGCCAATAACCTGTAAAATTGCCATAAGTTGACGCTTATATTCATGGATACGCTTAGCTTGAACCACAAACATACTATTTGTTGTAACAGCAACATTTGTCTTTTTGAAAATTTCATGACGCAACAATTCTTTGTTAATTTTCTTAATTTTGCTAAAGCGTTTAACAAAGTCAGCATCTTCTGCAAAATCAGCAATTTTTGTTAATAAATCTAAGTTAGAAATCCAATCTTTACCGATTTTATCAGAAATCAAAGTAGACAAGTTTGTATTAGCGTGTAATAACCAACGTCTCGGTGTAATACCGTTTGTGATATTAGTAAATTTCTCCGGCCACAATTCATAAAATTCCGGAACAAGAGAAGTCTTAATCAATTCTGAGTGAATTTTAGCCACACCATTGACAGAGAAAGAGCCGGCAATAGACAAGTTTGCCATGCGGATGATTTGAGCCTCTCCATCACCGGAAACAATAGAAACTTTAGCCAATTTTTCACTGGTTTCACCAAATTTTGTTTTAGCAAATTCAATAAAACGACGGTTAATTTCATAAATAATCTGCAAGTGTCTCGGCAACATGTGTTTAAAGTATTTAACCGGCCATGTTTCCAAAGCTTCAGGCAACAAGGTATGGTTTGTATAAGCAAATACTTTAGTAACAATGTTCCATGAAGATTCCCAATCTTGACCATAAACATCAATGAGCAAACGCATCATTTCAACAATAGCCAAAGCAGGGTGGGTGTCGTTTAATTGAATACAAACAGAGTCCGGTAATTTGTCAAAGTCATTACTCTTTTCCAAAAATCTTCTGAAAATATCTTGAATAGCACAAGAAACGAAGAAATATTGTTGAGACAAACGAAGAGCTTTACCAGATTCGATTGCATCTGATGGATAAAGAACCTTAGAAATAGCTTCTGTTTTAATTTTATCTTCAACAGCTTCGATATAACCACCGTTATTAAAAATATCAATATCAAACTCGTCATCTGTTTTAGCAGAGAACAAACGGAGGTAGTTTACAGATTTCCCATCATAACCAACAACAGGGAAATCATAAGGAACACCATAAAGGGTTTGAGTGTTAGCCCAAACATAAGTATCTTTACCATTAGCATCTTTATAAGTTTCAACATTACCAAACAATGGAATAGAAACTTGTCTATCTGGTCTGGCTAATTCCCAAGGAGAGAAGTCTGAGAACCAATCATCAGCTTGCTCAACCTGCCATCCGTTTTCAAATTTTTGCTTAAATAAACCGAACTGATAGTTAATACCATAACCAAATCCAGGCAATCCTAATGAAGCCATAGAGTCCAAATAGCAAGCAGCTAAACGACCTAAGCCACCGTTACCCAAAGCTGGATCATATTCGGTATCAAAAATTTCTTCTAAAGAAATATCCGGAAATCCTTCAATCTTAATATCTTTTAATAAATCGTATAAGCCAAGGTTATGTAAGTTATTTTCCAAAGAGCGTCCAATTAAATATTCAATGGACAGATAATAAACTCTTTTAGCGGAGTTTTCGTTATATTTAGCCATTGTTTTATACATTTCATCCATGGCAAATTCTCTAACAGCCAAAGAGATAGCATAAAGGGCTTCTTCTTTTGTAACTTCGCAAGCTCTTTTACCGATGAAATATTTAATATAATGTTCTATAGAAAGCTTAAGTCTAGCTTTTCTCATTTCATCGCTAATTTCTAATTTACCTTTTTTCAATACACAATCTCCCAAATTAAACATACTTTACTATTCACACAAATAAGGCGAAATAGTTTGAATTTTCGTTAATAATATAAGAGTATTTAGAAAAATAAAAACGAAGATTGGTATTTTTTTAACAATTAAGTGCTAAAAAAGTAGCAAATAAATCTTTTTTGTAAATGAAAGAGGGAAATTTAGAAATGAAAAAGCTGAGTATTCTTGCGTTGGCTCTTACCGTTTCAACAGCGCTTTCTGCGCAAGCGGACACATTAGAAACGGCATTGGCAAAGGCCTATGAATATAATCCATCATTAAAAGCAGCACGCGCTGCAACAAGTGCCGTTGATGAAAATGTTGCTATTGCAAAATCAGGATATCGTCCCACATTAACCATTGATGGAGGTTATAGCGATTCTAAGGTTAATACCAACAGAAGTCAAAATGGTACGGCACAACGTCCGATTGATGGATATGAAAGAACTTTGGCCGCAACAATTTCTCAGCCGATTTTTAGTGGTTTTCAAACAGTAAATTCTGTAAGCTCTGCAAAAAGCTCGGTAAAAGCCGCACAAGCAAGCTTAATGTCAACAGAACAAAGCTTGTTACTTAATGCTGCAACAGCATATTTGAATGTTCTCCGCGATGAGGCTATTGTTAGATTGCAAAAAAATAATGAAAAACTGCTGAAAAAAGAATTAGAAGAAACACGTGAACGCTTTAAAGTTGGTGAAGTAACCACAACAGACGTATCTCAAGCTGAAGCAAGTTATGCATCTGCACAATCGCAAAGAATTTCTGCAGAAGGCGATTTAGAAGCATCTAAGGCTGTTTACAAACAAGTTATCGGTGAAGAGCCAAAAGAAACAAAAGATCCGAAAGAGATTGAAAAAATGTTTCCGAAAAGCATGGAAGAAGCATTGGAATATGCGAAAGTTCATAACTATGACTTGGATGCGGCAAAACATAACCTGAAAGCCAAAAAATATGATGTAAAGACCAGCGAAGGTGAATTGCTCCCATCCATAAATGCATATGCGTCTGCAGGTCGTTTGAAGAGCCAAGATTATACAATGGATAAAAACCCAACCGATAATTCTGTTGAGTTAGGTGTAAATTTCTCCGTTCCTATCTATAATGCTGGTTCTAGTCGCGCAAAGATTCGTCAAAGCAAGTATTATCGTTGGCAAGCTCAAGAAGATGTATTAGATGCACAAGACACATTACATTCTGAGATTACAAGCTATTGGGAATATTTGAGTGCAAATAAAGCTAAAATCAAGTCTGTAAGAGCACAGATTAAAGCTTACCAAGTAGCATTAAACGGTGTACGCGAAGAAGAAGCATTAGGAAACAGAACTGTTCTTGATGTATTAAACCAATACCAATATTTACTTGATTCAGAAGTAGAAGAAGTAACAACACGCTATGCATATTATGTGTCTGGTTTACAACTTCTGCAAGCAATGGGTAAGTTGACCGCAAAAGATTTGAAATTAGATGTTGATTTATATGACGCAAATGCTAAATATGAAGAGACATCTGGAAAATGGTTGTCAACTAGCATTGACTAAGAATTAAGGATAATAAATGTCTGAACAAAAGAATATTGATGATATAACAGAAGTTGTTCGTCAGAGTGTAATAGATACAAAGAGCAAAAAACACTGTGTACGTGATTTTACGGGAGAGGTTTTTGAACTGACACCGGAAATGCGAATTCAAGGCAGAAGCTTTGATAAAGAAGAAACATCAGAGTTAGCCGGAGTTGCAGAGTGTATTTTGCGAAAATATGCAAAGCTTCTTTGCATTACCAGATAAAGAGAGAGCAGGTTAAATAACCTGCCTCTTTTTTAATCACAAACCCGAGCGATAGTTAAAGCATCTACAGATTTTGCGCCAGCTTTTTTTAAAACTCTAGCGCATTCTTTAAGCGTAGAACCTGTAGTAAAAACATCATCAATTAAAACAATGCGTTTGTTTTTAACCATTTCTGGATGAATAACATCAAATGCGTTTCTAACATTTTTTAGTCGTTGCTTACCATTACAAGACACTTGAGGAAGGGTATGCTTCGTTTTTTTTAATGCTTTGTAATTAGCCGGAATATGCGAAAGTTTGGATAAAGCATCACAAAGTACCGCAGACTGATTGTACTTACGTTTTAATAAGCGAGAAAAATGCAAAGGAACGGGAATAAGTAAATCCACTCCTTCCTTAAAAATATCTTTTCCTGCAAGTAATAGCCAATTTGCAAGCAAAGATTTATTTTCAAGATGGTCAAAAAATTTAAAATCCAAAATTAATTTCTTAGAATTTTCATCATAAATAACCGCAGAACGACACATTCTAAATGGAGATTTATGAGAAAGGCATTCTGGGCAAAACAACTCCTTATCAGATAGATGATACTCAAAAGGTCTTCCGCATTTTTGACAATAAGGTGAGGTAATAAAATTAATATTTGCAAAACACTCTGAACAAAGTCTACCATCTGCAGAAACTTCTTTCCCGCAAATAAGACAACGCGGAGGTAGTACAAAATTAAAAAGAAGTTGTAACCATCTAATCATAACTTCAAGAGTTCATCTTTAAGGGCGTTAATATTATCTACGACAATCATTCCTGCATTTTGAAGGATTCTCTTCTTATCTATAGAAGAAGTAATGCCACGACAAATAATTTCGGGAGCAAGCCCCTTATTATCTGATAGCGGGGTTGGATCATCTAAAATCAAAGCAATGGTGGTTTTTTTTGGGGTAAGTTTAGCATAAAAGTCAGCCGCTTCGGTTTCATAATTACCGCCAATTCCCCCAATTAAAATAATAGCTTTAGTGTTTTTATCACTATTAAATTTTTTGATAATTTCAACAAAGCTGGTTCCAATAATAAAATCATCTCCTAATCCGACAACGGTAGATTCTCCAAAGCCGATTTTATTAATTTCCAAAACGACTTCATAGGTTAAAGTAGAGGAACGAGAAACAATACCAATATTGCCACTTTTATGGATGTTATCAGGAAAAATCCCCATGTATGCTTCATCAGGGGTAATAATTCCCGGAGTATTTGGCCCAATAAGTGTGGTTGAAGAATTAAGTAATTCATGTTTAATTTCCATCATATCACGAACTGGAATACCAGAAGTAATAACCACAACGAGTTCAAGTTCTGCTTTAATTGCCTCAATAATTGCAGATTTAGCATATTTTGCCGGAACAAAAACGATAGAAGCGTTAGCCCCTGTTTTTTCTTTCGCTTCTTGAACTGTTCCAAATAAAGGAAGCCCCAAATACGATGTTTCTTTTTTATTGGGAGCAACGCCTGCAACAATGTTGGTACCATATTTTAAGGCTCTTTGAACATGGAAAGAAGCTTGAGCACCGGTAATACCTTGTACGAGTATTTTAAGTTTTTTGTTTACCAGAACAGACATTACAAATCCTCCGCAATAGCTTCTTTTAAGAGCTGTAAACCTTGTGTTGTATCTTCGGCAATAGAAAGAGGTAAGCCAGATTTCTTTAAAATATCGGTAGCTTCGTCCTTATTTGTTCCTTCAAAACGTGCAACTAGGGGGATGTTTAACCCCAAATCATCTGCAACTGTAATAATACCGTCGGCAATAAGATTGCACCGGGAAAAACCACCCAAGATATTAATAAAAATACCGTCAACACGTGGATTCGTCATAATGAGTTTAATACTTGCCGAAATTTTATCCCTATCAACACCACCTTTAAGATTTAGGAAGCATGCTGTATTTATGCCCATATCTTTAGCTTGATTAATGGTGTTCATAGCTAAGCCGTCACCATTAACAATTATTCCCATGCCGCTTTCTAATTCTTTGTACTGGAAACCAAATTTAGAAGCAATAAGCTCTCTTTCCTCAACTTCTGAATCATCCGCTAATTTTTGAATTTCGGGATGTCTGTATAAAGCGTTTTCATCAAAAACAATTTTAGCGTCTAAAGCCCAAATTTTGCCGGATTTAGTAATTCCAATCGGATTAATTTCTAGTAATGTCGTATCATACGTATAAAAGAGTTTGAGCATTCTGTTTAAAAACGTTTTTAATTCGGAAAGCTCAATCTGCATATTCATAAAAGAAACAATTTGAGTAAGTTGCTCTGTCTTTATTTCTTTTTGCAAACCAAGATTTATTTTTAAGATTGTTTCAGGCGATTCAATTGCAAGTTTTACAATATCATCATCATCTTTTTCTGAAACGGGGGCAACCAATAAAAAAGTAGATGCAGAAACCCAATCAACAACAAGACCTAAATAAAATTTTCGAACTGTTTTAATATATTCTTCAATATAAACACGACTAACCAGACGTCCTTTAGCACCAGTTTGATTTGTAACCAAAAGGTTTTCCAACATTTCATCGGCATTATCAAAAACTTCATCAAGAGTTTTAGAAAGGCGAATGCCTCCCTTACGCCCGGCACGTTTATCCGAGAATTTTCCCACATCTCTGGAGCCGGCTTGAATTTGCGCTTTTACAACCCAAGGACCAAACTCAGAAACTGTTTCAGCAGCAGCTTTAGCTTCTGCAGGAGTATAGGCAACAAGCCCGCAAGGAACATTAATTCCAAACTGTTTAAAAATTTTCTTAGCTTGATATTCGTGAATGTTCATTCTTTTCCTCTAAAGACTGTCTGGCATAAAATTTAATCTTATCAACCATAGAAAGCATACCACTACGTCTATTAGGTGTAATATGTTCCCGCAACCCCATTTTATCAAAAATTTCTTCAACATCAATATCTAAAATTTCTTGTGCAGATTTATCATTAAAAATTTCCAGCACAACAGCAATAATTCCACGTACGATTATTGCATCACTATCACCTTGAAAAGAAAGGGTTGAAGAAGAAAAATGAGGAATAATCCAAACCTGAGACTGACAGCCGGATATTTTCCATTGTTCAATTTTTTGAGTATCATCAAAATGAGGTAATTGATTTCCGAGCTCAATTAAATATTTGTATTTATCTTCCCAGTTATCCAAAAAAGAAAAATCTTCAATTAAATTTTCAATACTCATCATAAGCCTCAAATCATTTCTAACATCATACGCGCTTCTTCGCTTAATCGTTCCAAAGACCAAGCAGGTTCCCAAACCACTTCAACTTCAACTTTCCCAACACCATCAACGCTCGCCGCTGCATCTGCTACTTGTTGCGGTAATACTCCGGCAACCGGGCACCCTGGAGCTGTTAAGGACATATCAATATGCAAATCTCCATTATCCTTTTGATCAATTTTATAGATTAATCCTAGATCATATACATTGATAGGAATTTCTGGATCACAAACCGTTTTAATAGCTTCAACAACATCAAACAATTTAGCTTTTTGGGTGGTTTCATCCAAACTATCCCCGGCATATGCTTTATAAACAGGCAAATCATCAACGCTCATAGCATTGAGTAATTGTGCTTCATTTTCGTCAACTATTTCAGTATTTTCTGTATCAGTCATTATATTTCATTCGCAAAAAAGTTCTTAGCTTTTTGTAAAGCTGTAATAAAATCATCAATATCTTCTTTTGTGGTGTAAATTCCCAAAGAAGCACGAGCCAATGAGTTATAACCTAAAGCATTAACAAGTGGTTGAGCGCAAAAATGACCGGTACGAATGGCCACCCCTTCTTTTGCTAAAATAAAGGCTAAATCTTGAGGATGAATTCCATCAATGGCAAAAGAGAAAACGCCCCCTTTTTCCTTTGCGGTACCTAAAATTTTTAGTCCGGAAATATCCAACAAACGCTTTGTAGTATAATCAATTAATTCAGCTTCATATTGCTCTATATCATCAAAATTAAATTGCATCATATATTCCAAAGACGCCGAGAGGCCGATAGCTTGAACAATGGCTGGAGTACCTGCTTCAAAACGAGCCGGGGGAAGAGTGAAAGTTGTTTTTTCATAACTAACATGCTCAATCATGTCCCCGCCATATTGATACGGTGGCATCTCTTTAAGTAAATCATATTTGCCATATAAAACACCGATACCAGTCGGACCATAGACCTTATGTCCAGAGAAAGCTAAAAAGTCACAATCAAATTTTTGAACATCAATTTTTTTGTGAACAGCAAACTGACAAGCATCAATAAGCACTTTGGCTCCAATGTTATGAGCAGCTTTGCAAATATGTTCAACCGGAAAAATTGTGCCTAAAACGTTAGACATCGCTGTAACGGCAACAATTTTAGTACGAGGAGATAAAGCTTTTTCAAAATTCTCCCAAACAAAATTTCCGCAATCGTCTAAATCAAAATAAACAATTTTGGCACCGGTTTTCAGTGCAGTTTGTTGCCATGTAACAAGATTTGCATGATGCTCAGCACGCGAAAGCAAAACTTCATCACCTTGATGCAAGTTAGCTAAACCATATGTTCCTGCAACCAAATTTATTCCCTCTGTTGCGCTTCTGGTAAAAATAACAGAATCTGAAGATTCGGCATTTATAAATTTAGCCGCAATCTGTCTGGCTTTTTCATAATTTTCCGTTGCTACTTCAGACAGCCAATAACTGCCACGATGTACGTTTGCATATTCTTCTAAATAAGCTTTTTCAAGCTTTTCTAATAAAACAAGCGGTTTCTGTGCAGAAGCAGCCGTGTCCATATAGATATTTTTTTTACCGTCAATTAAGCGGTTTAAAATAGGAAAATCCTTCCTGACAATATGAGCATCAAACATTTTACACCTCAAAAAAATTAGAGATAAGATAAATCCTATCTCTAATTTTTTCAACTTTAAATCAAATGAATAATAAAATTATTCAAGAATCATAGCTGTTAATTCAGCTTCAGAAGCAACTTGACCATCAACCATACAAGTTCCTTTAAATACAAAAATATTTCTGCGAGCTTTAATTTTCTCAACATGCATTCTCAATTGATCGCCAGGTTTAACTTGTTTTCTGAATTTAACGCCATCAACAGCCATAAAGAGAACATTACGTTTAGAGGCTGCATAATTCTCGTCTTGAGAAATAACAACAGCTCCGGCAGTCTGAGCCATAGCTTCAATTTGAAGAACCCCAGGCATAACCGGATTGCCAGGGAAGTGACCTTGGAAAAATTCTTCGTTCATGGTAACATTTTTAATACCAACACCTTTCTCACCCGGAACTTCAACTTCCAAGCGATCAACCAACAAAAATGGATAGCGGTGAGGAAGCATTTTCATAATTTCTTCAATTTGATAAACTTTTACATTTTCTGACATAACAAGTCTCCTAATTTATTTTTTGCTATTTTTTTGTAAAAATGCGACTTGGCGCATGAAATCTTTAAATGGAACAGTCGGAGTCCCCATAACAATCGCACCTGGTTCAATATCGCGCATAACACCAGATTGTGCACCAACTTGCGCTCCGCTACCAATGTTTAAGTGATCAGCAAAACCCGTCTGTCCTCCACAAACCACATAATCGCCAAATGTGCAACTGCCTGCAATACCTGTTTGAGCAACAAGGATGCAATATTTGCCAATTTTATCATTGTGAGCAATTTGAACTAAATTATCAACACGACATCCGTCACCGATAATTGTATCGTCTAAAGCCCCTCTATCAACACAGGTGTTTGCGCCAATTTCCACATCATTACCGATAATAACTCGGCCGATTTGCGGGATACGTTTATGTTGCCCGTTAACAACAGAGAAACCAAAACCATCTTGTCCGATTCTAGCACCGGTATAGATGTAGCAATCATTACCCATCAAACAGTAAGCAATACTTGCGTTATTTCCGATTCGACAGTTGTTTCCAATTTTGCAACCTCTACCGATAACGGCGTTTGGTTCAATAATACAATTATCACCAATCACAACATCATCTGCTATAACAACACCCGCAGCAATAGAGCAATTTTGACCAATTTTGGCGCTTTGTGCTATTGTTGCATTCGGTGAAATTTGCGGTGCTGGTCTATTTTCAGCATAAAAACTGCTAACAAGATTAATGAAAGAAAGTTTAGGATTAGAACACGTTAAAATAATTACGCCTTCTGGAATAAAACGAGCTAATTCTTCTGTCGTGATACACGCTTTTGCTTTGATGTGAGTTGCTTTGTCCTTATTTTTTTTATCATAAAAGAAACAAAGATCCTGACTTCCGGCAGATTCGATAGAGCAGATATTTTCTATCTGCTCATTTTCTTTGCCTTCGGTAATCAAAACGGCATCTGCAATAGTTGCAATTTCTTGAATAGATTTAGCGCCGTTGTGTTTATAAAATACAGTATCAACCATATTGAAAATCCTTTTCGTCCTACAAACTTGTACCAAAGTTCAAACGGAATACTTCTGTTTCATCGTAATCTTGTTTAACAATCGGGAAGCCGAAGTCAATATCAATTTTACCCATCGGAGAAGTCCATTCAAAACCGAAACCGATAGCAACACGAGGACTTGAAGAGTAATCAACATTACTTGTATCAATATTATCCGGCTTACCTGTTGTACCAATATCAACGAATGTACGACCGCGAATACCAAGTTCATCCAATCCCATCGGGAAGGCTAACTCAGCACCACCGTATAACATCCAGTTACCACCCAAAGCATCTTTAGTATCTTTATCACGAGCACTGATACCGCCGGTTTCAAATCCGCGCATTGTGTTACCACCTAAGAAATATCTTTGAGCAAGACGAACATCTTCTCCACCATAACCAGCGATATAACCACCATTGATGAAGAACTTAAAGGTGTAGTAGTCATTGAGTGTATAGAATTTATATGCCTTCGCATCAAATTTCAAATACTTGTCATCACCACCTAAACCAGATACATCGTTACCAAATGATAAGTAGTAACCTTCACGTGGTTTAAGAATGTTATCTCTCTTATCATAAACAATGGTTTGACCGATAACGGAGTCTATAGCATCACCTTCTTCTTCTTGAATGTATATAGAAGCACTGCTAACATTCTTAATCTTGTCTTGTTTCAATGTGTAGCGAACATATTGGCTTAAATCGTCTGTATAATTCCAACCAAATCTAACTCTACCACCCATTGTATCCATATCATAGTTACTTTCGTCTTGATAATCTTCTGTTTGGTAGAATAAATCTGTACCTGCACTCAAACGTCTGTCCATAAAGTACGGTTCTGTAAAGCTGAAACTATAGTCCGTCGAGCGTTGAGAAACACCGGCATTTAAGCTAACTTGTTGACCTTTTCCGAGGAAGTTATTTTCTGTAATACCTGCACGAACTAAAGCTCCGTTTACTGTAGAATAGCCAACGCCGACATTAAAGTAACCTGTAGATTTTTCTTCAACATTAACATTAATATCTGCTTTATCATAATCAACACGTTGAGAGTCTATGTCAACTTTACTGAAATAGTTCAAACGTTCAACGTTTCTTCTAGATTCTCTGATTTTTGCAACATTGAATACGTTTCCTTCAGAGATGCGGAACTCGCGTCTGATAACTTCATCCAGAGTTCTGGTGTTTCCTGTGATGTTAATTCTGTTAACAAAAACTTTTGCGTTTTCTTTAATATCAAAAACAACGCTTAATTTTCCTGTTTCACGATCTTTATAAATATTAGGAACAACTTCTACAAAAACAAAACCTTTACGAGACAATTCTTCGGTTAAAGCGTTTACAGTCTTCTCAATCTCATCTGAATTATACCAAGCATCTGTTTTGAATGTAACATATTTATACCACATATTAGCATCAATGTCAGGAACAGAAGATCTAATTTGAATATCGCTAACTTTATAACGTTTACCTTCATCAATCGTAAAAGTTAAAATAAAAGATGTTTTGTCACGAGACAATTCTGCGATGGCTGAAACAACAGCAAAATCAGCATAACCATGACGGTTATAAAAACGTCTTAATAATTCTTGGTCATAATTCATTTTTTCGCGGTCAAAATTATCTGCGCTGGAGAATAATCTATACCAACGGCTTTCCTTACTCATGATTTCATTTTGTAAATCTTCACCGGTATAGTGTTTATTTCCAATAAAATTGATGGTGTCAATTTTTGCTTCTGGACCTTCTTCAATTTCAAAAATTAAATCAACACGATTCTCTGATTTTTCAATAATTTTCGGCTCAACAGAAACACCGTAGCGACCTGCTCTCTTATATACTTCAAGAATACGTTGAACATCTTGTTGAACTTTTGTTTTGCTGAAGACGGAACGTGGAGCAGACTGAACTTCTGATTCTAAAATCTTATCATCAATTTTATCATTACCATCAAAAGCCATAATGCCGATAACCGGATTTTCTTTAACATTGATAATTAAAGTATTGCCTTTAGTATCAAAATTAATATCGCTAAACAATCCCGTATCGTATAGGCGTTTTAATGCTTGGTTTAATTCTTCGGAAGAAACTTGTTTATTTGTGTCGATTCCTGCGTAAGATAAAGCTGTTTCACGCTCAACACGTTGCAGTCCGTTAATATTAATATTTTTAATAACACTCTGAGCCATGGCATTAGAACAAATGGCTAATGTCAATAATGAAATTCCTGCTAATTTAAACTTCATTTTATATTCCTTTAAACTAATCAAACCAACGTGTTATGAGGTGTTGTATATCGTTCCAGGTCGCAAACACCATCAAAAACAAAATAAATCCCAGACCGATTTTAAATAAACCATCTCTCAGTTTAGCATTAATTTCGCGTCTTGAAACTATTTCTAACAAATAAATTACAACATGTCCACCATCTAATACAGGGATTGGGAATAAGTTGATAAGTCCCAGATTGATAGACAGCAAAGCCATAAAATACAAGAAATCCAAGATGCCTCTTGTTTTAGAAATATCTCCAGACATCTCTGCAATTCTGATGATGCCACCGACATCTTCACCGGAACGTTCTCCCATAATCATTTGCCCAATACCGCGCAAAGTCATATCAGTAATATTGTAAACTTCTTCAGCAGATTTTTTAATAGAAGGGATAAACTGAAAGTTATCTTTAACAACTTTAAATTGTTTTGTTTCACCTTTAATACCAATCATTCTTCTTTTGATTGGCTTTTCGGTTTCATCAAAAGCATATTCCATTTCCACTAAAGGAACATTGACAGAGATGACTTGATTGTTTCTCTCAATTTTTAAAGCAACATTATCAATGGCGATGCTAATTTCTTTATTGATATCAGACCAGTCATTAATTTTTTTGCCGTTAATTTCTATGATTTTATCATTTTTCATGATTCCTGCGGTTTGAGCTGGACTATCTTTTATAACATCGGAAACAACAGGAGGAATATCATAACTGCCGATGAAATAAAATAGACCGAAAAAGGTGATAAAAGCAAAGAGGTAGTTAAATAACGGACCTGCAACGGATATAGCTAATTTTTTATAAGGAGATTGAGTGACAAAGAGATGTTTCTTTTCTTCCTCGGAATATTTACTCAAATCTACTTCTGAAGTGGACGAAGATTCATCTGCATCTCCTAAAAATTGACAATACCCACCTAATGGAATAGCTGAAATTTTCCAAACCGTACCTTTTTTATCTGTTGTACTCCAGAGTTCTTTACCAAAACCGATAGAGAAGGCGCTAACACTAACACCGGTCCATCTGGCGATAATAAAGTGACCAAACTCATGCACAAAAACTAATACGCCGAGCAAAATAAGAAAAGGCACGACGTAATGAATAATGTTTAACAACCATTCCATAATTTTTATTCCTTAATAACTAAACGCAATTAATGTAAACAAGCAGTAAACAATAGGCGCTGCAAAAATAAGTCCATCGATTCTATCAAAAATACCACCATGTCCAGGAATTAGATTGCTGCTATCCTTAACACCAAGATATCTTTTGATTGAGGACTCAATAAGATCACCAATTTGGGCTATAACAGCAATAAATGCACCCAACTGAGCAAATTTAAGCTGTTCACTCAAAGGCATTGGCAAGTCAAAAATGTTTTTGATGCAAAACATATAGATGAAACTGACTGCAACAGATAGAATAACGCCGCCAATAAGCCCCGACCAAGTTTTGTTTGGACTAATCTTTGGTGCTAATTTTGGGCCTTTTAATGATGAGCCAACAATGTAGCCACCAATATCAACTCCCCAAACCATGAAAATAAACCAAAGCGTCATAACAAAGCTTCCTTTTTCGTTTGGAATACTCCCAAAAGCATCAAAGAGATAATAAATCCAATAAAGAGCGCCTATACCAATAGAAATATAAGGAACACCTAAAGTAAGCAAGCGTCTGTGTTTTTCATCAGCAGCTTTGAAGTACACAAAAAGAGATGTTAAAATAATTGCAGAAAAAAGTACCCAACGGTTAAATACAAACAATGAACAGCCTAGTGCAAAAATATAGCAGGCAACATAAACGCTACTCTTTTTGTTAGGAACCATAGAACTCCATTCCCAAGATAATAAAGAGCCGACTAAGAAGATTAATATATCAACATAAGGATGCCCAGAATGTAATGCTCCGATAACAATCGGAATCATAACAAGTGATGTTAATATTCGTTTTTGTAATGATGTTAGTTCAGTTTTTTCCATACCTTCTCTCCCTAGAAGTGAATTTTTTAATAATTTCTAATAGTTCCTCTTTGCTAAAATCTGGCCATAAAGTATCCGTAAAAAATAATTCGGTATAAGCTATTTGCCATAATAAGTAGTTGCTAATTCGTTGCTCTCCACTGGTTCTGATAAGAATATCTGGATCAGGAATACCTTTAGTGTAAAGCTCATTAGCGAAAATCTCTTGGTCAATATCATCAATATTGATTTGATTATTTTGAACTTTTTGAGCGATACTTCTTACAGCAGATAAAATCTCTTGCCGAGAACCATAGGATAAAGCAATGCAGAGGGTTAAATCGGAATTTTTTGCGGATTCCTCTTCTAAATAATGCATCTTTTGTTGAATGGCATCCGAAAGCATATATCTTTCACCGATAAAAACAATCCGGACATTGTTTTCCATAATTTCTTTTAGTTCTTTATCTAGATACTCATTAAGAAGTTGCATCAGAGCGTCAACTTCATCTTTAGAACGTTGCCAATTTTCAGTTGAAAAGGCATAGAGAGTTAAATATTTAACTCCGGATTCTTTCATTGAACGAGTAATCTTGACAACGTTCTCTGCACCTTTTTTGTGCCCAAAAGTTCTGGGCATTCCTCTTTTTTTAGCCCAACGCCCATTGCCATCCATAATAATGGCGATATGTTTACAAATATTTGTCGTTTCCATAGCTCTTATACTTGTAAAATATCTTTTTCTTTTTGGTCAAACATATCATCAATTTTTTTGATGGAATCATCGGTCATTTTTTGGATTTCGTTGCCATATTTCTTTTCATCATCTTCAGAAATAAGATTATCTTTCTTTAGTTTTTTTACATCATCCAATGCATCGCGACGAATATTACGAATAGCAACTTTTGTTTGTTCAGCGTATTTTCCTGCAACTTTAACAAGTTCTTTTCTTCTTTCTTCAGAAAGCGGAGGAATTGGAATACGAATAAGTTGACCGTCTGATACAGGGTTGAGACCTAAATCGGATTCTCTTAAAGCCTTTTCAACGGATTTTGCTAAACCTTTATCCCAAACACTAATGGAAAGGGTTCTTGCATCTGGAACGCTAATCGTTCCGACTTGAGCTATGGGAGATAAATTTCCATAAGCTTCAACCATAATGTTATCAAGCAAGCTGGCGTGCGCACGCCCAGCGCGTAATCCACCAAAGTCGCCGCGTAAGGTATCTAAAGTTTTTTCCATACGCTCTGCGGTGTCTTTTTTTATGTCGTTAAAATCGGTCATATATGCCTCTCTTTTCCTTTTATTTTATAATTGTGAAATTACCTTTACCTTTTATTGCATTAATTAGGGAGTCTTTGTCAACCTGTTTAAACACAACAATAGGAAGTTTATTTTCGCGAGCCATAGATATAGCTGTCATATCCATAACCTTTAATTCTTTTGTAATAACATCGTCATAAGAAACAGTTTTATAACGAATAGCATTAGGATTCTTTTTAGGATCGCTATCATAAACGCCATCAACTTGGGTTGCTTTAAATAAGGCGTCGCACTCTGTTTCCAAAGCTCGAAGAGTGGCTCCTGTGTCAGTTGTGAAATAAGGATTACCAGTTCCTCCCGCAAAAATAACAACAGTACCTTGTTTTAATAAATTTTGTGCTGAGCGATAAGAATATGTCTCTGCTACTTGAGGAATGCTCAAACCTGATAATATTTCAGATTTGATTCCTTTACTATCCAAAATGCTTTTTAAGAATAGAGCGTTAATTACTGTAGCAATCATTCCAGCTTGATCTGCAATAGGACGGCTAACACTTTTATTTGTGTTGTTGACGCCACGGTAAAAATTCCCCCCTCCAATAACAATGCATGTTTCAATCTTTTCCTGACGTATCTGTTTAATGCTTTCTGCAACCATGTCTAAAACATTTTCATCGATGCCGAAAGCTTGTTTGCCCATTAATCCTTCGCCTGAAAGTTTTAAAAGAATTCTGCTAAAGGTCTTTTTCATTTGCTCCTCTATCTTAATATTTTGTTTTATAATAAACGATTAAATCGCATTGTCATTATTTTTTTTGGTCTAATATACAAAAAGATAAAATACACATGGTGTATTAAAATAAGTTGAATTTTTAGCACTTTTCTCTAACATAAGCAAAAAATATTTTGGGAGATAAAAATGTCTACAGGGATGATATATAGCTTAAGTGCACTGTTTGGTTATTTTATCGGCTCAGTTCCGTTTGGGCTGATATTGACCAAGATGGCTGGATATGGAGATATAAGAAAAATTGGATCCGGGAATATCGGGGCAACGAATGTTTTAAGAACAGGAAATAAAACACTGGCTCTGTTGACGGTTTTGTGCGATGCGTTTAAGGCGGGTATTGCCGCAGTTATTGCTAAACAAATGGTGGGAGATGATGTTGTTGGTATTACGGCAATGCTGATAGCTGGTGCTTTTGGAGTGCTGGGACATAATTTTCCAATATGGTTGAAATTTAAAGGAGGTAAAGGTGTTGCCTCTACATTTGGATTTATTTTAGTGACATGCTGGCCGGTGGCTTTAATTGCATTAGCGATATGGTTGATTATGGCTTTTACTTTTAAATATTCATCTCTGTCGGCTTTGACCGCTGCAGTATTTGTACCGGTAGCATCATATTTCTTGGCTCCAACAATGGAATATACAGTTGCATATACATTGATTGTCCTTTTAGTTATTGTAAGACATCATGCAAATATCAAAAGATTGCTAAATGGAGAAGAGAGTAAGATTAAACTCAAGAAAACAGAACAGAAGTAAAGAAATTGGTTAGAGAAAAACTCATATCGTATATTCAACTTATAAATACCAATGGTATAGGACCAATTGGTTTTAAAAAGTTGATGGCAAGATATGGTGATGTTGATGAAGTTTTGAAGGAAATATCTCAAAAGAAAGTGCTTTTTTCTCGTAAAAAGGCCGAAGAAGAGGTTATGACCGCCGAAATTAAAGGTGTTCAAATAATATCATATGAAGATCAAAACTATCCGTATAATTTAAAACAAATAGAAGATTTTCCGCCGATTCTATATGCGATGGGGAATGTGGATTTATTGAAAAATGATAATATGCTAGCTATCGTTGGATCAAGGAATGCATCTTTGAGTGCGATGAAATTAGCAGAAAATCTGGCGTCTAATATTGCAGATAATAATATTACGATAGTCTCAGGGATGGCTCGCGGTATTGATAAAGCGGCACACAAAGGAGCCTTGGGGCACAATGGCTGTACAATCGCTGTTATGGGGACGGGAATTGATGTTGTTTATCCTCAAGAAAACGAAGACTTATATAAGGATATTATCAAAAAAGATGGTTTGATATTAACCGAGTACGCATTTCATACTCGCCCACAAGCCTCTAACTTTCCGCGCAGAAATAGAATTGTTTCGGGATTAAGTAAAGGTGTGTTGGTTATAGAAGCAGGACTGCGTTCCGGATCTTTGATTACTGCGCACCAGGCATTGGAACAAGGTCGAGATGTTTATGCTGTTCCGGGAGCTCCGTATGATGCTCGGTCAGCCGGATGTAATAAATTGCTTAAAGAAGGCGCTCAATTGGTGGATACACCAGAAGATATATTGGAAAGCTTTAATTTTTCACCAAGACAATTTATATTAAAAGCCAAAGAAAAAGAGGAAATGTCAGATTTATTTGAATATTCGCTTGACAATCAGGAAAATAATTCCGATATTCCAGAACAAAAAGAAGAACTAGAACAAGAAGATAAATACACAAAGTTATTATCACTTATTTCTGCGAGCGGGGAGGATGTAGACGAGCTTATTCGAGCAATGCAACTGCCGACAGAAGAAGTTTTAATGACAATTGTAGAGTTGGAGTTAGACAATAAAATAATACGTCTTCCGGGGAATAAAGTAGCTAAAATTTGAGGGAATTTTTAGATGAAATTAGTCGTAGTAGAATCACCGGCAAAAGCCAAAACAATCAATAAATATTTAGGTAAAGATTATAAAGTCTTGGCCAGTTATGGGCATATTCGAGATTTGCCGAGTAAAGATGGTTCTGTTGATCCTGATAAAGATTTTAGCATGGTGTGGGAATTAAGTCCCGGCGGAAAAAAACGTTTAAATGACATTATTACGGCATTAAAAGATTGTGATACGTTAGTCCTCGCATCCGACCCGGATAGAGAAGGAGAGGCCATTGCATGGCATATATTAGAAGAACTAAGTGCAAAGAAAAAATTGAAAGACAAGAAAATTGAACGAGTTGTCTTTCATGAAATTACCAAACATGCTGTAACAGAAGCAATTCAAAATCCACGACAGATTGATGAGAATTTAGTGTCAGCCTATATGGCGCGTCGAGCTTTAGATTATTTAGTGGGCTTTACACTTTCTCCTGTATTGTGGCGAAAACTTCCAGGTTCAAAGTCAGCCGGACGAGTTCAATCTGTTGCGCTTCGCTTAATCTGCGAGCGCGAAATGGAAATTGAGAAATTCAAACCGGAAGAGTATTGGACAGTTGATGTAGATTTAGAAACAGCAGAAAAAGCTATAATTCCGTCACACTTAATAAATCTGGATGGAAAAAAGCTGGAAAAATTTGATATTAATACAAAAGAAAAAGCTGAAGAAGCAAAAGCTAAAATAGAAGCTCAGGATTTTAAGATTTCCAAAATTGAACGCAAAAAAGCAAATCGTTATCCAGCCCCTCCTTTTACCACATCTACTCTCCAACAAGAGGCTGCAAGAAAATTACGATTCTCTGCTAAAAAAACAATGCAGATAGCGCAAAATTTATATGAATCCGGTTATATAACCTACATGAGAACGGACGCTGTAAACTTATCAGTAGAAGCAATCAGTGCGTGCCGTGAAGCAATTTTGAAATATTTTGGGGAGAAGTATCTTCCAAAAGAAGCTAAAGAATATAAAACGAAATCTAAAAATGCACAAGAAGCACACGAGGCAATCCGTCCGGCAGATGTGATGAATACGCCGAAGAAAATGGAAGGGAAGTTGGATTCGGATGCATATAAATTATATGAATTGATTTGGAAAAGAACCATCGCCTGCCAAATGGAGCCTGCAATTTTAGATAAGGTTGTGATTGATACCCTATCAGTAGATGGTAAAATTTTACTGCGAGCTAATGGCCAAGTTATCGCATTTGATGGATTCTTGAAACTCTATCAAGAAAGTAAAGATGATGAAAATGATGATGATGAAAACAGACTTCTTCCAAATGTAGAAGTAGATGAAGCTGTTGATAAAAAAGCCATTAAACCAGAACAACATTACACCACTCCACCACCTCGCTTTACTGAGGCTAGTCTTGTGAAAAAATTGGAAGAATTGGGAATTGGTCGTCCTTCAACATATGCGTCAATTATTGCTGTTTTGCAAGAACGTAAATATGTAAAAGTGGAAAAGCTAAGATTTATTCCTGAAGATAGAGGTCGTATTGTAACAATTTTCCTAGAAAACTTTTTCAAGAAATACGTAGAATATGATTTTACGGCGCAAATGGAAGAATATCTTGATGATATATCTGCCGGTTCAATGGAGTGGAAAAAACTTCTTACAGGTTTCTGGGCGAAATTCTATAAAAATATTCAAGCCGTACAACCTCTTCAAGTTAGCGAAGTAATAGATAAAATTGATGAAGTGCTGGCATATCATCTGTTTCCGGCAAAAGAAGATGGTTCAGATCCTCGTTTATGCCCAGAATGCCACAAGGGGCATTTAAGTATTAAATTAGGGAAGTTTGGCGCATTTTTAGGTTGTTCTAATTATCCGGAATGTAAATATACCATGCCTTTAACAGATGTAAAAGAGGAAGAAGAACAGAGCACAGAAAAACAACCTAATCCGGAAGATAAGCTACTAGGTGAACATGGTGGATTAAATGTATATTTGAAAAAAGGTCCTTATGGCTACTATGTTCAACTTGGTGAAGATGCAACGGCAACAACAGAAAAGCCAAAAAGAATAGCGTTGCCGAAGTTCTTAAATCCAGAAGAAGTTACATTTGAGCAGGCTGACATATTAGCAAGTTTGCCAAGAGATTTGGGTGATGGAATAAGTGCTAATATCGGTAAATTTGGTCAATACATTAAACAAGGACTTAAGTCCAAATCTCTGACGGGGAATGATAATATTTTTAACATTACAAAAGAACGTGCGGAAGAGTTACTTAAAAATGTGGCGGAAAAGCCTGAAGCTAAAGTATTAGGACAACATCCAAAACTAAAAGCAGATATATTGTTGGCAACAGGACGCTATGGTCTATACATAAAATGTGGTAAAAATAACTATCGGATACCTAATAACTTGCGCGGGCAAGATATTACTCTAGAGGATGCCATAAAAGTTATAGACAGTACTAAATAATCACAAAAAAAGCTCCTTAGATAAAGGAGCTCTTTTGTTTTCTCTAATAACAATGCAAACATAGCTTGTTTAGAAGAAAGATAAAGCAAGAAAATTTCAATATGCACAGAAATTAACCAACGCTACCTTCTAAAGAAATATCAATTAATTTAGCTGCTTCAACGGCAAATTCCATTGGCAATTTTTGCATAACTTCTTTACAAAAACCATTAACAATTAAACTAACCGCGTCTTCTTCAGAAAGGCCACGTTGTTTACAATAAAAAAGTTGCTCATCGCTAATTTTAGAAGTGGTAGCTTCATGCTCCAAGATAGCCGTCTTGTTACTGTTTTCAATATACGGAACAGTATGAGAACCACAAGTTTTCCCTATGAGCAAACTGTCGCATTGAGAATAGTTTCGTGCATTATCTGCTTTTTTGCCAACCTTAACAAGTCCTCTATATGTTTGATTTGAAAATCCGGCAGAAATACCTTTAGAAATAATTTTAGAAGTCGTATTTTTGCCAAGATGAATCATTTTGGTACCAGTATCAGCTTGTTGCTTATTGTTGGTAATGGCAACAGAGTAAAATTCCCCCTTAGAATTATCTCCTTTTAAGACACAAGATGGATATTTCCAAGTAATAGCTGAGCCTGTTTCAACCTGAGTCCAAGAAACTTTAGCATTTTCGCCATCGCAAAGCGCTCTTTTAGTTACAAAGTTATAAACACCGCCTTTTCCATCTTTATCTCCTGGATACCAGTTTTGAACGGTGGAATATTTAACTTCAGCATCTTTATGAACAAAAATTTCAACAATAGCTGCATGCAATTGATTCTCGTCACGTTGAGGAGCGGTGCAGCCTTCTAAATAAGAAACATAGCTGCCTTCATCGGCTATAATGAGAGTGCGCTCAAATTGTCCTGTATTTTTAGCGTTGATACGGAAATAAGTTGATAATTCCATTGGGCACTTAACCCCCTTAGGGATATAAACAAAAGAACCATCGGTAAAAACAGCAGAATTAAGTGCCGCAAAAAAGTTATCTGTATATGGAACAACAGACCCAAGATATTTTTGAACTAAATCAGGATATTCTTTGACCGCTTCAGAAATGGAGCAAAAAATGATTCCTTGTTTTTTAAGTTGAGCCTTATAGGTCGTAGCCACAGATACGCTATCAAAAACAGCATCAACGGCCACAACACCAGCTAAAACTTCTTGTTCTTTTAGAGGGATTCCGAGTTTATTGTATGTTTCCAAAATTTTTGGATCTACTTCATCAAGACTTTTCGGGTGCACAGTTTGTTTAGGGGCTGAATAGTAGTATAAATCTTGATAATCAATTTTATCGTAAGACAATTTAGCCCATGTCGGCTCTGTTAAAGATAGCCAATGGTGATAGGCTTTAAGACGAGATTGAAGAAGCCATTCGGGTTCTTCTTTTTTTTGCGAAATTAATTTTATAATATCGTCATTGAGGCCTTTAGGGGCAACATCTGCGGCAATATCGGTCACAAAACCAAATTTATATTTGTCGCCACTTTCATCAACAATATTTGGGATACTGCTCATAAATTTTTCCTTAAAAAGATAATTTATCTTTGTATAAAATAATGTGCTACAAAAATCAAGAATAGATTCTGTGAGAGTTTAACGAATATTTAGTTTTTTTCATGTAGAAGATAATAATAAACAAAGGAAAACAATGAGAAAGGCTTTAATTACATTACTTTTCGTTCCTCTGCTATTTGGTTGCTATGCCAGAAGCGGTGGTATCCCTTTGTTTAATAGTTATGGTTACAACTATACCCCTGGCAATGTGATTGTTCAAAAGGGGGATACTCTATACAGCTTGTCCAGAAAATATCAAGTTCCACTAAGAGGATTAATTGAGGAAAATAATCTATCTGCCCCTTATGCTCTAAATATTGGGCAAAGTTTAAAATTACCTAAACGCCAAAAGCATGTGGTTTCTAAGGGAGAAACATTATACAGTATTTCAAAAAAGTATAATGTTGATATAACCTCTCTAAGTCGTTTAAATGATTTGGAAGAACCCTATACGATTAGTGTAGGACAAACACTAATGCTTCCGGAAACTTTAGCAGGAAGTAGTAGCAGTAGTACACAATATCAAATTGCATCTAAAACAAGCTCTGGTGGGTCATCCAGCTATTCCTATACAAAAGGTAATACGGCTAAAAAGACAACAACGGCAGTAAAAAATACAAAAAGCAAAACAACCGCAAAAAAATCAACAGCAACAGCTAAAAGTATAAATAAGAAAGCCCCTCGCAAGAATGTTTCAACATACAGAAAAACTAAGTTTATTTGGCCGGTGCAAGGAACGGTTGTCTCAAATTTTGGAATTGTCGGTAAAGGACGCAAAAACGATGGCATCAATATAAAAGCGGCAATGGGAACAAATGTAAAAGCTGCAGATAAAGGTGTTGTGGCTTACGCTGGAAACGAATTAAAAGGTTTTGGTAATCTAATTTTAATTAAACATAGTGATGGTTACATTACAGCATACGCGCACAATCAACATTTATACGTAAAAAAAGGACAGAAAGTATTGCGTGGCGAAAAAATAGCTACAGTTGGAAGTACGGGAAGTGTTAATTTCCCACAGCTACATTTTGAAGTCAGAGCTGGCAAAAAGGCTGTAAATCCCCGTTCGTATCTTCCGTAAAAAAGTCTAGCCTAAGCTAAAGATAAATCTAATATTCTGATAAAGTAAAATTTTCGTGGTAAATCTCAGTATTTTGAGTTGTATCAAGCATTTTTTTTGCGTAAACTCTCTGCGAAAAAGATTAAATTTTAAATGGAGAAAACAATGTTTATATCAGAAGCTATTGCTGCGACGGGTGCTGCTGCGACAGTGGAACCAAATCCAATGGTAGGTTTTATTGTGCAATTAGTTATTGTTTTTGCAATATTCTATTTCTTGATCAGTCGTCCTCAACAGAAAAAAATGAAAGAACATGAAGATATGCTAAATGCAATTAAGCCTAAAGATGAAATTCTGACCGGCGGTGGTATTTATGCAAAAGTTGTTAAAGCCGAAGAAGGCGTTTTAACAGTAGAAATTGCTAACGGTGTAGAGATAAAAATATCTCGTTCAAGCGTTAGAGAAGTTGTTTCAAAACAATAAGCTAATGAATAAACAGTAGAAAAGAGAGAACAATAATGTATAAATTATCGTTACAAAGAATAATAATGATTTTGACGATATGTTTGATAGGTATATTTTTTGCCGTACCAAACTTCGTTAAAGATCCAAAAACAACATTGCCATCATGGTGGCAACCTGTTAATTTGGGATTAGACTTGCAGGGTGGTTCAAGCTTGTTGCTTGAAGTAGATATGACAACAGCCTTAAAAGATAGAATGCAGACTTTAGAAGATTCTGCTCGTTCCGCTCTAAAAGAAGCAAGAATTCGTTATCAAAGCATAAATTCAGATGAAAATGGTCTGAAAGTAAAAATTGAGAGCACAAATTCCAGAGCAAAAGCAATGGTGCCATTGCGTAAGATGGATGATGGCTTGAAAGTAACAGATAACGGTAATGACGTATTGGTTGTAACATATGATGAACAAGCCTTAAATGAAATCAAAAGGAAATTGATTGATCAATCAATTGAAATTGTTCGTAAACGTATTGATGAATATGGTACAAATGAACCAATAATCCAAAGCCAAGGTGAAGGAAGAATTTTGGTACAATTACCAGGCGTTCAAAATCCGGAAGAAGTTAAAGTTTTGCTTGGTAAAACAGCAAAAATGACTTTCCACTTGGTTGATAGTTCAACTTCAGTAGCTGAAGCAAAGCGTGGTAAATTAAAAAGTTCTTCACGTATTATAAGAGGTGTTGAAGGTGAACAATATGTTATTGTTAGAAAGCCTGCTGTTGGTGGTGAAACATTAACAGATGCAGGCGTTTCATTCCAAGAAGGTGCTCCGGCAGTTAGCTTTAAATTTAACAATTTAGGTGCTAAAAAATTTGGCGAAGTTACCAAGAACAACATTGGTGAACAATTGGCAATCGTTTTGGATGATGAAGTTATTTCAGCTCCTACTATCCAATCAGCCATTACAGGTGGTTCAGGTGTGATTACAGGTAACTACACTTCTGAGAGTGCTCAAGAACTTGCATTATTACTTCGTTCTGGTGCATTACCTGCTCCATTAAATATTTTGGAAGAAAGAACTGTTGGTGCAGGACTTGGTGCTGATTCTATTGAAGCTGGTGTATTTGCTTCTGTGATTGGTTTCATCGGTGTTGTTATCTTCTTGGTTTTGGCATATGGACTGTTTGGTTTGTTTACAACAATTACAGTTTTCTTAAACCTATTCTTAATGTTGGGTGCTTTGAGCTTAATTGGAGCAACATTAACCTTACCTGGTATTGCCGGAATTATCTTAACAATCGGTATGGCTGTTGATGCCAATGTTTTGATTTTTGAACGTATGCGTGAAGAAGTCAAAAATGGACGTTCCATTAAGGATGCTATTGAAAGCGGATTTTCAATAGCATGGGGCACAATTATTGACTCCAATTTAACAACATTAATTGCAGCAGCTGTTCTGTTCTACTTCGGAAGTGGTCCGGTCAGAGGCTTTGCAGTAACTTTGTCAATTGGTATTGCAACATCAATGTTTACATCTGTAACTGTAACCAGATTGATAATTGCCGCATGGTTTAATCGTTATAAACCAAAGACACTACCGATTTAAGTAAAAAAGGAATAGAAAAATGACAATGTTAAAATGGATAATAAAAGATACAAATATCAACTTCATGAAAGCGCGGTATTTTACATACATACTGTCGTCTATTCTGGTGATATTATCAATAGCTAGTATTTATCTGAAAAGTTTTAACTTCGGTATTGATTTTTCAGGTGGTGTTTTAATGGAAATCAAATCGGAACAACCTATTAATATAGAAGAAATTCGTTCTAAATTAAGTGTTGTAAAGTTGGATGAATTAAATCTTCAAACAATAGGAACCGAAGGAAAAGAATTAATGATTAGAGCTCAGGCTGATAATGCGGATGAAGTTGCTCAACGCAAAGCTGTGGCCGAAATCAGAGAAATTCTTGGTAATGATTATGAATACCGTCGTGTTGAAACAGTCGGTCCTCAAGTTGGTGACGAACTAAAAATAGCCGGAACAGTAGCTTCTATTTTGGCCATATTGGCTATCGCTATTTATATCTGGGTTAGATTTGAATGGCAGTTTGCTGTTGGTGCACTGTTAGGTTTGTTCCATGATACCATAATAGTTGTAGGATTGCTTTCATTTTTCAGATATGATTTCAGCTTAACAACTATTGCTGCAATTCTAACATTAGTTGGTTATTCTGTGAATGATAAGGTGGTAACATACGATAGAATTCGTGAAAATTTGAAAAAATATCGTAAAATGCCGCAAGAAGAACTGATTAACAAAAGTGTAAATGATATTTTCTCCCGTACTATTTTGACGGGTGTAACAACATTAATAGCTGTTATTCCTCTGTTTTTGTGGGGTGGAGATGCTCTTGAAAGCTTTTCATTTACAATCCTTTCAGGATTAATCATTGGAACATATTCTTCAATTTATGTATCGGCTGCAATTTTGAATTTATTTGATTTGCGTGCAGTACATCATCAAGAAGAAGAAAACTACTTTGGAACGATTGGTTAAAAAGTAGAATAAAGAAAAAGGCTCCTTGAATTTTAAGGAGCCTTTTTTTGTTGAGATAAAACTAGTTATAAAAAAGCGAAAGAGTAACGCATTTATTAGAGAGAAACCCAATTAATTAGTTTAAGAACTCCAATAGAAAAAGCTATTTGGATAACAAGAGAATAAATAAAACGCCATAAAAAGCTATGGGAACGATTATAAAAAAAGTGTAAAACTAGATTCTAAATCATAAATTTTTGCCGAATATCATTGTTATGATTAAATTTAAGATTCTTATCACCAGAAACAAAATGTTTTCTATTCCAATAATCAGCAACAAGCCCAACAATTTCTCTGTCTAATTCATGATTTTCAGCAAAATTAAAACAGCTGGCAAGATCATAAACGACAAAATTTACAATGTTAACCTTACTCATATCTATCTCCTTTTGCTACATATGGACAATATAAAAATCATTTTGGCAAAATAAAGAGGATATAAAACTAATGTCTATGTTTATAAAGCTGCCTAGAGACTAGACAGCTTTATAACAAAGTAAAAATTTAGGGCTATAATTATAATTTCTCTTTAAGAAGCTTGTTAACCAAAGCAGGGTTTGCTTTGCCTTGAGATTGTTTAATTACCTGTCCAACAAACCATCCCAATAAGTTAACTTTTCCGGCTTTGTAACTTGCAACATTATCTGGATTTGAGGCAATAACAGCATCAATAATGGCTTCAATAGCAGAAGTATCGGTAACTTGTTTTAATCCTTTTTCTTCAACAATTTTTTCAGGATCTTCAGATGTTTCAGCCATAATTTCAAAAACATCTTTTGCAATTTTACCGGAAATAACATCTTTGGTAATAAGATCGACTAATTTACCAAGATTTTCTGCAGAAACAGGGGAGTGAGAAATTTCAAGATTCTTCTTTTTAAGCATTGCAAAAAAATCTCCCATTAACCAGTTAGCCACCTTTTTGGCATCTCTACCTGTTGCAGCTTTTTCAAAGAAATCAGCAACTTCTTTATTTTCGCAGATAACCATAGCATCATAAGGAGTTAAACCGAGCTCTTTAACAAAACGAGATTTTTTAGCATCAGGAAGTTCAACCAATTCTGTTTTAATCTTGTTAATTAACTCATCACCTAATATCAAAGGAGGTAAATCAGGTTCAGGGAAATAACGATAATCGTGCGCAAATTCTTTTTTACGCATAACTTTTGTTGTTAGAGCAACAGGATCAAACTGACGAGTTTCCTGACAAATTTCTCCACCATTTTCATAAACTTCAATATGGCGGCGAGCTTCAATTTCAATAGCCTGCATAACAAATTTTACACTGTTAACATTTTTCATTTCACAACGAGTTCTGTATTCATCAGAGCCTAACGGGCGAACAGAAACATTAACATCGCATCGCATAGAACCTTCGTCCATGTTTCCATCGCAAGTGCCGAGATAACGCAAAATAGAACGTAATTTACGTAAAAAAGCACCAGCTTCTTCCGGAGCACGAAAATCAGGTTTTGTAACGATTTCCATCAAACCCACGCCAGCACGATTCAAGTCAATAAAACTTTTGTGCGGATCAATATCATGAATAGATTTGCCAGCATCTTGTTCAATATGCATTCTTTCAATACGGATTCTTTTGGTAATACCACCATCCAAATCAATATCAATAAAACCTTCCCCAACAATAGGATATTGGAACTGTGTAATCTGGTATCCTTGCGGTAGATCAGCATAGAAATAATTTTTGCGTGAAAATTCAGAATATTTATTAATTACAGCATTTAATCCTAAACCTGTTTTAATGGCTTGATGAACGCATTCTTGATTTAGAGTAGGTAACATCCCGGGCATACCTGCGTCTACAAAAGACACGTTTTCATTAACATCGTCACCAAATTCTGTAGATGCGCCACTAAAAATTTTAGATTTAGAGATAATTTGACAGTGGATTTCCAATCCGCAAATAATTTCCCATTTTCCTTTTTCTGTTTCAATTACATATTCTGACATTGTCTTTACATCCTAACAAAATTAGCGCCACGTTCAAGCTGATAAGCGGTTTTAAAAATGGTTGCTTCGTCAAAAGCACGCCCGATTAATTGCATTCCCAAAGGTAAACCATTTTGAGACAATCCAATAGGTAAGCTCATTGCCGGCAAGCCTGCCAAGTTAACAGAAACTGTGAAAATATCATTGAGATACATATTAATGGGATTCTCCAACATTTTTTTATCACCAATAGCGAAAGGTTCAACAGGTGAAGTGGGAGTTAAAATAACATCGCACTTTTTAAATGCTTCATCAAAATCATTTTTTACTAAGCGACGAACTTTCTGTGCTTTAAGATAATAAGCATCATAGTAACCGGCAGATAAAACATAAGTACCGATAAGAATACGACGTTTTACTTCAGCACCAAAACCAGAGGTTCTTGTGTTGATATACTGTTCATCAAGACCATTACCGCTAACTCTCAAGCCATAGCGGACGCCATCATATCTGGCAAGGTTAGAAGAAGCTTCCGCCGGAGCAATAACATAATACGTCGGTAAAGCATATTTTGTATGAGGAAGGCTGATATTAACAATTTCTGCTCCGCAGTCTTTAAGAATTTGCGCAGCTTTATCCCAATAAGCAGCAACCTCAGAATTAAGTCCATCGGGTCTATATTCTGTTGGAACACCTATTTTTAATCCTTTGACATCTTGACCGATAAATGATGAAAAATCAGGAACTTCATTTTTAGAAGAAGTAGAATCTTTTGCATCATAGCCAGCCATAGCATTTAACATAAGTGCGCAGTCAGTAACGTCTTTACATATAGGTCCCGCCTGATCAAGAGATGATGCAAAAGCCATAATGCCATAACGAGAACATCTGCCATATGTTGGTTTAATACCAGTAACGCCGCAGAAAGCCGAAGGTTCGCGGATTGAACCACCGGTATCGGTAGCAGTGGCCGCAGCACACATCTTAGCCGCAACCGCAGCTGCAGAACCACCGGAAGAACCACCGGCAACTAATGGTGTATTTTTACTCCAAGGGTTAACAACAGGACCAAAATAACTGGTTTCATTACTTCCGCCCATTGCAAATTCATCCATATTCAATTTGCCAAGGAACAAAGCACCACAATCCAAAAGCTTTTGAGTGACCGTTGATTCGTATTGAGGAACAAAGTTATCCAAAATATGAGAGCAAGCTGTTGTTTTAATACCTTTTGTACAAAAAAGGTCTTTTATCCCTAAAGGAATACCCTCTAAACTACGATTTGTATTATTGTTGTAATGTTTTTCGGATTCTTGGGCTGCTTTCAAGGCCTCATCGGCGTTTAAAGTTACATAAGCATTGTATTTACTATTATCATCAAGCTTTTTGATATAGGCTTGCGTTAATTCAACCGGAGAAATTTCTTTTGTTTTTAATTTAGATAAACTTTCTGCAATTGTTAAATCTGTTAAATCGCTCATTATATTACTCCACAACTTTCGGTACGACAAAATAACCAAATTCCTGCGCGGGGGCATTCTTTAGGATTTCTTGACTGATATGTCCCTCACTAACTTCATCTGCTCTCAAAGATAAAGCTTCATTATTAACGGAAACGAGCGGTTCTACATTATCGGTATTAACTTCACCTAATTCTTCAACCCACTCTAAAATTTTATTAAATTCAGATTTTGTGTCCTCAAGCTTTTCCGGTTCAACTTTAAGTCTTGCCAAAAAAGCAATTCTTCTAACAGTATCGTTATCAACAGCCATAAGTAATCTCCTTTTAAAATACCATAAATTACTAGCACTACTGAGATTTTTTTCAAGTTTAAATTTTTCAAAACTCATAAGAATGGATGCTAAAAACAGGCGATTAAGCTTGCTAAATAGAGTTTTATAATATCTAATAAACTAAATTAAGAAAAATCAGGAGGAAAATTGAAAATAAATAATATAATCAAAGAACACCCTTTAATAGTATTTTGTTTTATTCATATATGCGTATGGAGTATTTTGCCTCTATTACGAATAGGTGCTCCTATGGATAGTTTAGAGGCTATATGGTGGGGGAAATACTGTGTATTGGGAACAAATAAACATCCGCCACTTTCAGGGTTTCCTGCATACGGAATATATCTTTTATTTTCAGAAAATGTTAAAGCAGTGTATTTTTTAAGTCAAATATGCGTGCTCGTTGGTTTTATTTATTTATATAAATTAGCTTTAAAAATATTAAATCAGCAAAAGACAGCTGTTTTATCGGTTATGATTTTAGAAGGTTGTGTCTTTTATGGATACTGCTCGCCAGAATATAATGTAAATGTCTTATCATTGGCCATATGGCCGATATGTGCCTATTATTTCTATTTAGCAATAACTGAAGATAAATTAAAATGGTGGGTATTGGCAGCAATATCATGTGGATTAAATATACTGAATAAATATACAGGCGGCTTGCAGTTATTAGGATTTTCTTTGCTTATGATACTGACAGAAGAGGGAAGGAAATGTTTGAAATCATATAAAGCATATGTTGGATTATTTGTTTTTGTGCTGATAATTATTCCTCACATATATTGGTTGTATGAACATGACTTTTTTGTTTTTGAATATTTTTCAACAAGAGGTGGAAAAGATGTTTTAGCAAGTTGGACAGACCATTTTGTTTATCCATCAAAATTTTTAGCTTCCTTGTTTTTCTATAGTTTGGGAAGTGTTTTGCTTTTTGTATTATTTTTAAGACATAGAATTAAATACCAATTAAATATTCAAACGTTTCAAAATAAGTTTTTATTTTATGCTGGAATTTGTCCGATAATTTTTATAGTCATCTGCGGTTTGATAAGTGGAACTCCTATAAAAAGTATGTGGGGATTTCCTTTGTTGTATTTGCTGGGAGTTATTCTTTTTTCAGGAGTTCGAGAGGATATAGCGGAAAGTGTATATGTTAAAATGCAAAAAGCCTGCTATCTTTTGATGATTTTAATGGGGATGGCTTATAGTTTAAGTGTTTTATTTAGCAATAGTCCAAAATACAATCTTAACGGAGAGCAATTTGCTAAAAGTTTTACTAGAAAGTGGTATCAATATCATGGTGATAGATTAAATTATGTTTTTGGTGATGTTTGGTTGTCGAGCGTTTTGGCATTAGAGAGCGCAGATAAACCCAAGCCAATAATTTGGGGTGAGCCACATAGAAATCCATGGTTTGACGAAACAGATATAAAGGCTCATGGAGGGATAGTTTTTGCTGAGAGTTTGAAAGAATATAAAAAATATACAGAAAACTATACCAAAGTATCCAAGCCTCAGACTATGAAATTTAAATTTAGTAATGTATTTGGAAAAACAAGAGAAAAGCGTTATTATTACGGATTTATAGAAGGAGAGTAAAATGTCTAAAAAGATTATAAGTATCGTTATTTCCGCCTATAATGAAGAGGGGAATGTTGCTGAATTATATAAAGAACTAATTGTAAATACGAAACAAAATAAAAATCTTGGTGCAAAATATCAATTTGAGTATGTTTTTGTAAACGATGGCTCTAGCGATAATACATTGAAAAAAATAAAACAGCTCCAAAAACAAGACAAAGACGTGAAAATTGTAAATCTAAAAAGAAACTTTGGTCATGAAATTGCAATGACTGCGGGAATGGATCATGCTTTGGGCGACGCTGTTATTTTTATGGATGCGGATTTGCAACATCCGCCGGTATATATTCCGCAAATGATAGATTTTTGGGCTAATGGAGCAGAAATTGTTTTGAGCCGAAGACTAGATAATTTAGGAACGGGATGTATATATAAATTTTTCTCAACAATGTTTTATAAAATTCTAAATTGGTTATCAGATACTAAAATTCCTTCCAAAAGTCCAGACTTTCGTTTGCTGGATAGGCGTTATGTAGATTTTTTAAAAGGTTTTAATGAGCATGATAGACTGTTCAGAGGTTTGTTGAGTTGGATAATGCCAACCGATAGGGTTAAAACTATTGATTTTGTGGCACCTAAACGATTTAGTGGAAATTCTAAATACGGTGTATTTAAAAGTTGTGCCCTGGCTATGGATAGTATTATTCAATTTTCTGTAAGGCCTCTTCGCTTAGCAACCTACCTTGGACTTTTAGGCGCGTTTATTTCAATTGTGCTCGGTGCTTATGTAATTATTGAATACTACATAATTCAGCATAGAACACCTGGTTATGCAACAATTATGGTAACAATGTCTTTTCTAGGGTCTGTTATTCTTTTGGCTTTGGGAATTATTGGAGAGTATATTGGAAAAATCCATATGGAGGTAAAGAAACGCCCTCTTTACATGGCAGATTATATTGTTGCATCCACTAAAAACGATGTATTTAAATCTCAGAGGGATAAAAAATGAAAAAAGTCTATGTTAATGCTGATGACTTTGGTTTTAGTCATGGTGTAAATATGGCTATTTATAAAGGCTGTACAGAAGGGATAGTGAATTCAACAAGTATTATGATGAACCAATCCGGAACGGAAGAGGCAATACAATTGAGTAAGAAAATGAACCATGTAAGTATCGGTGTGCATGTAAATTTAACAAATGGTAATTCTTTGTGTCTGCCTAATAAAGTTAAAAATCTTGTAAATTCAAAAGGAAAGTTTTGTTGTGGTTTTATGAAACTTGTGTGTAGAACAATGTATTTAAAAAGAATGAAGCTTCAAATTTGGAGAGAAATTGAGGCGCAAATTAAAGCCGCACTAAATAATGATATTGCACTTTCTCACATTGATGGACACCGTCATATTCAAATGATTCCAATGATATATAAGATTATGGTGAGATTGCAGAAAAAATATGCAATCAAAAAATTGAGAGTAATTAATGAAAATATTTTCAAAACATGGAAAGATCAGCATGAAATAGGTGGAATAAAGAATGGTGGAATTATTAAATATACAATTCTAACATTTTTGCGTTTTATAGCAAAAGCTAAGTCAGATATTTACTTTTTTAGTATTATATATACAGGGAATATGAATGCTGAAGTTTTGAAGAAAATTAAAGTTCCAGAAAAATATAATGGGATTGAAATTATGATGCACCCTGGAATGCCGGATGTTGATAAACAAAATATAGATATTCTTTCCGATAAAAATATAATATCAAAAACAAGAGAGATAGAGTTGTTGGCTACTCTGGATAAAAATTGCCTGAAAGGTATAAACGATGATTAAAACTTATAAATATTTAGAAAATATATGGTTTAAAATAAATCAAAAAATACGTTTTTTGCTAGTCGGGGGCTTTAATACAACTACATCCTTTGTTTTGTATTATCTCTTTTTGTATATAACTCAAGGTCGTGAACAAATATCTTTATTGCTGATGAATATCATTAATATTAATATATCCATTGTCACGATGCGTTATTATGTGTTTCAAAGTCATGGAGATTTCAAACAAGAATATTTAAAAGCTTTTTCGTCATATATTGTTTTGTATTTTATAAATACCGGACTTTTGGCTTTCTTTGTTAGTGTAATCCGTGTACAAGAAAATTTATCTCCACAGAATATTCTTCAAGAAGTTCCTAATTTAGATAAAGCGGTAGCACAATTGTGCTGTATCGTTATTATTACTGTTTTGACCTTTTTCGTGCACAAATATTTCTCATTTAGGCAGAAAAAGTAATTTGAGAAAAATAAAGGATAGAAGCTGTATTAAAGTATTTCCAAAAAGCTTTTCATAATTTTCTTTTTACCGAAATTATCAAAAAATACTTCACATTTGTTTCCGTCAACATCAACAATTTTCCCATTACCAAAAGTAGTGTGGCGTACTTTCTTGCCAACCAAAGGCGAAACCTTTTTAGTTTGATAAAAATAATCGCTTTTATACTTTGTCTTGTATGAATTATCATCGTCGTATTCATCATAAGCAGCACTTTCATAACTATCAAAGAAACCATGCTTCTCTTTTTTAGAATAAGAAGATGAATAATTGTCTGAATAAGATGAACGATAACTATCCGAATATTTGTTACTGCTATAAGCAGATTTTGCGTAAGAATATGAACTATCGGAAGCTGGTTTGGTCTTAGATACAGCGCCATACCCCGTATTATTGATAAGATCAATACAAGTTGGTGGTAATTCGTTTAAGAACCGAGATGGAAGATTGCTTTGCCATTGTCCATATAATTTACGATTAAAGGCCATAGTTATATATAAAAGTTTTTTTGCACGTGTAATAGCAACATAGGCCAAACGGCGTTCTTCCTCAATGCCTCCATCATCTCCATCAAGACACTTCTGATGAGGAAAAATACCTTCTTCCCATCCTGGTAAAAATACAGCATCAAACTCAAGACCTTTTGCTGCGTGTAAGGTTGAAATAATGATTTTATTGGAATTGTCGCCATATTCATTATCAATCACTAGGCTAACGTGTTCTAAGAATTCAGAAAGGTTTGGATAATTTTCAGTATCACTCATAACGTTAATGAGCTCTTTAATGTTTTCAATTCTTCCCGGAGCTTCAACGGATTTATCTTGCTCAAGCATGGCAAAATATCCAGATTCATCAGCAATTTGTTCAGCAAAATCACTTAATGAAACAGCTGGTAATATACGACGCCACTCATTAACATGCGTTACAAAAGCATCAAGAGCGTGTAAGGTCTTTCCTGAAAAAGAACCTTCAGCCATCAAATCAATCATTGCTTGATATAAGGAGCAATCATGTGTTTTTGCTCTTTCGCGGAATTTATCTACAGTTTTTTCACCAATACCACGAGCCGGTTTGTTGATGATGCGCTCAAAGGCTAAATCGTCACTAGGTTGCAGAACAAGACGAAAATAAGCCAATAAATCTCTAATTTCAGCACGCTCATAGAATTTTAAACCTCCGACGACTTTATATGGGAGAGATTCTTTAATAAAGCTCTCTTCAAAGGCACGTGTTTGAGATGCAGTTCTAACTAAAACCGCCATTTCGTCATAAGCGATTCCTTTGTATTTTAAGCGTTGAATCTCTTGCGTGATATATTTTGCCTCATCGTCTCCGCTGTATGTACTGACAACTTTAATTTTTTCATTAGAACAATCTGAGACAGGACTGTGTTCCGCAACTTTTAAGGTCTTTCCTAAGCGCTTTGTGTTATGGCTAATAACGGCGGATGCAGCGTTAAGAATATTTGCTATTGAACGATAGTTTCGTTCTAGTCGAATGGTTGTCGCTTCAGGAAAGTCTTCTGTAAATTTTAAAATATTTTCAATTTCTGCGCCACGCCAAGAATAAATGGATTGGTCGTCATCTCCGACGCAGCAAATATTTCTATGAAGCTGAGAAAGCAGACGCAATAATAAATACTGAGTAACGTTTGTATCTTGATACTCATCAACCATAATATATTTGAAACGTTGCTGATATTCTTGCAATACAGTTGGATTTTTTAATAACATATCCAGAACATACAAAAGAATATCTCCGAAATCTACGCAGTTCATTTCAACAAGTTTTTTCTGATATTCTTTGTAAATGAATACTGTTATATTATTTTTGCAGTCATTTGCAATTTTTTCAATAGTGTAACCTTTATCTTTAAAACGAGAGATTTTTTCTAGAACAGATTGCGGTGGGTACTGTTTTTCATCAATAGAGTTTTCTTGTAATACTTTTTTAATAACACGTTTTTGATCATCTTCCCCTAAAATAGTGAAATTTGCCTTCAGACCGGCGAGTTCGGGATATTTTCTTAATATTTTAACGCAAATACTGTGGAAAGTGCCTAGCCAAACAGAATTTACTGCGTCTCCGATAAATCCTCTGACACGTTCTTTCATTTCATTAGCGGCACGATTAGTAAAAGTAACTACTAAACAGTTCCAAGGATGAGCGAAATTATTTTGCAAGATATAAGCTAGGCGTGTTGTTAATACTTTAGTTTTACCTGTTCCGGCTCCCGCCAAAACCAACAAAGGTCCTTCTGTTTTTTGTACAGCTTGTAATTGCTCTGGATTTAAATTGTTCAAAAAAGCACAAGTCGGCTTAAGCGCACTAATATTATCATAGGTGATAGGTTGGGAACTATCATCATTCTCGTCAAAATCAAAAATGTTACTCATCTTGCAAAATTTCTTGTTTTTTGTTAATCAAAATCTTATATAGAGAGTTATACAAGATAAATTTAGAATTAAAAGTTTTTTGTGATTTTTTAGAACAGAAATAAAACAGAGAGGGTATAATGAGCGAAATTAGGGAGAAAATCGTCGCTTTACAAAATTATCTGGACAGTAGAATTGTTGGGCAGCAAGAATTAGTGAAAAAACTCATAATTACACTATTAGCGGATGGACATGCACTACTCGAAGGTGCACCAGGGTTGGCAAAAACAAAAGCCATAAAAACTTTGGCAGATTGTATACAAGCTCATTATAACCGTATTCAATTTACACCGGATTTGCTACCATCGGATATAACGGGAAGTGATATTTATGTGGCAGAAAAAGGCGAATTTGAATTTCGCAAAGGTCCTGTTTTTGCAAATTTGGTATTAGCGGACGAAATTAACCGTGCTCCGGCAAAGGTACAATCCGCTTTGTTGGAGGCTATGGCGGAGCGTCAGGTAAGCGTAGGCGGTAAACAATATGTGCTACCGCCATTGTTTATGGTTTTGGCAACTCAAAACCCGATTGAACAAGAGGGAACATATAACTTGCCTGAAGCTCAGTTAGACCGCTTTTTAATGTATATAAAGATTGATCAGCCAGATGCTGAAACAGAGCATAAAATATTAAGACTTGTGCGCGCAGAACAACAAGGGAAAAATGAAGAGCAGACAGCTGAAAAAGAATTTTTTGGTAGTGCTGGAAAAATTAAAATAGAAGATGTTTTGGAGGCTAGAAAAACAGTACTCTCTGTTTATATGAACGATAATTTGGAGAATTATTTGGTACAATTAATAATGGCCACCAGACATCCGGAAAAATATGACACAGCGTTAAAAGAGAAGATACTGTATGGAGCTAGTCCTCGTGCCACAATAGCGTTAGATAAATGCGCAAAAATAAATGCATGGTTAAAAGGGCGTGATTTCGTTATTCCTGAGGATATTCATGATGTTGTGTATGATGTTTTAAGACATCGTATTATATTAAGCTTTGAAGCGCAGGCGGAAGGATTAAGAAGCGACGATATTATTTCCAATATTTTAAAGATGGTGCCACTTCCTTAAAACAATGTATTTAAATGGTGTATTTAAATGTTTTTTAGACGGGAAGAAAAAATAAATAGCATGCAAGGATTGAGCGTTGGTGTAGATGAACTCATCGCGCAACGCAAATTTCTTCCATATATAAAACAACGTCACAATAATATAACTTCATACCAAGCAGGGGATATTCGCTCAGCCTTTAAAGGACGAGGAATGGAACTTGAGGAAGTCAGGAGCTATGGTTACGGAGATGACGTTAGAGATATAGATTGGCGAGTGACCGCTCGAAAAGGAGATACATATACGAAAGTCTTTTCTGAGGAAAAAGACAGAGAAGTCTATGTTGTTTTGGATTTATCTCCGTATATGCTTTTTGGAACAAAAAATGAATTAAAATCTGTGTCCGCGTCTAAATTGGCGGCACTATTAGGGTGGCAAAGTCTGGCAAACAAAGATAGATTTGGATTGATTTTGTTTGATGGATACGAAACTAAAATGTTTAAACCTCAAAATAATCAGAAAAATCTGATGGCAATTTTTAATGCGGTATCTGAAACAAGTACGGCGGTGTTGTCTCGTAAATATAATACAGATGAACTAAAAGATTTGTCGGAAACACTAAAGATTTTGCAATACAGTACAAAAGGGAAAGCTATGATTTTTGTCATAAGCGATTATAATAACATAAGTGATACGGCAAAACGAACACTCGTGGCTTTAAGTCGACGTTCCCAGCTATATTGTATAAATGTGTATGATGTAATAGAAGAATACGCTCCGCTAGATGGAAGATACATGGCCGAATACAGCGGAGAAAAAGTAACATTTGAAACTTTCTCTAATGGATTTAAAGATGCCTATTATCAGCATTTTTTACAAAAACGAAAAGAAATGGAAAATTTTTGTAAACGAATAAAATGCAGTTATTTAAATATAAGGACGGATCGTCCTCTCTATAAACAATTAAAAATTATATAGTGAAAGTTACTTGCAATCATTCTTTTATAAGCTAAGCTTATATAAAAGGAACGATTATAGGAAATTCAGATGAAAGAACTGAAAACAAAATTATTTTATGGATGTATTTGTGTGGCGATTCTGATAATATTTGGAATAGTCAAAATGCAGCAAATAACTCTTAGCGTCATTGTGCCAGTATATAATGCAGAAAAATATTTAGCGCAATGTTTAGACAGTATCGTAAATCAAGATGGAAAATTTGAAATAATTGCAATTAATGATGGTTCAACAGATAAAAGCCTAAATATACTCCAGCAATATGCTAAAAAATATTCTAATATCAAAATAATTACGCAAAAAAATCAGGGGGTGTCAGCAAGCAGAAATAGGGGGATTTCTGAGGCACAAGGAGATTATATAATTTTTGTGGATAGTGATGATTGGTTGGAGGAAGATGCTTTTGAACAAATTCTAAAGCAATTAAAAAAAGATTCGCCAGATATTCTGCTGACTGCGTACTATGATGTATACGATAAAGAATGGATAAAAAATACCAGAGGAGAGGAAGTTGCAAATCAAGAGCAAGAAGCAAAGTTTCCTATTTCTAAATTGGATAATCTATCTTTATTTTCTCCTTTTTACGGAAAAGATGCATATAGCGATTTGTTTTACTCAGGAACTGGAGTAAGGGGGCAAGTTTTCCGTAAAAATTTTATTGAAGAACATAAATTTACGTTTCCTTTAGGGATAAATTGCGGAGAAGACGATGTTTTCATATATCGTGCTTTTTTAGCTAATCCTCTTATATCTATAATTAAATCGCCATTGTATAATTATCGGAATAGAACAGATAGCTTGGCTAAGTCTAGAAAAGTAATGACGGAAAATCGTAAAGGGCTAGCTATTCTCCAACAAACAAAAGAGTTTAAGTCAGCAAAACGTAGGACTCAAATGTTGATAAATGACGCATGGCTTTCTTGGACGATCTTAGGAATAAGCAATATCATGCGCCATGGAGAAAAATTAGATAAAGCGCTAGAGGAAGCATATAAGGCATATAACACCTTTTCTGCATATAATAGAGAAGAAAGAAAATCTTGCCGTAATTTGAAGAGATTAAGAGGAATTTTATTCCCAGGAAGAATTAATCACTCTCTTTAATACGTTCAATATTCGCACCCACAGCTTTAAGTTTTTCTTCAAGCTTTTCGTAACCTCTGTCAAGGTGATAAACACGATTAACGGTTGTTTCTCCCTCAGCAACTAAGCCTGCAAGAATGAGAGCAAAAGAAGCTCTTAAGTCTGTTGCCATAACAGGAGCTCCTGAAAGTTTCTTAACGCCGCGCACAATGGCGGATGCGTGCCCGTGAATGTTAATGTTAGCACCCATACGGCACAATTCCGGAACATGCATAAACCGATTTTCCCATATACTTTCAGTTACAAGAGAGGCTCCCTCGGCAACCGTCATCAAAGCCATAAATTGAGCCTGTAAATCGGTAGGAAATCCAGGGTAATAATCTGTATAAATATCTTCTCCTACAATAGTTTTATTGATACCATCAATGGTTATGGAATTATCATTGACAGAAACATCTACCCCCATCTTTTCCAAAACACGCAAAGGTTGTTGAAGAAAATCTGCTCGTGCATTGACTAATTCTATTTTTCCATGAGTTATTGCAGCTGCAATAGCATATGAACCGGCTTCAATTCTATCTGAAATAACGGCAATTTCCGCCGTGTGAAGTTTTTCAACTCCTTCAATAGTTAAAATTGATGTATCTTTACCTTCAATTTTAGCCCCCATAGCATTAAGCAAATCTATAAGATTAGCAATCTCTGGTTCTTTTGCCGCATTCTCAATTTTAGTAATACCTGAAGCAAGTGTTGCAGCCATGAGGATATTACAAGTAGCGCCAACAGATGCTTTACTAAATATTATATGAGCTCCAGTAAGGCCGTTGGGCGCATCTGCAATAACATATCCATTTTTAATTTCAATTTTAGCTCCCATTTGTTCAAGAGAAGACAAATGAATATCAATCGGTCTGGCTCCAATTGCACACCCTCCAGGAAGAGATAACTCAGCGTGTTTAAATCGTGCGAGTAACGGACCTAAAACATAATAAGATGCTCTCATTTTTCTAACAAAATCGTAAGGTGCTGTAAGTTCTGTAATTTGATTCGCTTGATATGTATAGGTGGTAGATTGATGCTGTTCAAAAACTTCTTGTTTTTCAGAGATGCTCATTCCTAAATATTTAAGAAGACCATTCAAAAAGGTTATATCTGAAAGCTGAGGAACATTTTTAATTGTAACAGAATCGCTTGTAAGAAGTGAAGCGCAAATAAGAGGAAGTGCGGCATTTTTTGCACCACTGATATAAATTTTACCATGAAGGGAATTGCCGCCAATGATTTTAATTTTATCCATAATCTAAGCTCCTCACTAATGCATTAATTGTTAGATTGATTCGTTTGAGAATTTGTTTTCTGAAGTTTTAATTCGGCCTCTTGCTTTTTTCTCTTTTCCAAATTCTTTTTAAGCGCTTTGGCTTCTTTTTCAAAACGAATATTTTTAGATTCTTTTATAGTAACTTTTTTCATGGTACTTCCTCAAAACAACTAGACGATAAATATTAATAGCATAGAAAATATATATAATTTATTAAAGAAAATTAGAAAAAATGTATAAAAAATAAAATTTTATTTTAGTAAAAACAGAAGGTTGATAAAAAAATGGAAAAAGTTGTAATTTTTTTCTTGCATAAAAAGAAAAGTATGTTATAAAAAGCACCTGTTAAGTGATGCGGGTATAGCTCAGGGGTAGAGCGCAACCTTGCCAAGGTTGATGTCGTGGGTCCGAATCCCATTGCCCGCTCC